>DATCDK010000214.1:0-22663 GCA_036510735.1 Acidothermaceae bacterium | reverse complement strand
GTTCCCACGATGTAGGCGAGCAGCCGATAGCGGTCGAGCGGTGATCGCAGATTCAACGCGCGCGCTCCGACCGGGCGTTCAGGCGTGTGAGGTAGTCGTTGTAGTCGGCCAGCTCAGGATCAGGGTCTCGGTCGTCCGCGGTCTGTGCGGTCAGGCTCGCGAAGGCGTCGGGCTGGCCGAACTCCGGGAACTCCCAGTCAGCTTCGGCCGACGACAGCGACGCGCGAGAGGGAGCGACACGGGCGGCCGGGCGGCCGTAGGCGTCATCGCGCAAGAGCCGCCACCAGCCGTAGACAACCATCCCCGCCATCGCCCACCACTGAAAGGCATAGAGCAGGTTCTGGAGTCCACCGCGCTGTGACTCCGACACGTCCCACTGCCAGCGGCCGAGCAGGATCAGCGCGGCGATCAGGACCAGCGCCAGCACATGGCGAGGTAGCCATCGCAAGCGAAAAGCAGTCCTGACCACGGTGTCCAAGGTACGCGCCCGGTCATGGTCAGTCCTCTCGCACCTGACCGCGCACGACATGGAGCCTGCGCTGCGTCGGAACGGCCTCGAGGAGGCGACGGTCGTGGCTGACGAGAAGCAGCGTGCCGGCATAGGCGGCCACCGCTTGTTCGAGCTGCTCGATCGCCGGAAGATCGAGATGGTTCGTGGGCTCGTCGAGCACAAGGCAGTTGGTCTGCCGGGCCATGAGCAGCGTGAGCCCGGCCCTCGTGCGCTCACCGGGCGACAGCGAGCCCGCTGGGCGCTCGACGTGGGCGGCCTTGAGGCCGAATTTCGCCAGCAGAGTGCGCGCCTCTTCCGGCACCAGCGTGGTCGCCGCAGTGAGGACGTCGACCACTGTCTGATCGCCAGCGAATTCGCGGCGCACCTGGTCGAGCTCGCCGACGACGACCCCAGGTCCAAGTACAGAGGTTCCCGACGTCAACGGCAGCTGCCCGAGCAGTGCCTTCAGGAGGGTGGTCTTGCCGCCGCCGTTTGGGCCGAGGACGGCGACGCGGTCGGCCCAGCGGATATCGAGGGTGACCGGTCCGAGGGTGAAGTCGCCGCGCGTAACGACGGCGTCGACCAAGGTCGCGACCATGTCGCCCGACCGCGCCGCGCTCGGCAGCTCGATCCGCAACTCCCACTCCTTGCGCGGCTCGGCAACCGCTTCGGCGTCCAGCCTGGTGAGTCGCGTTTCCAGCGATCGGACCTTGGCGGCGCCTGATGTCGCGGCCTCGATCCGCGCGCCGCGGGCGGCCCGGTCGTTGTCTGGTGCCTTGCGCTTGGCGCGCAACGCTCCTCGCACGGATTGCTCGCGGGCGGCCTGCATGCGATCGCGCAGCTCACCACGCTTGTCGGCGTAGTCGTCGAACTGTTCGCGCAGGTGCCGGCGGGCGACTTCCCGTTCGTCGAGGAACGCCTCCCAGCCGCCGTCGAACTGGCGGGTGAGCTCGTTGAACGGGTCGAGTTCGATGACCTCGGTGATCGTACGAGCCAGGAATTCGCGGTCGTGGCTCACCACCGCGAGCCCACCCCGCCGTCCAAGAACGAAGTCTTCGAGCCGCGCCAGTCCATCGAGGTCGAGATCGTTCGTCGGCTCGTCGAGCAGCAAGATGTCGTAACGACTAAGCAGGACGGCGGCCAGCGACGCCCGCGCCATCTGCCCGCCGGAGAGGCCTGCTGTCTCGACCGCCAGCGCCGCGCGGTCGAGCCCGAGGTCCGCGAGCACCTGCGCCGCGCGGCTGTCGAAGTCACCGCCGCCGAGGTCGAGCCAGCGCTGCAACGCCTCGTCGTAGACCTGTGCTGCGTCGGGCGACGCCGACGCCAAGCTGTCGGCCGCCGCTTGCATTGCTGTTTCCGCGGGTGCGACGCCGGTCCGTCGGCCGAGGTAGGCGAGCAGGGTTTCGCCTGACCGGCGATCCGGTTCCTGCGGAAGGAGACCGACGGTGCCCGACGACGAGACAGTGCCGGCGTCGGGCACGATCTCGCCGGCGAGCACCCGCAGCAGCGTCGACTTGCCGGCACCGTTGGGTCCGATGAGTCCGACCCGATCGCCGGCCCCGATCGTCGCGTCGACGCCGTAAAGCACTTCGCGGGCGCCGAACGCGACGCGGATGCCTCGGGCAGTCAGGGTCGACACGGTCGCGATCCTGCCAGTTCGGGCGCGCATCGCGATTGGCGAGCGCGGCTTCCCGAGAAGTAACGCGGCTGGACGTTACAGTCCAGGAATGGATTCGACCGCACTCGCTGGCCGCCCAGACCCCCGTCCGGACACCGGTGCGCGCTGGCTCGACCTGGTCGCCACGCGCGCGAACTGGCCGAGTCGGGCTCCCCTCGAGCGGCTCCCCGGTCTCGACGCGTTAAGCAGCTGGCTCGAGCATCATGCGTTGGCCCCCGAGACGGAGCCGACGGCTGCCGATCTGGCAGCAGTGCGCCAGATCCGTGCAGCGCTGCGCGAGCTCGCCGCTGCTCGGGTCGAGGGCCGGACGCCGCACCCGTCGGCCTTTGACACCGTGAATGCCGCGTTGGCGAGGGCAGCCAAAGCACCGCGACACATCGTCGTCCCTGATCCGATTGAGCCCGGTTACGTGCGCCGGCGGATCCCAGACGTCGACGCCGCACTGACGCTGATCATCGAGCAGGCCATCGACGCCATGAGCAGCACGGAGGCGGCTTACCTACGCGAGTGCGAAGAGGCGACGTGCCGCGAGCTCTTTCTCGATTCGACCGGCCGTCGGCGCTGGTGCTCGACACCCGCGTGCGGGATCCGGGCGCGGGTGCGCGCCCATCGGGCCCGACAGCGCGACAGCGCTTCTGCTTCGCTTCGCGAAGGTGGCAGCGATATTGGTCCGCTCCGCGTCACTGATCCAGTGCCGGTCCGGCCGGCGCGTAGCTGAATCGCCGGTCGGGCACGACTTCGGCGGTCTTCAGCCGGTGGTAGCGCCGCCGCTCCTGCAGGACGGGCCAGTCGGCAAAGGCGAACGCCACGATCATCACGATGTTCACGATCGGGATGAACCCCGTCACTACCCACCACGACGAGTACCCGGCTTTGCGCAGGATCGCGACCCCGGCGGCGATGCCGAGCGCGCTGAAGCCGCCATAGATCAGCGTGAGAGTGGTGATCAGTCCGGCACTCATGCCTGAAAGATCGGCTGAACGCCGACCATTCTTCAGCGCTTTCATGACGGCAAAGCTGCGACGATCGCGAACGTGGATTTGAACCGTTGATGATGCGCCAGCGTTCACGGGATGTGGCGGAAATGCAGGGATCGACGGACGAGGCGTTCATCCGTGCCCTGTATAAGGAGCACGCCCGCCCGCTCCTGGGTTACGCGCTGCGGCTCACGAACGGCGATCGGCAACGCGCGGAGGACGTCGTCCAGGAGACCTTGCTCCGCGCCTGGCGTCATCCGGAGGCAATCCACCGCAGCCCAGACGCCGTCCGGCCGTGGCTTTTCACGGTGGCACGCCACATCGCAGTTGACGCCTACCGAGCCCGTCGCGCCAGGCCGCCGGAGGCCGGACCCGATGGTCTGGAGATCGTCGCGGTCGACGACGACGTCGACCGGGCCTTGGAGGCCTGGATGGTGACCGATGCGATCGCGAGTCTGAGCTTCGACCATCGTCGGGTGCTGATCGAGACCTACTACCGCGGCAGATCCGTTGCCGAGGCCGCTGCCGAACTAGGCGTGCCGGCCGGAACCGTGAAGTCGCGCACCTACTACGCACTTCGCGCCCTACGCTTGATTCTCGAAGAAAGAGGAGTGACCGAAGCATGACCGCCGATGGATGCGCGGAGGTGCGGCTGTCCCTCGGCGCCTACGTGCTCGGGGCGCTGGATCCGGCCGATCGAAGCCGTGTCGATACCCATCTCGCTGGCTGCCCGGAGTGCCGTGACGAGCTCGCGTCGTTCGCGGCATTGCCTGGCCTGCTCGGCCGGGTGAGCCGCGCGGAGGTCGAGACTGAGCCGGTTGATCCTGGTCCGCAGCTCCTCGAACGGTTATTGGGTGCGGCTGCCGCCGAACGTCGGCATGACCGGCGCCGGCGCATCTTGACCTCGGTCGCTGCGGCCGTGATTGTGCTGGCCGCGATAGGGGTTTCGGTCGGGGTCGGAGTCACCCATGGTCACCACCCCGCGTCGTCGACGACGGCTGCAACCCCTGCCGCTCCTTCGCCGGCTGGTGCGCAGATCTTCACGGCCACCAACCCGCAGACTCACGTGCAGGCGACTGTCACTGAGTGGAAGAAGGGCTGGGGCGCCTCGGTGGAGGTCAGTGTCGTCGGCGTCACAGCGGACCTCGCCGGCCCGAGCTGCCAACTGATTGCCGTCGGCCCCGACGGCAAGACCGATGTCGCGGCCAGCTGGTCGGCGCCTATCGCCGGGTACACCGGTGTGTCGAAGGTCAACGCGTCCGGTTCGACCGCGTTGGCGGCCAAGGACATCACCGCGTTCAAGGTCGTCGGCTCTGATGGCGCCACCCTCGTGTGGGTGCCCGCGACCTGGTCGACTTAGTCGCTGGTGGAGCTGGCGAGGGACGAGCCGGCGGAGCCAGCGCGAATGTCACAGTCACCAGCGGGATTACCTACTGGCGCACTGGGGTTAGATGCAGCTGTGACCTGGGTCTCGGTTGTTGCGGTGCTCGCGCTCGTGGCGGTGACGACGGTTGCCGGCCTGATCTGGCGTTCGCGCAACGGGCGAGTGCGCGAGCAGCCGGACGGCGAGTTGCTCACGGCGTCCGATCTCGGGGTTGCATTGGGCGAAAGAGCCACCCTCGTGCAGTTCTCAACGGTGTTCTGCCAGCCCTGCCGAGCGGCCCGCGTGACGCTTGGTGAGGTCAGCGCGATGGTCGACGGCGTGACCCACGTCGAGATCGACGCCGAGTCGCACCTCGACCTCGTGCGCCGCCTCGACGTGATGCGGACGCCGACCGTACTGGTGCTCGACCCGTCGGGCCGCATCGTGAGGCGGGCCAGTGGTGCGCCGCGTAAAGCTGAGGTGATCGCCGCCCTCGGAGCCGTTGTCCCCGCCACCTCAACCTCCCGATGAGCTGCTCCCAGCGATCGCCGCGGGTTCGAAGGTGACAGCAGGTGACCGCCGTCCGTACCATCGAGGCATGGACACGGTGAGGCTAGACGTGCAGGCCGATGCGGTCGTGCTCGTGAAGAGGCGCGCGGTCGACCTGTGCCGCGTGGCCGCCTGCCTGTGTCCGATGCCCTGACAGGGCCGGCTCTGCTCGAATCCCCGGGCTCGACCTCCGGCCCTGACGCGATGAGATTTCTTCCCTTCCATCGTCAGGAGCGTCTTCCATGGCCGGTTCGGCCACTCTCGTAGATCCACGCGGATTGCGGTTCGCCGCGACGATTACTGCAATCGTTCTCGCTGCCGTATTGCTGACCAGCAACGGGATCGTGCTCGCCGTGCAGGCCGCGGTGTTCGCCATCGGAGCGTTCGGCGGTTTGCGCCGCGCCCCGTACGGCCTGCTGTTTCGGTACACGGTCGCCAAGCGACTCGGTCCGCCAGCTGAACGCGAACCAGAGGCGCCGCCGCGATTCGCCCAAGCGGTCGGTCTCGGCTTCGCCGCGGTGGGCGTTATCGGGTTCGCGGTCGGCCTGAGCTGGCTCGGGCTGATCGCTTCGGCGTTGGCGTTCATCGCCGCCTTTTTGAACGCGGCCTTCGGCTATTGCCTGGGCTGCGAGATGTACCTGTTGAGCCGTCGTCTCCTTACTACTCGCAAGGGAGTTCCAGCATGAGTCGCGAAGCCGTCCTCGTGGACGCCGATTGGGTCGAGGCCCACCTGTCTGACCCCAACATCGTGCTCGTCGAGGTCGACGAGGACGTTTCTGCATACGACAAGGGCCACATTCGTGGCGCCGTCAAGGTCGACTGGAAGGCCGACCTGCAAGACCCGGTTCGCCGTGACTTCATCGACAAGGCGGGCTTCGAGAAGCTGCTGTCCTCGCGCGGTATCGGCAACGACGACACCGTGATCCTCTACGGCGGCAACAACAACTGGTTCGCCTCTTACGCGTACTGGTACTTCAAGCTCTACGGCCACGAGAACATCAAGTTGCTCGACGGCGGCCGCAAGAAGTGGGAGCTCGACAGTCGCGAGCTCACCGACGAAGCCGTTTCCCGCCCCGCGACGTCGTACAAGGCCAAGGACGTCGACACGTCCATCCGGGCCTTCCGCGACGATGCGATTGCGGCGATCGGCAAGCTCAACCTGGTCGACGTCCGGTCGCCTGATGAGTTCTCGGGCAAGCTGCTCGCACCTGCGCACCTGCCGCAGGAGCAGTCGCAGCGTGGCGGCCACATTCCGACGGCGAAGAACATCCCGTGGAGCAAGGCTGCCAACGACGATGGCACGTTCAGATCGGACGACGAGTTGCGCACGCTCTACGGCGACGCAGGCGTCGATTTCGGCAAGGACACCATCGCGTACTGCCGCATCGGCGAGCGTTCGGCGCACACCTGGTTCGTGCTGCACGAGATCCTCGACCAGCCGAACGTGAAGAACTACGACGGCTCCTGGACCGAGTACGGCTCGCTGGTCGGCGTGCCGATTTCACTTGGCGCTGATGGCTGATGTGCGGGGCCGTCGCAGGTGGATTGCCGGTCGGGGTCGACGCTGGCAAGGAAGCAGTGATCCAGGGCGTCGTGCGACGTGACGGCGTGCCTGTCGTCGGCTACGTGCGACTTCTCGACGGCACCGGCGAGTTCACCGCGGAGGTACCGACGTCCGCGACTGGTGAGTTCCGCTTCTTCGCGGCGCCTGGCACATGGACGTTGCGCGCTTTGGTGCCCGGCGGTACCGCCGACCAGGTCGTGAACGCCGAAGTCGGCGAGATCGCGCAGGTCGAAGTAGCAGTCTGAGGTTGAGGACCTAATCACCACACTTCGCATCCCTGGTGGTTGTGATGGTCGGCAAAACCGGCCGTTTCTACCGCCACCAGGGATGCGAAGTCGTTTAGGGTCGCCCAATGACCGAGCTGATTACCGTGGTGCCGCCCGTCGTGGCCGCGGTCGCGATCGTGATGGCGGCTGCCCTCGGCGTCCATCGCCTCGTTCGTGCAAGCAAAGGCACGCAAGGGTGACGGACGGGCCGCTCGACGATCTCGCTGCGGCGTTCGAAACGCCGTTCAAACCGGTCGCCGCAGTGCCGCCCTTGCAGCCACTGCACCCATCGCTCGAGCCGTTCGCGTTCCTGCTGGGCACCTGGCGAGGCGTGGGAGTCGGCGGCTACCCGACCATCGAGTCGTTTCGCTACGGCCAGGAAGTCGTCTTCGGCCACGCCGGCAAGCCGGTGCTCACGTACGTGAGCCGTAGCTGGGTGCTCGACGACGCGGGCAACGTGTTGCGCGCCGGCGCTGGGGAGTCGGGCTTCTGGCGGGTCGATGCTGCCGGCGAACTGGAGGTCGTCTTGGCGCACGCGAGCGGAATCGCTGAGGTCTACATCGGGAATCTCGCGTTCGGCCGCATCGAGTTGAGTACTGATGTCGTCGTCCGGACGGCATCCGCGAAGGAAGTCACCGCCGGCCATCGCCTGTACGGGACGGTCGACGGCGACCTGCTCTACGCGTTCGACATGGCTGCAGTCGGGCAGCCGCTTGGCCCGCATCTGTCGGCGCGGCTGAAGAAGGTCTGAGCCAGCCGCGGGGATCGCGGTTTACTGGCTGGCCTGCGCCGGATCGCGGCCTAGCAACCCGATCAGTTCGTCGAGCGGCGGCGCGTCGTCAGCAACCTCGACGATGTCGCCGAACGACTTGTCCGGGCCGCGGTACTCGGGCTTCAAGTTCGCTTTGGCCGCGGCTTTCGCAGCCTTGATCGATCGCTCCGAGTACGGCGCTGGTTGGTCGGTCGCCATGGCGAGGTCCCAGCCATGCCCGATGTCCTCCATCAGGATCATGCCCAAGATCATCGAGCCCGGTGACGGCCCGTTACCCAAGTCGATCTCGCGGTCGGCGGCACCATCGCGGAATGCGGCGACGAGTCGCTGCGCGGACGCGTCATATTCGGCGGCTGGCTCCGGGCCGACCTGATAGGTCGCAGGATCGCTCTTCGGCGATTCTTGGCTGGCGCCGTCGGCAAAAACTGTGACCCAGCCAACGATGTGGTTGACCAGCGTTCCGACGTCGTAGTCGGGGCACGGGGTCGGCAAGCCGTATTGATCAGGCTTGACCCCCGCGACGATCGCGCCGGTCGTGTGCAGAACGTCTTCGAGTGCAGCGGTATCGGCCATGGGGCACATCCTTCCCCGGATCTGGATCTCTAGACCTCTCCGGACAGGGTTCGACCCTGGACATGGTTCGAGTCGGGACATGGTTCGACCCCCGGACTTCGCCATGCCGCACAGGTTCGTGCGACACGGGCCGGCTGGACGATGTCCGGCGGTCCGGGGGTCGGATGAGCTGTCGTGGTTTCGCCATCGCCATCCAGGCGACGCGGACCTCGATCGCTTAGAGGCACGTCCGAAAGGACGGCGGCTAGCTGACAGCCACCTCACGCGTCCGTCTACTACACATTCTTCGGACCACCTCCTCTCTCGTGTACTTCCACGGTAATCAAGGGGCGGGCGGTCGGCAATCACATTCGCTGGCTCGCCCGCCTGCCGGACGCGTCCCGCACGCTGGTGGGGTGCCCGATACGTTGGCATAGCGGCCGTTTAGGCCAAATAGCCCAATGCGGCAGATGCGCGCGATCTATCACCCTATCGGCGGGTCAGTGCGGCCATTCGGCTGCCGATCCCTAATATCGTGAGTACACAAACAGAACACATGGAAGACGTCCCGATGCAGCTGTTGGCGGACCACCTGCCGATCTCGTTGCTCTGGGACCTCGCCGACCCAGCTGGCCCCGACAGCGCTGACCTGCTCGCGCACGAAGGCTGACACCTACACTCGTCCTTATGGGCGCCGTGGGTGAAAGTGTGCAGACCGAGGCGTACCGCAGCCCCCTGCTAGATCTGCCAGGGGCGGTCGCCACAGATGCGCCCGCAGGTGCCATTGATGCGGCTCTCGATGCTGGAGTGGCCGCGCATTACGGCGATCCGCTCCGCGAACAGCGACAGCTGGCGAACGGTGCCGGGTTCGTCGACCTGTCGCATCGCAGTGTCGTCCGAATCACCGGCACGGACCGGCTGTCTTGGTTACACAACCTGACGACGCAAGGCCTTGAGCGGCTCGCCCCCGGCGTCGGCGCACAAGCGCTGATTCTGAGCCCACAGGGTCATGTCGAGCATCACCTTCAGCTTGTCGACGATGGCCAAGCGGTCTGGATTCACGTGGAACCGGGTGACGCCCAATCGCTCGTCGATTTCCTTACATCGATGCGATTCATGCTGCGCGTCGAGGTCGAAGACGTGACGGCCGATTGGGCCGTTGTATGGGAGCCGATCCTCGAGGCGCACACGACCCTGCTCACACGGGTCGATCCGCAGCGCGACGACGTCGCGGGGCGGCAAGTAATCGTTGCGCGTACTGACCTTTTGGCGTTCGCGACCTCGGCTGATCGCACTGGCCCGCCGGCCGGCGTCCTCGCTCTCGAGGCTCTGCGAGTTGCAGCCGGACGCCCGCGGTTCGGACTCGAGACCGACCACCGCACGATCCCGCACGAGCTGGGTTGGATCGGGACGGCGGTGCAGCTCGACAAGGGTTGTTACCGCGGCCAGGAGACGGTGGCGCGTGTTGCGAATCTCGGTCGGCCGCCGCGCCGTCTCGTTCGGCTTCACCTCGACGGCAGCGCGCGCGAAGTTCTACCGGTGCGAGGCAGCGAGGTTGTGCAGGCCGGCGATGACGCCGACGTGATCGGTCGGGTGACAAGCGCTGCGTACCACTACGAGCTCGGGCCGGTCGCCTTGGCCGTGGTCAAGTACGCGACGGCCGACGATGCCGCCGTGTTGGTCCGCACCAGCGACGTCGACGTGCCCGCAACGATGGATGCCATCGTCGAGCGCGATTCCGGACCGCGTCCCGGTCAGGTTGCCAGAGCGGCATTCCGGACGCTCGGAGTTCGCTAGTCGCTCGTTCCGTTGACGTCGATCACCAAGGTCATCGGACCATCATTTACCAGCTCCACCTGCATATTTGCGCCGAACCTACCCGTGGCGACCTCGGCACCCAGGGCGCGTAATTCTTCGACGACTGCGTCAACGATTGGCTCGGCGAGGGGCGCTGGCGCGGCCGCGTTCCACGACGGGCGGCGACCCTTTCCTGTGTCGGCGTACAGAGTGAATTGGCTGATCACGAGCAGCGGCGCATCGACGTCCGCGCACGATTTCTCGCCCTCGAGAATCCGCAAGTGATACAGCTTCGACGCCATGAGCCGTGCGTCGCCTGCGGTGTCGGAATGTGTAACCCCGACGAGGACGACGAGGCCTGGCCCCGCAAGCGCGCCAACGGTCTCGCCATCGACAACAACACACGCTTTGCTCACTCGTTGCACGACCGCACGCATCGTCGAATCGTGCCACGCCGACCGCTGGTCCTCTGCGGTCGCAAGAACGACCGTTGAGCGCCAACGCTTGCCGAACCCAGGTCGGGTAGCCACGCGGGCGCCGATCAGCGGCCGAACAGACCGCGCTTCTTCTTCTGCTGTGCAGCGCTGGCGGCGGTCGGCCGCGGCGGAGTCGGTGTGCTCGGACCCTGACCAGCGCTCGGTCGTGGAGCGCTAGGTGCGGGCTCGTCCTCGAAGCCGAGGCTGGACAACTCACGCAGCAGCGACGCGGTATCGGCGAGGTCGCGCTGTGCGAACGGCTGGAACGCCGACTCGTAATCGGGCTCGGGTGCTTCAGCAGATGCCTCTTCGCCATCCTGTGGCAACGTCTCAGATCCGGTACGGCTGAAGTCGGACAGCATGGCGTTCGCCGATGCGAGCTGTGCCGGGTCGTGTGACGGTGCGGATGCCTGCGCCATCATCTGGTTGACCGCAGCGATGCGAGTTGCTTCGGCCTCGACGGCTTCCCTTTCCTGCTGCTCCGCAGCGTCGGCTGCTTCGTCGGCTGCAAGTTGCGCAGCTGAGAACTGCTGGCGCGCTTCGTACTCCGCGCGCAGCTGCTCCTCGTCGACGGCTGGCGGTTCGGGCGTGCCGAAGTATTCGACGTTGATTCGTTCGGCCTCAACCCGACTGGCTTCCTCGGTAGCAAGGCGCTCTGCCTCTTGGGCAGCGAGCTGCTCGGCTTCCTGCGCAGCGAGTAGCTGTGCCTCCTGGGCAGCACGCAGTTCGGCTTCTTGGGCTGCGAGCTGCTCGGCTTCTTGGGCTGCGAGCTGCTCGGCTTCGTGGGCTGCGAGCTGCTCGGCTTCGTAACGCGCAGCCTCCTGCAGAGCAAACTGCTCAGCTTCGAGGCGTGCGACTTCCTCGGCAGCCAGGCGCTCGGCTTCGATCCGCTCTGCCTCCAGGCGTTCTGCTTCGAGACGTGCGGCTTCCTCGGCAGCAAGGCGTTCGGCCTCGAGCCGCTCGGCTTCGAGCCGTGCAGCTTCTTCTGCAGCGAGGCGCTCAGCTTCGAGCCGCTCTGCTTCCAGGCGCTCAGCTTCGAGCCGCTCTGCTTCGAGCCGCTCAGCTTCGAGCCGCTCAGCTTCGAGCCGCTCGGCCTCTAAGCGTTCGGCCTCTAGGCGTTCGGCTTCGACGCGTTCGGCTTCGAGCCGCTCGGCTTCAATGCGCTCAGCTTCGAGCCGTTGTGCCTCAAGCCGCTCCGCTTCGAGGTGTTCTGCCTCGAGCCGCTCTGCTTCCAGGCGTGCGGCTTCCAGGCGCTCTGCTTCGACCCGGGCAGCTTCTTCAGCAGCGAGCCGCTCCGTTTCCAGGCGCTCCGCTTCGAGCCGCTCGGCTTCGATGCGCTCGGCTTCGATGCGTTCGGCTTCGATCCGCTCTGCGTCCAGCCGTTCGGCTTCGATGCGCTCAGCGTCCAGGCGTTCGGCCTCAATGCGCTCAGCTTCCAGGCGTTCGGCTTCGACCCGTTCGGCTTCGAGCCGCTCGGCTTCCAGGCGCTCGGCTTCGATGCGTTCGGCCTCGAGACGCGCAGCCTCCTCCGCAGCGACGCGTTCTGCTTCTACGCGAGCCGCTTCTTCCGCCGCTAGGCGGGCAGCTTCTTCAGCGGCGAGCCGCTCCGCTTCGAGACGTTCTGCTTCGATGCGGGCTGCTTCTTCCGCAGCGATGCGTGCAGCCTCTTCGGCGGCGACGCGCTCCGCTTCAAGGCGTTCGGCTTCGATGCGCGCGGCTTCTTCTGCGGCCATCCGAGTGGCTTCCTCCGCGGCGAGACGCGCGGCCTCCTCTGCCGCGATTCGTTCGGCTTCAAGACGTTCGGCTTCGATGCGCGCTGCTTCTTCGGCAGCGATGCGGGCTGCTTCTTCGGCGGCGACTCGTTCTGCTTCGAGGCGTTCGGCCTCAACTCGTGCGGCTTCCTCGGCGGCGGCATGCGCGGCCTCTTCGGCGGCAAGGCGTTGCACCTCGAGCCGGCGTTCTGCCTCGAGGCGTTCTGCCTCAATCCGCTCGGCTTCGAGACGGGCAGTTTCTTCGGCGGCAACGCGCTCCGCTTCAACCTGTTCGGCTTCGCTGCGGGCAGCCTCTCCGGCGGCGACGCGCTCGGCTTCAAGTCGTGCGGCTTCTTCAGCAGCGACGCGCTCGGCCTCGAGGCGGGCGGCTTCTTCCGCTGCCACCCGCTCTGCTTCGAGGCGCTCTGCTTCGAGGCGGACAGTCGCCTCAGCGTGCTCACTTTCGCGCCGCTCGTTCTCGGCCCGGGCGGCCTCGCGACGCGCTTCCAGGTCGACGACCTGAGCGATGTGACCAGCCTTGCTGGTGCGCTTGGTGGCGTTGTGCTGGGCCTCAGCCTCTGCGTGCGCGGTTGCGAGCTCGGCAGCCGCAGCCTTTCTGATCCGATCCCTGCGGAGCTGGTCCTCGCTCGGGACGGCGGAAGTGGCGACTGCCTTCGGTGCCGCACGTAGCCGGATCTCATCCGGTACGTGGAACGGGTCAACGAACGAGGGCCCGGAATCGGTGCGCGGCCCGAGTGCTTTCGTGAGGGCCTCGGACACCTCGGCCAACGACGACATGCCCGTCGCCTCTCGGGACTCCGGGCCAGTCCACTCGTGCTGCTCGTCGGCGACGGCTGGCAGCGGTTCCGAAGACTCAGTTGCGACAGGTTCGCGCCCGCTCAACGCGAAGGCTGCCGCGAGAGCTGCCGTCCTAGAGAAGTTGTCACGCATCGGCCCGTCGGTCTGCTCGACCGCCACCTGGTCGTCGTCCGAGGCCTGGTCGTCGTCCGAAGGCTGGACGTCGGCTGGCTCATCGTCGTCTTCGTACACTGGCGCGCCGTCCGGCCCAATGTCTTCCTCGACGTCGACCAGACCGGCCTCGACGAGAACGCGCACGACGGTGCCGGCCTCGAACATGGTGAACCCGCACTCGCGCGCGAGGTCGGCGATGCTGCGCTCGCCGTCGATCTTGCACAGCAGCGACCACGTGTCGGAGTCGAGCGTGATGTGGGCCTCGCCGCCGTGGGCAGCGAGCATCGGCACAGCGTTCGGGCCATGGACTGCATCGACGATTTCGTCCCAGGTCGACTTCCGGATGCGGACCTGGTCGAGCAACTGGTTCAAGGGGGTGGGCGGTGCGACGTCCTCGCGGGTCTTTTCGCCCTTCCGGAAACGCCAGCGGCCCGACGTCCAGGCAAGTAGGTCCGTCAACCCGTCGCGGACCTGCTCCTGCACGAACGCCTCGACCACGTCTTGTTCGACGAAGCCGAGGTGCACGAGCAGTTCACCCAAGCGCCAGCCCTGAAGTTCAGTGCGCTGCGCCTCGAGTGCCTCGGCCAGGTTCTCTGGGACGAGGGCATTGCTCGAGATCAGCCGAGCGCCGAGCTGCGGACGCTGGCCCGGTACCGAAACCGCGTAGACCAGCCCAGCCTTGAGGTAGATAAGAGCCTCGCTGCCGACGTCGTCGACGACATGGAGACAGCCAGTGGCCTGCTCGTCCGCGAGGCTACTGAGGGCAACTTCGATGGGGGTGGTCGTCAGTTCGCCTTTGAGCACGGGCGACCTCCCACCTTGGAACGGCTGTTGCGCTGACGCAAATGGACGCAAGGGTGCCGATGAACCCTGCATCGTTGCCATCGGCAACTGGGGCGGGGGCATTGAGCCATCCGGTCGAACATCCAGGCGTATTTGGCGTCTCCGAGCGTACGGATTCGTGCCAGCTCGTCCCTTGGCATGGCACCATGGGCGGCGTCACTCCAAATGCCTCGCGGCATTACTCCAATCGGGCTAACCCAACGGGCTAACCGAACGGGTTAATCGACGAGGTGCATGCTTGGCAGAAGTAGCGCGTACGACGAGCCACGGAGGCACCAGGTGTCCGACGACCGCAGTGACGCACCGAGCGGTCACCGCCGCATTGATCGGGTGCTGTCCGAGGGCTACCTCGATGGATTGGCAAGCCTGCCGCTGTCTGAGGTTCGCGAACTACGCGACCAGGCCGAGCAGGAGGAAGCAGATCTGTCGTACCTGCGCCGGATGCTCCAGGGCCGGGTCGACATCATCAACGCCGAGCTTGCCCGGCGCCGCGGCGACGCCGGCGATGGCAGCAGCATCATCGACCAGTTGCCGCGCATCCTGGCCGACGAGCGCTCGCCGGCCAGAGGCCTCGGCCGGCACACGGTCATCGAGCCGTCGCGGGTCGACGAGCACCGCAGGTTGGTCGAGCGGCTCGTCGGCGACTCGGACCTGTCGGCCCTCGCCGGCCGCACGGCCGAGCAACTCGAGGAGACGCTCGAGCGGTTCGGTGACCAGGAACGGCAAATCTCAGAGCAACGCCACGCCGTCCAGATCGTCATGGACGCCGCCGCGCACGAGATCACCCGGCGTTACCGCGACGGTGAGGCCGACGTGTCGGCGCTGCTGCCGAGCGAGAACTGACCGTCAGCTCGCGGGGCAGGTGGCTCCGGTCGGTGGCAGTGTCAGGTTGATCAGGTAGCTGTTCACGTCGTTCGTGACGCACGTCGTTTTGGGGTAGGCGGTGTGCCCGTCGCCCTGCCAGACCAGCAGCCGGCCCGATCCAAGCAGCGCGGCGAGGTGTTGAGCACCCGAGATCGGTGTCGCGGGGTCGCCGGTCGTGCCGATGACCAGGATCGGGGCCGCGCCTTTGTTCGCGACGGTGATCGGCTGGTCGGCCGGTGCCTTCCACAAACTGCAAAAGCCGAGGCTGGACGCCGCAGAGCCGCCGAAGAGTGGATTGGTGGCCCGCCACACGGGTTGCAGCGCCTGCGCTTGCGCGACCGTCGGCCGTTGCGTTGCGTCGGCGCAGCCAATCGTGGCGTTCGCATCTTCGAGGTTCGTGTAGGTGCCATCCGTGTTGCGCTCGTTGTACTGGTCGTCGAGCGACAAGACGCCCGACGCGTCACCCTTGTTCGCGTCGGCAAGCGCGGTGATTAAGTCCGGCCATTGGGTCTCGTCGTAGAGCGCTGAGATCACACCGAGCAGGACGGCGCCGTCGTCGGCTGTGCGTTTGTCGGCGGAGTCGCCGCTCGGAATCGGATGCGCCGCGGCCTTGGTCATCAGGTTGAGCACGTACTGCTGAGGATCGGATCCGAGCTTGCAGCTTGAGCCCTTCGCGGTGCAGCTCGCCGCAAAGTGGCTGAACGCCAGCTGGAAGCCGGCCGCTTGCGTCTTGTCCTGGTCGGTCGAGGAGATCGTCGGGTCGACCGCGCCGTCGAGCACAAGTGCGCGGACCTTGTCCGGATACGCCGATGCGTACTCGGCTCCGATCAGCGTGCCGTAGGAGTAACCGAGGTACGTCAATTTGGGATCGCCGAGTTTCGCCCGCAGCGCTTCCATGTCGCGCGCCGTTTCGGCTGTCGAGTAGTAGGTCAGGTCCGAGCCGTATTCGGTGTAGCACTCCTGCGCAACCTTGGTCGCATCGGCGATTTCCTCCTGCCACTGTGCGGTTGTCTTCGGGTCAGCAGGGAGATTGAGCTCGGCATCCTTCTGCTTGTCGGTGATGCACTGGATCGGATCACTGAGGCCGATCCCGCGCGGGTCGAAGCCGACGATGTCGAACCTGTCGAGAATCGCTTGCGGCAGTTCGTCTACTGCGAGTGACAACGCCGCTTCGACGCCGGAGCCGCCTGGGCCGCCAGGGTTGATGACGAGTGAGCCGATGCGGTTCTGCTGGCTCGCCGAGCGAATCCGCAGCACGGTGATGCTGATCTTCTTGCTCGTGACGTCAGCCCAGTTGAGCGGCACCTGCATCGTCGCCTTGGCGTACGAGAACGTGTGTTTGTTGTCGCCCACCGCTCCGCTGAGCTGCTTGGTGATGTCGGTCCAGTTGAGGTTGCTCGCGAAGGCACCCGGATCGCTGCGGCCGTCGTTGCTCGAGCTGGCGATCGGGCTGCCAGCACTCGCTGCGCCGCTCGCCGGGCTTGACGCAGCCGCAGTGGTCGACGAGGCAGCGGCGGACGGTGCGGCCGGTGCTGATGACCCGATTGCTGCCGAGACCGTGGGCGCCGGACCGCTACTGACGCTCTTCGAGGTGCACGCGCTGAGGAGAGCGAGTGCGACACACGCGGCGCTGGCCGCAGTCGCGACTGCCCGGCGCTGGTGGTGATGCGACAAGGTTGGACCCGTTTCGACGGTGGCGCGGGGTTCCGCTGGGCGGCTGCCGAGGAGCGAGGAGCTGCTCCCAGGCTAACGGCCGACACCCATGTTCGGAGCCGGCGTGCTAGCGGGGCGCTTGCAATAGCTAGCGTGCCGAGCGAAACTGGGCGCATGGCACAGAACTTCGATCTCGGTGAGTTCATCCGTGAGCAGCGGCGCACGGCACAGATTTCGGTCCGGCAGCTGGCGAAGCTGGCGGGCGTCTCCAACCCCTACCTGAGCCAGATCGAGCGCGGGCTGCGGCGGCCGAGCGCCGAGATCATGCAGCAGATCGCGAAGGGCCTGCGGATCTCCGCTGAGGCGCTGTACGTCCAGGCGGGCATTCTTGACGAACGGGTCGTCGGCGGCGTCGTTATTGACGCGATCATCGCCGACCCGACTATTACCGAGCGCCAAAAGCAGGTGATGGTCGAGGTGTACGACTCGTTCCGCAAGGAGAACATGAGGCGCGACGCCGACGAGGCCGCCGCCAATCGTGCGCAGGCGTCGAGTGCAACTGCGTCCGCCATTGAGCTCGATGACGCCGCCGGGCACGCGTCTTCGGCCGCCGGGTCCGCATCGGGTCACGAACACACTGCGCCTAGACACAACACGTCCGGTCACCCCGGCTCGGCGAAAGCCGTCAGCGCCCCATCGGCTCGAGTCACCCCATTGCGCACCACGATGTCCCGTTCGACGTCGCCGAGGAGATCGCGATGAGCCGCACAGACGATTTGTTGAACAGCGTTCAGAAGGCGGTCGGCGATCGCCCGTTGCAACTGCTCGTCGGCGTCGGCGACCTGGTGTCGGAGAAGCTGCGCGAGTTGCCAGACGCGGTCACAACATGGCAGGAAGAGAACCGCGACTTCCCCATGCGGGCCGCAGGTGTGTTGATCGGTTCTGCGTTCCGCGCGAATCTGAAGGTTGGCGAGCTGTACGACGAACTCACCCGACGCGGTCAGGACGTCATGACGAAGATGCGCGGCGACGAGGTGGTCGCCGAAGAGGACGAGCCGTTCGTCCACGAGCCGTTCATGCCCGAGCCTGTTCGGCGCCTGGCCCCGAAGAAGACCTCGCACGCTGCTGCGAAAAGCGCAAAGAAGCCAGCAAAAAAGGCGTCCACGAAGGCCGCGGCGAAAAAGGTAGCGACCAAGAAGGTTCCGACGAAAAAGGCCGCAGCCAAGGTCGGCGGCAAGAAAACGACGTCCGCCTGAGGTCCGAGATCCACGCTTCGCATCCCGAGTGGTCGTGATGCACCAGCAAACCCGCGGTTTGTACGACCACCAGGGATGCGAAGTCGCTCCGCGGGTGCGACCGGACCGCTCACGTGACCGCGAACGTGCGTTTCGTAGGGTGGTCGTATGGGTGACATGACGTACCGCCAACTTGGTGACTCCGGCTTGACCGTGTCTACAGTCGGCCTTGGTTGCAATCAGATCGGGCGCCGCCTCGACCTCGCGGGCACTCGAGCGGTCGTTGACGCAACCTTTGACGCTGGCATCACGTTCTTCGACGCTGCCGACGTCTACGGCAGTACGCCTGGGGCGTGCGAGGACCTTCTTGGCCAGGCGCTCGAGGGCCGTCGTGACCGCGTCGTCCTTGCCACCAAGTTCGGCTTGCCCACGGGCGGGATGACGTTGCCAGCGCACGAGGCTCGCGGGTCGCGTCGCTATGTCCGGGCGTCGATCGAAGGATCACTGCGGCGGCTGCGTACTGACTACATCGACCTGTACCAGCTACACCGGCCAGACAGCCTGACGCCCATAGAAGAAACCCTTGCTGCGCTTGACGAACTCGTGCGCGAAGGCAAGGTTCGCTACATCGGTTCATCGCAGTTTGATGGCTGGCAGGTCGTCGACGCTGACTGGGCTGCACGTGCAAACAGCGGCGCACGTTTCGTCAGCACGCAGAACCAGTACAGCCTGCTGGAACGCGGCGCCGAGAACGAACTCCTCCCGGCCGCAGAGCACGCCGGCGTCGGCTTCATTCCGTTCTATCCGCTGGCACGTGGCTTGCTCACCGGCAAGTACACGCGTGGGCAGGCTGCCCCTGAAGGCACCCGTCTGGCTGGGGACGCCGAACTCCTCGAGCGCGCCAACTGGGACGTGATCGACGCCTTGCAGAAGTTTGCCAATGCGCGCGGTCTCAGCATGCTTGAGGTCGCGATCGGTGGGCTCACGGCGCAGCCCGGCGTTAGTACCGTCATCGTCGGCGCCACGAAACCTGAGCAGGTGCTGGCGAATGCGCGCGCGGCCGCGTGGGAGCCCGCGTCCGTCGATCTGGTCGAGCTCGACGGCATCACGGGCGCCGCGCGCCGCTCCTGAAGGCAGTACCGTGGATGGTGTGTTGCACCTCTCCGCGTCGTTGACCACCGTTGTTCTTCTTGCCGCGCTGGTCGTGCAGGTCTATGCGCTGATCGACGCTGCACTCGCCCCGGCGGCCGCGTATGTCGCGGCCGGGAAACTAACCAAGCAGGCCTGGCTGGCGATCCTTGCCGTGGCGGTGATCGTCGTTTTGTTGAGCGGATGGTTCGGACCGCTCGGGCTGGCAGCGATCATTGCCACCATAGTGTACTTCGTCGACGTGCGGCCGGCGTTGAGGCGGGTTCGCGGACGTTAGCTCGGTCACGCGGCGCCGAACCGGCGGTCGATCGGCTTTAGGCGTGGCGCGATTTGGTCGACGGATGGGGGATGTCCTCTGTCCTGAGCGAGGCCGCGGTTACGTCTGCGGACTGGCTGCGCCGTGAAGAAGAGCGACTGTTCGGCCGCTACGCACTTGCCGCGCAGCGGTTCCCGCGGCTCTTTCGCCTTCGGGTCCCGATCGTCATCGCCGTGTACCTCGCGATCGCGTATGTGGGCCAAGACCTGAACGGTCCGGGCGGGGACGCGTTCCTCTTCGCCGGTGCGGGCCACACCCTGCTCTCGTCCCATTGGGCCGACACCTTCGCGAGCTCGACCCTGCAGAGTGGGCCAATCTTCGTCTTGCTCGAGGGCATCGGCCTGCGCCTCGGCGATGCTTTCGGTCTGCCGTATTGGACCGGTGGCGGGCTCGTCACTGCATTGGCATGTGCGTTGCTCATGGTGGTTGCGTGCCGCGCCGTCTTCGCTGCATACCTGCTAGACGGCCGGACGACGGCGGCGCGCGAGTTCAGTGCGTGCATCGTCTTCGCACTGACGGGTGGCCTTTGGGTCGTGGCAATGTACGCACACCCAGATGACCTGCTGGTGACCCTGCTGGTATTGATTGCGGCGGGCCGTGCTGCGACCGGCCGTCATGGCCAAGCCGGCGTGATCTTCGGCCTCGCGGCAGGCGTCAAGCTCTGGGCGCTCGTCGCCGTCGCCGTACTGCTTATTCGTGCCTCGAGGCGCGCCAGTGTGTATGCGGGCTTGATGGCAGCTGCGACAGTCGCGGTTTGTTACGGACCGTTCATTGTCTTCGGTCGATTCGAGATGTTCCACGGCTCGTGGCAGATCGAGCACGACGCTCCGTTGAACCTGCTGTTTCACGACGGCACGGGTTTTACTTGGCAGCTGCGGCTATTCCAAGCAGCTCTCGCGACGAGCGTCGGACTCGTGGTCTTGTTTCGAACGCGAGGGCGAAATTGTGCGGTCTGGCTGGTGCCGGCGGCGGCCATCGCGGCTCGGCTACTCGTGGATCCACGCAACATCGCGTACTACTACCCGCCGGTGCTGGTCTGCCTGTTGCTTGGGCAGTGGGCAAGTGGTCGATTGACCACACTTGGCAGCAGCCTCGTGACCGGGGCATGGATGGTGTTCGCCACCTGCAGCTTCGCCATCACCAGCGGTGTCGTGGGCTCGTGGTGGGTCTTGGTGTTTTGCGTGGGAGTGATCGCGCTGGCGATCCGCTACGGATCGAGCGAGGTCAGGTCAGACCAGCAGCAAAGTCAAGGTCTTCCGGTGGCGTCGTAGGGCACACCCAATGCAGATAGGGCTTCGCGAACTCGTCGTGGTAGGCGTTGGCTCGTCCCACCATCGCGTTGTACGCGGCCTCGAAGGCATCGCCGTCCGCAGCTTTGATGGCGATCCGTACTGGCTCGCAGTCGGTGGTGATGTAGGTGTTGATGGCTTCCTCGTACTTCGGTCGTGAGAATGCACACAGGCTGAGCTGCTTCACCACCGAACGGAAGAAATACTCGGCGAGTCGCCAATTCCCAACTCTGCCTGCGAAATACAGCCGATGCATGCGTGGGCCGAGCTCAGCCATCAGGCGATCCAACCCCGGTTGGGTGGCGGCGAGCTGATCAAGCGTGAGGTCGCGCTTGCCGTTGTTGACGGTGTGCACGTGATCGGCGGGGGGTTGTGTCATGAGGTTCTGTACACCTTGTATTGAGCGGCTTGGGCAAGCGGCTTGACGACGAGTAGGTCGACGTTGACATGGGGCGGCCGCGTCGCGCACCAGCTGATGCAGTCCGCAATGTCTTCTGCCGTAAGTGGTTCGGCGACACCCCTGTACACCGCCGCGGCCTTCTCGGCGTCCCCTCTGTTTCTGTTCAGGCTGAACTCTTCCGTGCGCACCATGCCGGGGGCAACCTCGGTCACCCGCACCGGCTGACCGTTCAGTTCGAGGCGCAGGGTTTCGGTCAGCGCAGCCGTGCCGTGTTTCGCGGCCGTGTAGCCGCCGCCGCCCTCGTAGACAATCCGGCCTGCGGTCGAGCCGACGACAATCACGTGACCGGCTCCGGATGCGATGAGCGCCGGCAGCAATGCCTGGGTGACCCGCAGGACGCCGAGCACGTTGGTGTCGTACATGGCCTGCCAGTCGTCTGGGTTGGCCGCCGAGATGGGCTCGGCTCCGATCGCGCCGCCAGCCACGTTGACGAGCAGCGAGCACGAGGCCACCGCAGCTGCGAGCGCGGTCACCGATGCAGCGTCCGTGACATCGAGGACGACTGCGCGACCGCCGATCTCGGCGGCGACGTCAGCAATCCGATCGGCTCTGCGGGCCGCGCACACGACGTCGAAGCCTTCTCGCGCGAGTCGGCGCGCGGTGGCCGCTCCGATCCCGCTGCTGGCACCGGTGACCACCGCGACCGGCCGAGACGATTGCTCGGTGGGTGGGTGCTCGGTGGTTGGGTGCTCGCTGGTTGGGGGCTCAGTGGTTGGGCCTGTGCTCATGAGGGAATCTTGGCAGTGCCGGGCTCAGAGGTGGGTAGCCAGGGCAGGGGTGGCCATTCTCCTCAGATTGAGCGGGAATGGCAGGTAAGGCGCGGACGTTGCGCATCGAGGTGGCAGCTGCCATCGAACGGCGCCACCTCGAGCGGCGTAAGTTGTGATGACCGAGCGAGCGCGAGGAGGAAGCTTGTCGGACGATCTCCAGACCGTCGCGAAACTGCGTCGGCGCTCACCCCGACTCGCGTCCCCCCGAGTAAGCGCACCTCGAGGCACCGCGACGCGACCGCCGGTGACCCTGTTGTCAGGTGCCCGCCCTCCGCTCAAGCGCCTGGCGATGCTGAGCCTCCACACGTCGCCGGTCGAACAGCCCGGTGTTGGCGACGCCGGTGGGATGAACGTCTACATCATGGAACTGTCCCGCAGGCTCGCCGCTCAAGGCGTTGAGGTCGAGGTATTCACCCGCGCCAGGTCGGGCGACGTGCCCCCAATCGAGTACATCGAGCCAGGCTTCATCGTCCGCAACGTGGTTGCCGGCCCGCTCGAGCCGCTGCCGAAATCGGATCTGCCCTCTCAGCTCTGTGCCTTCACGGCCGCAGTCCTGCGGGCTGAGGCAGCGAGGGAACCCGGTTGGTATGACCTGATCCACTCTCACTACTGGCTGTCGGGCCAGGTGGGCTGGCTCGCGAAGGAGCGGTGGGGGGTTCCGCTCGTTCACAGCATGCACACACTCGCGCGGGTCAAGAACGCGGCGCTTGCCGAAGGCGATGCTCCTGAGCCGTCGGCCCGGGCCATCGGAGAGGCGCAGGTCGTCGAGGCGGCCGACCGACTGATCGCGAATACCGCAGCTGAGTCCCGGCAGCTGATCGACCTGTACGAGGCGGATCCAGCCGCAGTGTCCGTCGTCCCGCCCGGTGTCGACCTT
>DATCDK010000213.1:0-7196 GCA_036510735.1 Acidothermaceae bacterium | reverse complement strand
TGCGATCGATGAGCTGCTTGCCTCGGGCGCCCTCAATGACCCGACCGGGACGAGCACCGACGACATCCAGCTCGAGCTCGACCGCATGTCGAGCACCAACGACGTCGAGTCGCAATTGGCCGCCATGAAGGGGCAACTTGCAGGCGCACCGGCAACCCCGGCTATCGAGGGCGTGGCCGCAACGGCGACACCAGCTGCGCCGGCAGCCGCAGCGCCTGCCGAGCAGCCAGCTGCCCAGCCGGAGGAGTCGTCATGATCCTGCGCATTCTCGGTGAGGGCCAGTTCGAGATCGCTGATCACACGGTCGAGGCGCTGAACGGCCTCGACAACGAATTGCTTGCCGCGGTCGAGAGTGGGGACGAGAGCGCGTTTGCGCGCACCCTCGCCGAACTGCTTGCTCTTGTTCGCGAAGTCGGGGAACCGGTGCCCGACGACCACCTCGGCCCATCCGAGTTGGTCTTGCCCGGCGCTGATTCAACCCTGGAGGAGGTGCGTGCGCTGCTCGGCGATGAGGGACTCATCCCTGGCTGATCGGCGTCCGTCTTATGGCCCGAACTCGTTTTGCCGCAGACCGCGGTCTGTCGGCTCGCATGGTGTTTGTCATGTTCCTACTCGGGCTGCTGTACGTCGTCTTCGTCGGCGTGCTCATCGCGATCCACCTGTCACCGATTCTCATCGTCGTGATCGCGGGTGGGTTCTTCCTGTTCCAGTTCTTCGGTTCCGACCGGATCGCGTTGTACGCGATGCACGGCAAGATCGTGACGCCTGAAGAGGCGCCCGAACTCCACGCCATCATCGACCGACTCTGCGCGATGTCGAACACACCGAAGCCGAAGGTCGCGATCGCCGACAGCGACATACCCAATGCCTTCGCGACCGGTCGTAGCCAGAAGCGCGCAGTGGTGTGCGCGACCACAGGCATCATGCGGCGGCTCGACAACGAAGAGCTCGAGGGTGTGCTGGCTCACGAGATGTCGCACGTCGCACACCATGACGTCGTCGTGATGACGATCGCCTCGTTTCTCGGAGTGCTCGCAGGTCTGATCACGCGTTTCGCCTTCTACGCAACGCTGTTCGGTGGCGGCGGAAACAACCGCGGGCGCAACAACAACCAAGACAGCGCAGCACTTGTCGAACTTGTGGTGCTGCTGGCATCGGCCATTGTCTACGCCATCAGCTTTTTCCTGATCAGGGCGCTCTCGCGATACCGCGAACTGTCCGCCGACAGGTCGGGCGCGCTGCTGACCGGACGCCCGTCGGCACTGGCGAGTGCGTTGCAGAAGGTAACGGGCGCGATGGGTCAGATTCCCACTCGCGACCTGCGCTCGGCCGAGAGCTTCAACGCGTTCTTCTTCACCCCGGCGCTTGCTCCTGGCTTCACGCTCTCGTCGCTGTTCTCGACCCACCCGTCGCTCGAGAAGCGGCTCCAGCAGCTGGCCGAGATATCCCGCGAACTCGGCCAGGGCAGGTAGGAATGGGTTTCTTCGACACCGTGCTCGGCCGAACGAAACCCGTCAAGGCCGACCTCGATGACCTGTTCGCGTTGCCGTCGGCGGCATTGACTCTTCAAGCGGGGCTCGACTTCGCGCCCACGGGCCTCGGGTCTGTTTGCTTCAAGGCCGCCGAGGGCGCTGCGTTCGCGCGCACGCAGGCCGACGTTCAGGAACTGCTCGACTCATCGTCCGCAGGCAGTGCTCCGAAGGTCGAACTCAGCAAGGACAGCTTCGGCTACACCTGGTTACTGGTGCGCCACGACCCCGCAGACGTGCCAGGCCTCGTCACCGACCTGCACGCCGTCAACAGCGGTTTGCAAGATGCCGGCTTCGGACCACAACTGCTGTGTTCACTCATCTCGTTCGCCCATGCCGACGGGCGCCGGTTGGCCCTGGTGTACCTCTACAAACGCGGCACGTTCTATCCGTTCGCGCCGCTGGGCGGCGACCAGCGGCGCGACAACGCGCTGGAGATCGAGGTCCAGGGCACGCTCGCCAACGACATGAAGATCGAGCCGGAACTCACTCGTTGGTTCCCCGTCTGGGGCGCGCCGGGCTTGTGAACGTGCGGGGCTTGTGAGCGACGGACCGGCTGCACGACAACGGGTGCTCGTGGCGCCCGATTCATTCGGCGGTTCGATGTCAGCCAATGAGGCAGCCGACGCGATCGCCGCCGGCTGGCGCGACGCCGCCGCCGCCGACATCGTGACGACCTTGCCTTTGTCGGATGGCGGGCCGGGCTTCGTCGACGTGCTTCACGCAGGGCTGCACGGCCGGCTCCTCGAGGTCGAGGTCGACGATCCGCTGGGCCGGCCCGTTCGCGGGGCGGTGCTCGTCGTCGATTCAGGCGGACGTCGCACGGTGTACGTCGAGTCGGCGCAGGCGTGTGGGCTGCACTTGCTCCAACCGTTCGAACGCGATCCAAGCCGGACGACGACTGCGGGCGTTGCGTCGCTGCTGCAGGCGGCGCTCGTCGCTGGAGCTGACCGCATCGTGGTTGGTCTCGGGGGCTCGAGCACCAACGACGCGGGCTCGGGCATGATCGAAAAGCTCGGCGCCGACGCCGACCGGCTGCGTGCTGTCGACCTCGTGGTAGCCACCGACGTCGACAACCCGCTGCTCGGGCCGCTCGGCGCGACGGCGGTCTTCTCGGCGCAGAAGGGCGCGACTCCGGACATGATGCCGGTGCTCGAGGAGCGGCTGGCCCGGTTCGCCGACCTCATCGGGCCAGAGCTGGCGCAGATCCCCGGTGCCGGGGCAGCGGGCGGCCTCGGTTTCGCGCTGTTCGCGCTCGGTGGTCATCGCGAAAGTGGCGCCGACCTGGTGCTGCGCGAGTTGGACGTCGCCGGCCTGATTGCGGCGTCAGACCTGGTTGTGACGGGGGAGGGATCGCTCGACGGCCAGTCCCTTGCAGGAAAGCTGCCGGTCAGGGTGGCAGCGGGCTGCCTCGACGCAGGGGTTCCGTGCGTCGCGATCGCCGGGCGAGTGATGCTGGGACGCCGTCAGGTGGCCGCCGCCGGATTCGCCGGCGCTTACTCCATCGAGGGCTACGCCGGCTCGCTGGAGGCGGCCATCGCGCTCGGCGCTGCCGGGCTTCGGGGCCTGGCCGTCAGGGTAGCCACGGAGTGGCGCGGTTCGGGGTCTTCGGCCGGTGGCGGACTTTAGGGCCCACATTCGGGATGACCGGCGCCCCAACCGGTGTTGCTCGTGAGACGATGGGACCAGGACGAACACCAGGGAGCACATCGATGACCGCTCAAGGCGACACCACCACACGACCCGACACCGAGACCGGTGTCACTGACACCGGGACTGGCGTCAGTGACATTGAGACTGGCGTCACTGGGATCGTGATTACCGATCATGCCGCCGCCAAGGTGAAGGCGCTGCTTGAGCAAGAGGGTCGTACCGACCTCGCGCTGCGAGTAGCGGTGCAGCCCGGTGGCTGCTCCGGTTTGCGTTACCAGCTCTACTTCGACGACCGCTCGGTTGACGGCGACCAGGTTCAAGACTTCGGCGGCGTGAACGTCGTCGTCGACAAGATGAGCCAGCCCTACCTCTCCGGTGCGTCGGTCGACTTCGTCGACACCATCGAGAAGCAGGGCTTCACGATCGACAACCCGAACGCCGGCGGCTCGTGCGCCTGCGGGGACTCGTTCCACTAGTTCTGGTGACCTAAAGGCCCTGCCGTTGGCAGGGCCTTTGGCATGCCTGCGATGATGCTGCACCCTGCGAGACGCTGTGCCGTTCGACGACTGGGAGTTGACCGAACTGATGTCTGAGCAGATGCGCATCGCGGTGACGGGGTCCATCGCGACCGATCACCTGATGTCCTTCCCTGGGCGGTTCGCCGACCAGTTGATGCCCGATCAGCTACACAACGTCTCGTTGTCCTTTCTCGTCGACCGCCTGGAGATTCGCCGCGGCGGCATTGCGGCCAACATCTGCTTCGGCATCGCGGCGTTTGGCCTCCGGCCGATCCTCGTCGGTGCGGTCGGCGCGGACTTCGACGACTACCGGTCCTGGCTCGACCGGCACGGCGTCGACACCGTGTCGGTGCACGTCTCCGACCTGCACCACACCGCGCGGTTTGTCTGCACGACTGACACCGACCAGAACCAGATCGCCTCGTTCTATGCGGGTGCCATGAGTGACGCCAGGTTCATCGAGCTGCGCCCCATCGCCGCGCGCGTCGGCGGCCTCGACCTCGTTGTCATCAGCCCGAACGATCCAGAGGCGATGCTGCGGCACACCGATGAGTGTCGCGGCCGCGGTTACCGGTTCGTGGCCGATCCCTCGCAGCAGCTGACTCGGATGGACGGACCCGAGATCCGCCGGCTCATCGAGGGCGCCGCCTTCCTGTTCACCAACGAGTACGAGAAGTCGATGACCGAGACCAAGACCGGTTGGTCGGACGCCGAGGTGCTGGCGCGGGTGGGGGTCAGGGTGACGACGCTTGGTCCGCGTGGGGCCATCATCGAACAAGCCGGCCAGCCGCCGATCACGGTGGCGGCGGTGCCGGAGCGCGGGCTGGCCGACCCGACCGGCGTCGGCGACGGTTTCCGAGCAGGATTCTTCGCGGGGCTCGCCTGGGGTGTCGGACTCGAGCGTTGCGCGCAGATCGGTTCGTTGCTCGCGACCTATGTGTTGGAGACGGTCGGCCCGCAGGAGTACGAGGTCAAGCCGGGCGCGTTTTACGACCGCTTTGCAGAGACCTTTGGTGACGACGCTGCGGCCGAGATCGGGCACCTGGTCGACGCCGGTTTGAACTCCTAGTTTGACCTCTCGCCGCGCCGGATTTCGGGTGGCCCTGTGGGCAGTTGGGCAACTCGCCTGGAGTAGGGTTTTGCCGATCCCGCACGGGCGGGTGCACATGCCCGTCTGGGGCCTGTCCGGCCTGTCACGGAAGGCGACACGTGAGTCCGAGCACCGACGGATCGTCGCGGCAATCCCGCCGTCGGCGTGGTCTGATCCTTCGCTCGGCGATGACGGTCGCGACGCTCCTGCTTGTGGCCGGCTGCTCGAAGGACGACGTCCCGCGATTCGCGATGCCAACCCCGATCACCGCTGAAGGCCACCGGATTCTGTCGTTGTGGCAAGGCAGTTGGATCGCTGCGTTGTTCGTTGGCTGCCTCGTCTGGGGTCTGATCATCTGGTGCGTCATCGCCTACCGCAAGCGGGACGAGAGCGCGGCGCCGCAGCTTGCTTTCAACCTACCGATCGAGATCCTGTACACGATCGTTCCGGTCATCTTCGTCGGCGTCCTGTTCTATTTCACGGCACGCGACGAGAACGCGATTGACAAGCTTTCGCCGAACCCGCAGGTCACCGTCGAGGTCGTCGGATTCCAGTGGGACTGGCAGTTCAACTACCTGAGCAGCGCCAACGACGCGACAGCCGTGACGATGGCAAGTGTCACGGGTGACAACGCCCACGGGTCACCAGCGACGCTTGAGTTGCCAGCGGGTGAGTCTGTGCGGTTCAAGCTGGTGTCACCCGACGTGATCCACGCCTTCTGGATACCCGCGTTCTTGTTCAAGCGTGATGTCATCCCCGGCCGCACCAATGAGTTCGAGGTGCACATCGACGCCGACAAGGCCGGCAACACCTACGAGGGCCGGTGCACCGAGTTCTGCGGCCTGAACCACGATCAGATGATTTTCCACGTCAAGTTGGTCACCCCGGCCCAGTACAACGCTGACTTGCTGAAGATGGAAGCCGCCTTCAAGTCGGGGAGTAGCACATGACCGCTGCAGGCATCGCGCAGCCCATCACGCGTCCGTACAAGAAGCGCGGCTCGTCGCTCGTCAACTGGATGACCACGACCGACCACAAGCTGATCGGTCAGCTGTATCTCGCAACGTCGTTCCTGTTCTTCCTGCTGGCTGGTGTGATGGCGCTGCTGATGCGCGCCGAGTTGGCAAGGCCCGGGCTTCAGTTCCTCACTAACGAGCAGTACAACCAACTGTTTACGATGCACGGCACCATCATGTTGTTGCTCTTCGCGACGCCGCTGTTCATCGGTTTTGCGAACGTCATCGTGCCGCTGCAGATCGGCGCACCTGATGTCGCATTCCCGCGGCTGAACATCTTCAGCTTCTACCTGTTCCTGTTCGGTGGCCTCATCACCATCGGCGGTTTCCTTACCCCTGGTGGTGCCGCGGACTTCGGCTGGTACGCCTACACACCGCTGACGAACGCAGCCCACTCGCCTGGTGTCGGTGGCGACATGTGGATCATGGGTCTTGTCGTCTCCGGGCTCGGCACGATACTTGGTGGCGTCAACTTCGTCACCACCATCATGGTGATGCGCGCGCCTGGCATGACGATGTTCCGGATGCCGATCTTCACCTGGAACATCCTGCTGACTTCCATGCTGGTTTTGCTGGCGTTCCCGGTGCTCGCGGCTGCGCTGTTGTGTCTGGAAGCCGAGCGCAAGCTCGGCGCGCAGATCTTCACCACCGCTAACGGTGGCCCGATCTTGTGGCAGCACTTGTTCTGGTTCTTCGGTCACCCGGAGGTCTACATCGTCGCGATCCCGTTCTTCGGGATCGCCACCGAGATCCTGCCGGTGTTCTCCCGTAAGCCGGTGTTCGGCTACAAGGGCCTCGTGTTCGCCACGATTTCCATCTCCGGCCTTTCCATGACGGTGTGGGCACACCACATGTTCTCCACCGGCGCGGTGCTACTGCCGTTCTTCTCATTCATGACGTTCCTGATCGCCATTCCGACCGGGGTGAAGTTCTTCAACTGGATCGGCACCATGTGGCGGGGGCAACTCAGTTTCGACACGCCGATGCTGTGGATTCTGGGGTTCCTGACCACCTTCTTGTTCGGTGGCCTGACTGGGGTCATCTTGGCCTCCCCACCACTCGACTGGCATGTCACCGACACCTACTTCGTTGTTGCGCACTTCCACTACGTGCTGTTCGGCACCGTGGTGTTCACGATGTTCGGCGGCTTCTACTTCTGGTGGCCGAAGATGACCGGCAAGATGCTCGATGAGCGTCTCGGCAAGGTGCATTTCTGGCTCGTGTTCATCGGCTTCCACACCACGTTCCTGGTGCAGCACTGGCTCGGCGTCATCGGCATGCCGCGCCGCATCCCCGACTATCTGCCCACCGACGGATTCACCACGCTGAACACGATCTCGACCATTGGTGCGTTCATTCTCGGGCTCTCCATGTTCCCGTTCTTCTTCAA
>DATCDK010000212.1:0-13057 GCA_036510735.1 Acidothermaceae bacterium | reverse complement strand
GCTGCTAGCCGATTTCCTTTTGTCGCAAGGGGTTTCCGGTCGGTACGCGACGTCGATCGTGTCGTCGTCGTTGCTGTCTGAGATGGCTGCCCGGCACGGGATGGCGTACTCCGAAACACTGACCGGCTTCAAGTGGATCGTTCATGCGCATCCAGACCTCGTGTACGGGTACGAAGAGGCGCTCGGCTATTGCGTGGCCCCGTACTTGACCCGCGACAAGGACGGCATCAGCGCCGCGTTGCTTGTCGCTCTGTTGGCGGCGACGCTCCAGGCTGCTGGGTCATCGCTCGTTTTGCGTCTTGACGAGCTTGCGCGCGAGTACGGGTTGCACGCGACCGATCAGGTGTCGGTTCGGGTGTCCGACCTTTCGCTCATCGGCGCCGCAGTTGAGCGACTGCGCGCTGCTCCGCCGTCCACGCTCGGGGGTCTGCCTGTTGTTGGGGCCGACGACCTTTCGGTCGGTGCGGGTGGCCTGCCACCGACGGACGGGCTGCGCTACTGGCTCGACGGTGCTTCGCGCGGCTGCGGACAGGGGCGTGTTGTGGTCAGGCCGAGTGGGACAGAGCCCAAGCTGAAGTGCTACCTGGAACTCGTGGTCTCCGTGACGGCGTCGGTCGACAACGCACGGACGCTGGCACGCGAGGTGCTGACCGACATCGGCACCGATGTGAAAGCCGCCCTCGGCCTCGGTTAGGTGCGATCGGACACGTTCGTTCGCCTGCGGTTAGGCACGCGGCCCGACAGACTGTGGGAGCGAAGGAATCTAACGGGGGTCAGCTGTGCGTCGTCCGGTGAGTTTGGTGGTTGTCGCGGCGCTGGTCGGGGCCATCGCCGCCGTTCCATTCGTCTCTCCTGCGCTGGCCGTTGGTTCCGGGCAGACCTGGAGCCAGGCGCCATCTGCCACAAACCCGCCTCGCGACGTCTCGATGTCTGCGGCGTTCGATGCCGGGACAGGGCAACTTGTGCTGACGGGTGGCTACAGCGGCACCTGGACGTGGGACGGAGCCAACTGGACCCAACTGCACCCGGCGTCGAGTCCGTCCAACCGGACGTACGAGACGCTTGCGTACGACGGCGCGACGAAGCAACTCGTCATGTTCGGCGGCGACCTTCTTCACAGCACCCCTGTGGTGGCATCGGATGGCAACACGGATACCTGGACGTGGAACGGCGCGATGTGGATGCAGCGGCGTCCCGCGACTGTGCCTCCAAATGGTGACCGGGAGACGTGCGCTACTTACGATCCTGATACGGGCCAGCTACTGATGTACGAAATCGCTGCGTTGACCGGGAAGCCCGCGACGTGGAATTGGACAGGCACGAACTGGGTGCAGCTCACGGTCGATGCAGGCCCCCCTATGAGCGGCTGTTCAATGGCCTACGACCCTGACCAGCACGCCGTCTTGATGCTCGTGTACGACCCCGGCCTCCAGGTCCCGGGAATGCAGGTATGGCGTTGGGACGGCGCGAACTGGGCGCTGACCTCAATGACCGTGCCAATTCAGGAGGGTGAGGGTGGCTCCATCGCCTACGACGCCGATGCCGGCGGGTTGGTGGCTGTCGTCTCTGTGATCGCCAGGTGGCCGTCGCCGGGCTGGCAGACGTGGGTGCTTGCGGGCGGGTCGTGGAGCCAGGCTGCGGTCACCACGCCGACCCCAACTCTGCCCGTTGTCTATGACTCCGCAACGCATCAACTCGTGTCGATGGCCGCGACACCTGGCGCGCCGGCGGCGCCCAGTCAGACCTGGGTTTATGGCTCCACGGCGACATCGAATGTCATGCCCGCAAGGATCTTCGGCACCGACCGAGAGTCGACAGCTGTCGCGGTGTCGCAGTCTTCGTTTGCGACCGGCGGGACGGCGCCCGCGGTTGTGCTGGCGCGAGCGGACGCATTCCCCGACGCACTGGCCGGCGGCCCCCTCGCGGCCGCGAAGCACGGACCGCTGCTGTTGACGTCGTCCGGGTCTCTCGACGCAGTGACGAAGACAGAGATTCAACGCGTCCTCGAGCCTGGCGGGACTGTGTTCCTCTTAGGCGGGACGGCGGCGCTGTCGACATCCGTTTCATCCGCGATCTCTGCAATGGGATTCGCCACGGTTCGGCTGGCAGGGTCTGATCGGTTCGGCACTGCAGTCGCAATCGCCGGCGCCATGAGCAATCCCAGCACGGTCTTCGAGACAACGGGTGAAGGCTTCGCCGACGCGCTCTCAGCCGTGCCAGCGGCTGTTGCAGAATACGGCGCGATCCTGTTGACCGACGGCGCATCGCAACCGGCCGCAACAGCGGCGTATCTCAAGGCGCACCCAGGGGCACACTATGCAATCGGTGGTCCAGCAAGCGCCGCCGATCCGTCGGCAATCGCCGTGGTGGGAGCCGATCGCTACGCGACATCGGCAGCGGTGGCGCGAGCCTTCTTCCCCTCTCCTACAGCGGTTTCGACGGCAAGCGGTGAGAGCTTCCCCGATGCGCTTGCAGGTGGTCCCGTTGCGGGGTCCGCCGGGGAACCGCTGCTGCTTGTGCCGCCGACCGGTACGTTGCCCGAGCCCTCCGCCGCCTATCTGCAAACACGTAGTGGCACGGTTTCAAGCGCGACAGTCTTCGGCGGACAATCCGCCGTCGACGACGACGTAGTAGTTCAGATCGCGGCGCGGCTCGGCAGCGGATCAGGGATAATCTCGCTCGCTCGCTAGCGCAGCTGCGTGGTCTTACAACGCGACAGTGGTGCCGGAATCGGCTGCTCGATACAGCGCCTCGATCGCCTTCGCTTGGCCGACCGCGTCGGCTCGGCCGAGCAGCTGATTCGGCTCGCCCCTCACAGCCTTGCCGAACTCCTCGAGTTCGAGCTGGTACGGGTTCGCCGGGTCGACCTCCGTTCGCACCGGGTCGGCGCCGCGCATCGTGACCGTGAGTGCAGGTTGGGTGCCGTGCCAGGGGTCAGACACCTCGACTCGACCCTCAGTGCCGACCACCTCGAGATAGCTGCGGTCAGCCACGTGGAACGCGCAGTCGAAGTGAGCGAGGACGTCGTCGTCGAAGCGCAGCGTCGCCGCGAAGCTGACGTCGACTCCAGTAGCGCCGGTCACTTGTTGGGCGGTCACCGCGGTCGGCTCCCCTGCCAGCAGTCTCGAAGCACTCAGCGGGTAGACGCCGACGTCCATCAAGCTGCCGCCGTCCAGCGCAGGATCGAGTCGCACATCGTTGGGGTTGTCGGTGTGCCCGGAGAATGCGCCCGAGATGAGACGGAGGTGGCCGAGCTGACCACTTCTCACGAGCTGAACAAGCGCCTGTATGTGCGGGTGATAGCGGAACATGAAGGCCTCGCTGAGCACCAACCCGCTCTGTGCCGCCTTGTCGAAAGCGACGGAGACCTCGGCGGCGTTGCGTGTGTACGGCTTCTCGCACAGCACGTGCTTGCCGGCCTCAAGCGACCTCATCGTCCAGTCGTGGTGCAGCGAGTTGGGTAGCGGAATGTAGACCGCCTCGACATCTGGATCGGCGAGCACCTCGTCGTAGCTGCCGTACGCGCGCCCGATGCCCCACTGACTCGCGAACTCACGGCTGCGATCGCCGTCGCGACTGCCGACTGCCACCACAGTGACGTCTGCCGACAGTGCCGCGCCCCTGAGCACCTTGGTGTTGATAAGCGCGGTCGAGAGGATTCCCCAACGCACAGGATCGGTCATGGCTTCCCTTCAACAAGCTGGGGCGCACCGGCGATGTAGCCGATCCGGAATGCTCCCCAGTGGTCTTTGCCGACGAAGATCGGCGCAGCCGCATCCTTCACGATGTCGAACGTGCCACCGCCGAGGTCACGGCGGTAGACCTGGATGAGCGGACCTGCGCGGTTCTTCGCAGCTCGAGTCGCGACCTCGTTGTCGAAGATCCGACGATTGCGGCAATGCGCATCGTTCCACGCCCGGTCGGGCCCCTGTGGATGGGAGTACTCGGACGTGTTCGCGGGTGCATATCCGTTGCGATCCCCTGCTACGCAATACACGCTATCGGACAGCTTCGCATGCACAGCCTCCATGAGCGGCAGCAAATACTTCTCGGCGAACTCAGTGAACTTTGTGAGTACCTGCAATGGATCCGTCCCTGGAATAGGGACGTAGTTCTCGTCGAAGAGGTCCTTGTGCGCAATCGCACCGCTGTCGACAGCGTCCTCAAGGATGACCTTCGCCCGGGCCGCTGCGTCGACGGCGGCCTCGATATACGGCGTATCGACTGTCCGCACGCCGGACGCCGACAAGTCTTGCAGGACGACGTTTGCGGACCCGAGCAACGTTGCGACCCTGTCACGGCTTCGAGCGATCTCTGTCTGAGAGCGATCAATACCCTCCGTGAGCCGGCTTAGCGAATCGACAAAGTGTGATGTTCCCTCTTGGCTTGCCGTCGCTGTGTTCTCAATGTTCTGCGCCGAGTCCGAGACTCTTGCGGCTCGCTCGGTGAGCTCGGAAATGAAGGCCGACATCGCATCCGTGCTCGCTTGTACGGAGCGAGCGTGCACATCAGCGGTCTGGCTGTCGGAACGGAAGACCTCCAGCGAGCTCCCCAGGGCGCTGAGTGTTGTGTTGATGGTGACCGCCGAAGCTGCGCTCTCCGACGCGAGCGTTCGCACGCTGTCGGCAATCACCGCAAAGCCGCGTCCCTCGGTCGTGCTCTTGGAGGCCTCGATACTCGCGTTCAGCGCCAGAATGTGGGTCTGCGTAGCGATGCGTCCGATCCGAGATGCGGCGTCGCCGACTTCGCGAAGCTGATCAGTGATCGTGTCAATGCGCGCGCCCATTCCCGTGAGCCAGTCGCCGACCGCGCGCAACGCCGGCGCCGACTCTTCGAACCTGTCTTGGCAATCCGCCGACCGATCGCGGATCTGCACGGTCTGCTCAAGCACCACCCTGGCACTGTCGACGACGGCGCGATTCTCGGCCTTGATTTGCTGAGTCGCCGCGCTCAAGACTTCGAAGATGGCCGCTTGCGCCGCCGCTTCGTCCGAGAGCTGGTGCAGATTGCCCAGCACGTAGCCGGTCTCGTAGCCGAGCTGCCCCAGGTGAGTGACCACGTTTGCGACGAGGCGTTCGAGTGCGCCGCTGGCAATGCCGGTCTGCGATCCCGCTGCGGTGCGCCCATCCCGGCGCCGCAGGACAGCTTGAAGTGTCGGCTTCACGTGACCCCTCCGCTGTCGTCAGCTCATAGTCCCAGCCAGCTCCGCTTCGGTCGCGCAACTCGCCCGAAGCCAACCGCGCGTCGCGGCGATATGGTGAATCAATGACGCTCACTACGTCGGCGATCCCGACGGACGTCGCCAGTTCAGATTCCGCCTTGCGCCGCTTCCTGCACGGTTTGCCCGGTGTCGACCAGGTCGGCGCCGAGGCTCGGGCGGCGGCCCTCTCGACCCGTTCCATCAAGACCGAGGCCAAGCGCTGGGCCATCGACATGGCCATCTCGATGATCGACCTGACGACCCTCGAGGGCCAAGACACCCACGGCAAGGTCCGCGCGCTCTGCGCCAAGGGGATTCGCCCCGACCCGGGCGACGCCAGCTGCCCGAGCGTCGCCGCGATCTGCGTCTACCCCGACCTCGTCACGACCGCCAAGGAGTACCTCGGCGACAGCGGCGTCAAGGTCGCCAGCGTCGCAACCAGCTTCCCCTCCGGCCGAGCAGCGCTAACCGTCAAGCTCGCCGACGTCCGCGATGCGGTCGCGAATGGCGCCGACGAGATCGACATGGTGATCGATCGCGGCGCGTTCCTCGAAGGTCACTACCTCGACGTGTACGACGAGATCGTGCAGGTGAAGGCCGCCTGCAAGGACGCCCATCTCAAGGTGATCCTCGAGACCGGTGAGCTCGCGACCTATGACAACGTGAAGCGTGCATCCTGGCTCGCGATGATCGCCGGTGGCGACTTCATCAAGACCAGTACCGGCAAGGTGAGTCCGGCCGCGACGCTGCCCGTCACTCTCGTGATGCTGCAAGCCGTCCGCGACTTCCGCGACACGACCGGCAGGCAAGTCGGCGTCAAGCCGGCCGGCGGTATACGCACCACGAAAGACGCGATGCGCTACCTCGTACTTGTGAACGAAACGGTTGGCGACGATTGGCTCAGCCCTGACTGGTTCCGCCTCGGCGCATCAAGCCTGCTCAACGATCTCCTGCTGCAACGCCAGAAGATGGCAACCGGCCACTACTCCGGCCCCGACTACGTCACGATCGACTGAGGCGCGCACATGACGAGCAAGCTGTTTCCGTATTCGCCAGCACCTGAGTCGCGGGCGATCGTCAACATCGCCAGCTCCTACGGCCTGTTCATCGGCGGCGAATTCGTCGAGCCCGAGGACGGCGAGACGTTCAAGACCATCAACCCGGCGAGCGAGGAAGTGCTCGCCGAAATCTCCGAGGCCGGTCCGCGAGATATCGACCGTGCTGTCGCCGCAGCTCGCAAGGCCTTCGACGGCGTCTGGGGCTCGATGCCGGGCAAAGAGCGCTCGAAGTATCTGTTCCGCATCGCCCGCATCATTCAGGAACGTTCGCGCGAACTCGCGGTGCTCGAATCCCTCGACAACGGCAAGCCAATCAAAGAATCGCGGGACGTCGATCTGCCGCTCGTCGCGGCTCACTTCTTCTATTACGCGGGCTGGGCCGACAAGCTCGAGCACGCAGGATTTGGTGCCAACCCCAAGCCGATCGGCGTGGCAGCTCAGGTCATCCCGTGGAACTTCCCACTGATGATGCTGGCGTGGAAGATCGCGCCCGCGCTCGCCTGCGGCAACACCGTTGTGCTGAAGCCCGCAGAGACCACGCCGTTGACCGCACTCGTATTCGCGGAGATCTGCCAGCAGGCCGGTCTCCCCGCTGGAGTGGTGAACATCGTCACCGGCGCGGGCGACACAGGCAAGATGCTTGTCGGCCACGACGGCGTCGACAAGGTCGCCTTTACTGGCTCGACCGAGGTCGGCCGTGCGATCGCGAAAACCCTTGCTGGCACGAGAAAGCGGCTCAGTCTTGAGCTCGGCGGCAAGGCCGCCAACATCGTGTTCGACGACGCCCCGATCGACGAAGCGGTCGAGGGCATCGTCGGCGGGATCTTCTTCAACCAGGGCCACGTGTGCTGCGCCGGTTCGCGGTTGCTCGTTCAAGAGTCGGTTGCCGACGAGGTGCTCGACCGGTTGCGCCGCCGGATGTCGACGCTGCGTCTCGGTGACCCGCTCGACAAGAACACCGATGTCGGAGCGATCAACTCATACGAACAACTCGCGCGCATTCGCGAGCTCTCCGACATCGGCGAGGCAGAAGGTGCCGAGCGATGGTCGCCAGCCTGTGAGCTGCCCGAACGCGGCTTCTGGTTCCCGCCGACCATCTTCACCGGCGTCACCCAAGCGCATCGCATCGCCCGCGAGGAGATCTTCGGACCGGTGCTGTCCGTCCTCACGTTCCGCACGCCCGACGAAGCAATCGAAAAGGCGAACAACACGCCGTATGGTTTGTCGGCCGGAGTCTGGACCGACAAGGGCAGCCGGATCCTCTGGATGGCCGACCGCTTGCGCGCCGGCGTCGTGTGGGCGAACACCTTCAACAAATTCGACCCGGCTTCACCGTTCGGCGGTTACAAGGAGTCAGGCTTCGGCCGCGAAGGCGGCCGGCACGGTCTCGAGGCCTATCTCGCAAAGGGAAAGTAAGCGATGAGAGCGAAGAAGTCCGACGAGGCAGACCGGATCGGCGTCCGCAAGACCTACAAGCTCTACATCGGCGGCGCATTCCCGCGTAGTGAGTCGGGGCGCAGCTACCCCGTCACCAATCACCACGGCGACTTCGCTGCGAACGCCGCACTCGCATCACGCAAGGACGCTCGCGATGCAGTTGTTGCAGCGCGGGCCGCATTTGGCGGATGGTCGCGCGCGACCGCTTACAACCGCGGGCAAGTGCTGTACCGCGTCGCCGAGGTCATGGAAGGTCGCCGCGACCAGTTCGTCACCGAGGTGCGCGAAGCCGAGGGCGGCAAGCCCGACGCAGCAGCAGCTGCCGTCGACGCCGCGATCGACCGCGTCGTCTGGTACGCCGGCTGGACAGACAAGGTGGCCCAGGTCGTCGGCGCAGCGAACCCCGTGGCCGGTCCGTTCTTCGACTTCTCCGTACCCGAACCGACCGGCATCGTCGCGATCGTCGCGCCCTCGACGTCCAGCCTGCTTGGCTTGGTGTCTGTACTGATGCCGGCGATCGCCACCGGCAACACCACCGTCGTCCTCGCAAGTGAGCTGCGACCACTACCGGCGATCACGTTGACCGAGGTGCTCGCGACGTCCGATCTGCCCGGCGGCGTCGTCAACATGCTGACCGGCCGGGTCGCCGAGGTGGCACCCTGGCTCGCGTCACACGCCGACGTCAACGGCCTCGATCTCACCGGCGCCCCGCTCGCGCTTTGGCGCGACCTCGAGGTGGCAGCTGCCGACAATCTCAAGCGAGTAAGAAGGCCGGACGACGTGGAGCCCGACTGGTCACGCGACCCCGGTACCGATCGGCTGACCACTTTCCTCGAAACCAAGACCGTCTGGCATCCACTCGGCGTCTAGGTATCGTGCGTCGCCCGACCCTGTCGCCACTCGTACAACAGGAAGGGCTTGGCCGCGCGGGCGTGCTGGGCAAACGCGATGCCGAGTTGAGGATGTTGGAGCCGGCACGGTCGTGTGGCCCATTTTCGTCGGGCAAAGTGGGGTCTGCTCAGCTGATTAGACGCAGCGGGACAGGGTTCCGGGCGCATCACTGCTGCTGCCTCAACCCACCTTTGAGGGGCCGGACGACGTCAAGGCGTCATCTGGGCCAATGACGGGGCTTGAAACTAACGGTGGCATACCCCACAATGCTAGGCATGAGCAATGAGCCGTTGAAGGGCCATCTCGACCTGTTGCTGTTGCAGGTGCTCGATCACGCGCCTGCGCACGGGTATCAGGTGGTGTGTGGTTTGCGGGACCGAAGCGACGGTGCGTTCGCGCTGGCCGAGGGCACTGTGTATCCGGCCTTGCACAGGCTGGAACGCCAGGGCTTGTTGGCAAGCGAATGGGACGAGCAGGGTCCGCGGCGGCGTCGTGTCTACCGACTGACACCGCAGGGCCGCCGTTCGCTGCAGGCGCGGCGCACCGAGTGGACCCAGTTCGCCGTGGGTGTCGGTGCCGTGTTGGGAGCGACGCCATGAATGAGCGCTCCGACATCATCGAGACCTACCTGGACGAACTGTTGGCAGGCCTCGTCGGTGAAGCCGGTGCGGTTCGCCGGATGCTCACCGAAACCGAAGCCCATCTCTACAGCGACGTCGAGCAGGCAGTCGCGCGCGGAGTTGAGCGCGATGACGCCGCGCTTGCGGCGGTTGCCAGATTCGGCCCGGCCGAGCGGGTCGCAAAGTTGTGGACCGCGAGCGCACCACCGAAACCGATGCCGCCGCTCACGGTGATGCTGCGCCGGGCAGCCACGCAGCTTGCGCCGCTGGCAGGCGTTGGGCTGGTGGCGATCGGTGTCAGCGGGCTGATCGCGCGGGCGATGACCTCACTGTGGGGCCTTCGGTTCATGTTCGCCGGCCCGCCGGGCACGACCTACCCGGCGTCGTCGTGCCGCTACTGGATGTCGCTGCACCCACATGCCGCAACCTGCGCGAACGCCTACTTGGCGGAGTCTTTGGCCGATGGCTTGAACGCGCGGTATGCCGCGGGATTCCTTGGGGTGGTGGTGCTCGCAGTGATCGCGGTGCGTCGCCGGGTTCGGCACGCACCCCTGATCAGCCCACCCATGCCGAGCACTGCATTGTCCGCCGTCGCTATCTTCGGCGCAGCCACCATCGCGCTGGCCGCGCTGGCCGCCGACGCCATCCGCGTGTCGCACGGCAACGGTGCAGGGAAATGGTTGTCCGCGGCCGTCGTCGCTCTGATCGTCTGCGTGAGCTACGCGTTCGCATACCTACAATCCACACGCCGGCGCATAACCACGGCCTGACGAGCGGGCCGCAGATGCGGGCTCCCAATGTCGTAGCTGAACGGCGGTCCGCGATGTCTGACGGTGACGGATCGCGGCCGCGCTGCGCGCTCTTCTCATTGACGTCCACTACGACTTCCTTGCCGGCACCGGAACGGTGGCCGCCCTGCGCGACCGCGTCGAACCTGTCCTTGCAGCAACGACACCGGCCATCGCTCACACATGTCGCTGTGGCGCGCATTCGTGCCGAGAGCGCGCACTCGTAAGGCCTGACTCGCAGCGAGCGCGTCGGCGATTCCTTGACAGGTAACCACATGGTTACCTATTGTGTGGGGGTGTGAAGGACGACAACGGTGTGTTCAAGGCGCTCGCCGATCCAACCCGTCGTTTGTTGTTGGACTTGCTCTTTGAACGCGAGGGCCGCACGTTGCGTGAACTCGAAGCCGAGGTGGACATGACCCGAATCGGGGTCATGAAGCACCTTCGGATCCTCGAAGACGCAGGGCTTGTGGTCACCCATCGTTCCGGCCGGGAGAAGCATCACTTCCTCAATCCAGTCCCGATTCATCTGATCCACAACCGCTGGATCGGCAAGTACGAGCGCCGAGTCTCGGCACTCGCCGACCTCAAAACCGCACTGGAGAAACCCACATGACTACCGAAACTGCGGAGACGACTGTCCAGGTCTATCGCACCTACATTCGGGCCAGCGCTGAAGCGATCTGGGAAGCCATCACAACGCCGGAATGGACAGCGAAATACGGCTACGCGATGCTCGTGGACTACGAACTGAAGACCGGCGGCGCGTTCCGGGTGTATGCGAACGAAGGCATGAAGGCGATGGGCTGCCCCGACGTCATCAGCGACGGCGAAGTCATCGAAGCCGACCCGCCGCACAAGCTGATCCAGACCTGGCGGATGACCATGACACCGGAGATGGCGGCCGAAGCCTTCACCCAAGTCACCTTCGATATCGCGCCCGTGCGTGGCGGAGTCACTCGTCTGACCGTGACCCACGACGTCACCGGAGCGCCGATGTGGGCAGCGGTGCTACGGGGAGACCACGAGTCGGGCGGAGCCGGCGGCGGTTGGAGCGAAATCCTCAGCGGACTCAAGACCATCCTGGAGACCGGCGAGCAGATGCCCTTTCAAAGCGGGCCGCCAAGCTCTTGACCGCACCGGCCGCTGATCGCCGTCATCGCATGGGGCTCGGGCGACCACACCAGCGCCCGCCGAAACGTCCGCTTCTGCCGCCGTGCGCGCGAGTCGTCGCGCGGTGTCGAGCATCGATGACGTCGGGAATCGTCTGCCAAGACCGTGGTGCCGCCGCGGGCAGAGGTGCGCTAGAAGGCCATGGATTCGTCCGCGGGCGGAAGGTGTCGGCAGACCACGAAGCTGTTGGTGGTTGGGTTGTATGCGGCGAGTTGGCTGGTCACGTTGGGCCCAGGGGTGCTGACGATGACCCATCCGTTCGGTCCGAAGTTCAGTGACAGGCTCCCCGTTTCACCGGCGGGAATTTTGGTCTGCTGGATCGGGTGGACGGCTCGCGAAGCCATGTCGACCAGGACGCCGGTGTCTTGGTCGGTGGCCCCTTGGGTGTCGCGTCCGGTACTAAGCGATAGCGCGAGGTAGGTGCCGTCGTCGCTGAGCGAACCGTCGTAGGCATACGCGCCTGCGGGCAGGGAGACTGTGCGGTCAGCGCCACCCGATGGTGGGCTGAGGTGAATGGGGCAGTTGTCCGGCGCACAGGTGTTGTTCACCCAGGCGACGACGCCTGCGTTCGCCGCGAGCACCCGCTCGTATTGACCGAGAACAGTGCCTGTGCTGGGTTGCCACGCCTCCCAGTTGTCGAGTCCGTTTGCCAGGTCGCGGGCGAGAAGCAGCAGGTCAGGGGTGAGGCCTTTCATCACCGTCCACCCCAACGGCAGGGAGTAGACGCGGCTAAGAACTGCACCGGTCAGGCTGATCCGTTGCACCTGTTCGGGGACCGAGAGTTGCTGGCCGGGCAGCAGATCGACGCCAGTGACGGTCCACACCGAGCCTCGATCAGCAGCAACGACACCCTGTTCTGACCCGACCAGGTGCGCCGTCGACCTGGCGGCGTCGATGATGTACAGCTGGCCGGGTCCCAATCCGCACGGCGCCGACGCATTGTCGGCGGGTTGCCAGACCACTGCCCATTGCTCCGTGCCCGGTATCCGAAAGGCGCGGACCACCGGGCAGCCACCCGCGGGGAAGCCGCGCACTGTTGATATCGCCCCACCGTCGAGGGCAAAGATCCCGACACCCCCAAACGCGGTGTTGGACGTCACGAGCATCCGGATACCGGTGTTTGTGGGAGCCGGACCCACCAACGCCGGCGGCGGCACAGAAGACGGTGAGAAGGTCGCCACGAACGTGCTCGCGCCCACCGGTCCGGGCGGGCTGCTTACCGGTCCGGATGGGCTGCTGCTCACTGGCGCAGACACGCTCGGGCTTACCGTCGCGATGCCCGGTGACGAAACCGCCGCAGTCGGCAGCGCACCGAACGGCTTGCCGGCAGAGTGCGCTTTTCTTCCCGCGACGGCGAGCCAAGTCACGCCGCTGGCCAGCACAACCACCACGGCCACCGCGATCACCAGCGATCGCCGTGGCCGAGGCCATCGCGCCGGGTCGTGACCTACAACGTCGCCGATGGCAGTGACCTCTATCCTCAGGTCGCTTTGCTGCGATTGTCCCAGCGACTGTATGCGCACCGGATATCCGGCGAGAAGTCGCGACCACAGGCTTCACCGACCAAAGCATTCACTCAGGTAGAGCAGGTCACATCGCCCGATAATGCCGCATTGACGCGCGTTCGCGGTCGTGCCGAAAGTAGTACGTGCGGAAGTCGCCGCTTGGCCGAGAGCGCGGTCGCGAACCGTAGACGCCTCGGGCGTCTACCCCTGCCGCGACTTTCGGGCCGAGACGCCATAGGCGATCGAAGTAGACACCACGGCAGCGCACAGGACGCCACCCCCGACAACGAGGGTCGGTATCCGCGGAAGGCGCAGTCCCAGGATCAAGATGAGTGAGATGACGACATAGGCCGCTGCCATGGCGATTGCGACCGCACCGGCGAGC
>DATCDK010000211.1:0-11843 GCA_036510735.1 Acidothermaceae bacterium | reverse complement strand
CAAGACGACCTCTTCGGCGAGCTGATCGCCGCGCATCCGCACGACGACCCCGACCAGACGGGTGAGGAGACCGCGGACGCGCTTGCTCGCCGGCCCGACCGCTCATGGGTCGCGGGCCGCGATGTCGATCACGCGACATGGGGCCCCGGATGGGTGCAGGGCTCTGGCGCCGGCTGGGTCACCGTGCGATTCGAGACCCGCGAGACGCCACCCGGTCGAGTGCGGTCGTTTCGGGTGACCGATCCTGACCTAAGGCCCGCGTCACCGCGCGGCTGGTAGCTTCACCGAACCCCACTACCGGTACCAGGAGGCCAGGCATGTCGTTCGCGACGCCGACCTTCCTGTGGTTCTTCATGCCGGTCACACTCGCGATCTATTGGTTGCTCCCGCGCGCCGCGCGCAACGGCGTCTTGGCGTTCGCCAGCCTGGTGTTCTACACGTGGGGCGGGCACGCGTTCGTCTTCCTGCTCCTTGCCTGCGTGGCCGTGAACTTCACGGCCGGGCTCGCCCTCGATTCGCCGAAGCCCTTCCTGCAAAGACATCGGCGGACGGCGCTGGTGAGCGCCATCGTCGTCGATGTCGGCGCCCTCGCGGTGTGGAAGTACGCCGACTTTGCGTCCCGCCAAGTGGACTCGCTTACGCATGCGTTCGGTGGTCACGGCAGCCATGTCTTGCACTTCGTGTTGCCGATCGGGATTTCGTTCTTCACGTTCCACCATCTGAGCTACGTGGTCGACGTCTACCGCGGAACCCGCAAGCCGTTACGCAATCCGCTGACGTTCATGACCTACATCTTGATGTTCCCGCAGCTCATCGCTGGCCCGATCGTGCGGTTCCACGAGATCGCCGACCAGCTCGAAACACCGTCACGGGATCGCTTCGGCGACTTCGCAGCAGGCTTCCCCCGATTCGCCGTCGGCTTATCGAAGAAAGTCATCGTCGCCGACAGCGTCGCGCCGGTCGTCAACAGCGTGTTCGCGTTGCACACCAGCCAGCTGACGACCGTCAACGCGTGGCTCGGCGCTCTGGCCTACACCGTGCAGCTGTACTTCGACTTCTCGGGATATTCCGACATGGCCATCGGATTGGGGAGGATGTTCGGCTTCCAGCTCCCGGAGAATTTCAACCGCCCCTACTCCGCATCGTCGATCACGGACTTCTGGCGGCGCTGGCACATGTCGTTGTCACGGTGGTTCCGCGACTACCTCTACATCCCGCTCGGTGGCAACCGCGGTGGCAAGTGGAAGACCTACCGCAACCTCTACATCGTTTTCGCGCTCACCGGTTTCTGGCATGGCGCGAACTGGACGTTCCTCGTATGGGGGCTCTACCACGGGACCCTGCTGGTGATCGAACGCGTCACGGGCTGGGGCGACACGGCGACCCGGTGGCGACCACTCCAACGAGCACTGACGCAGTTCCTTGTCGTGCTGGGCTGGGTGGTCTTTCGTGCCGACAGCTTGCCGCAGGCCGGGCACATCCTCGGCGCGATGTTCGTGCCGACCGGACACGGGCTCACGGCCACGGTGGCGACCGCACTTACTCATCGGACACTGCTGGTCTTCTGGCTGGCACTGCTCGTCTTCCTGATTCCGCCGAGCTTCGTCATGGGCCGCTTTGTCGAGTTCAGCACCAGCCGACCCGCGATCGCCACCCGCTTCGCCTACGTGGTCGTGCTCGCACCGATTGCGGCTGCGCTCGTCGCGGTCGGCACGTTCAGCCCGTTCCTGTATTACCAGTTCTAGGGAGGAGTACCGATGGCCCGGGTCCCGCGATTACGCGCCCCACACTTGCGCGTTGCACGCGTGAGCGTGCGGGGCAAGTCCGTGCGCATCGTGATCGCCTTCCTGGCACTGACGTTCTTCTTCGGGCCAGCGGTCGCCGCCGCGGCCGGCGTCCGCGCACCGGCCATCGAGAACCACAAGCTTGGTCCGCTACCGACCGCGAGCGACGGATGGCGATCCTTCGGGATCTTCGATACGTGGGCTACCGACCACCTGCCGCTGCGCAACGTGGCGATCAGCGCCAATACAAAGGTCGAACGCAACGTGTTCGGTGAGACGCCGAACTACGGCGCGAACGGCACCGCAACAACAACGACGACCACGGGAGTCGCCGGCATCTCCGTGCCACAACCGTCCGCTGCGCCCGCGAGCGCTGAGCCGACAGACTTCCCGGTCGTCATCTCGGGCCTCGACGGCTGGCTGTACTACGGCACCGACTTGCGTGCTGCCTGCAATCCGGTGCTCTCTGCGCCCGTTATCGCGCAACGATTTCAGCAACTGTCCGAAATCATGCAACGTGCGGGCAAGCAGTTCGTCATGATGATCGCCCCGGACAAGAGCGACATCTATCCCCAGTACCTGCCCACCGCAGATCAGGGCGTGACCTGCGCCTCGAAGGCAGAGGCCGCACTCTGGGAGGCGTTGGCGGCAAATCCCCCAGCCGGATATCAGGATCTACGTGGCGCGATCGAAGCGGCGAAGGCGAAGGATCCCGGTACGTTGCTCTACCGCAAGCTGGACACGCACTGGAATGGCCTCGGCGCGCTGATCTACGCACACGTGCTCACCGACAGCCTCGACTCGACGTTGTGGCCGACGGCGACGGTGACACCGCTGGGCAACAGCAACTCGCAGACCGACCTCGAGGCGCTCCTCGGCCAACGGACCACCGAGCAGGCACCGCTGTTCTTGGTCACCCGACCCGGCGTCACCACGACGGTCAATACCACGAGTCAGCTCGCCGACACCACCACTGATGCGCCGCTCATCACCCCGAAGACACTGTTCATCAGCGACTCGTTCACCGATTCGTCACGATTCGCGATTAACCCGTTCTTCGCCCAGGCGGGCTTTATCAACTCCTCGGCAGCAGGTACTGCGTACCCCGAACTCGTACAGTCGATTAAGAGTGCACAGATCGTGGTCCTCGAGATCGTCGAGCGCACCGTCATCGACGGAAAGGCGCCGCTGCTCGACAGCACCGTGCTCGCCAACTTGGCCGCGAGCCTTGGCGAGGGCTAGCAAGCCCGCGGGTTAGGGTGCGGCCATGGATCACACCAGCCTGCAGCTGCAAGGACCCGATGGGCCGGTTCCCGCCGACGAGGTAATTCCCGACGGGCCGGTGCGCGGCGCCGTGATCGTGCTTCAGGAAGCTTTCGGCGTCAACGACCACATCGTCGACGTCTGCGGGCGGTTCGCGGCAGTCGGGTATCGCGCAGTTGCGCCACATCTTTTTCATCGGGACGGCGTGAATGCGCTGCCGTACGAAATCAAGGTTGCGCTCCCCCACATGGCGAAGCTGACGGCCGAGGGCATCCGCGCCGACCTCACTGCCGTGCGCGAACACCTTGCCAGCCAAGGATTGCCGTTGTCGCTGACGGGCATCGTCGGTTTCTGCATGGGTGGTTCAATCACCTGCGCCATCGCAGCAGAGGATGCCTACGGTGCCGCGGTCACGTTCTACGGCAGCGGCATGCACAAGGGTCGCTTCGGGTTCCGACCGCTCGTCGAACTCGCACCGCTCCTGCGGTCGCCCTGGCTCGGGCTGTACGGCGATCTCGACCGCGGTATCCCGGTCGATCAGGTCGAAGATCTGCGTAGTGCAGCCGCAACCGCTCACGTGCCGACGTCCATCGTCCGCTACAGCAAGGCAGGCCACGGATTTCGCTGCGACGCACGACCAGCCAACTACCACGAAGCGTCCGCGAAAGACGCGTGGGTACGAACCCTCGACTGGCTCGAGCGCTACCTAGCGCCCGAATAACTAGCGACGGAGTGACACTAGCGACGGAGTGACTAGCTCGCGTCGGCGCTTGCCTCTGCAGATCGCGCACCCGAGTCGGTCGAGCGCGCGTCGGCCGGCCGGTTGGCCAGTCGGATCGTGTACCCCACGCCGCGCACGGTGTGAATAAGCGGCGGCCCGTCGACGTCGACCTTCTTGCGCAGGTAGCTGATGTACGTCTCGAGCACGCCCGAATCGCCGCCGAAGTCGTAGTCCCACACATGGTCGAGCAACTGCGCGCGGCTCAAGACCTTTCGTGCGTTCACCAGTAAGTAGTGCAGCAGTCGGTATTCGGTCGCGGTGAGTTCGATCAGCCGGCCCCCGCGAAACACTTCGCGAGTGTCGTCGTCCATCTCCAGATCGCTGAACGAGATGCGGGTGCCGTGCCCGTTGCCGTGACTACGACGCAACACTGCATGCACGCGGGCCACGAGCTCGGCGAGCGAGAACGGTTTGGTCACGTAGTCGTCGCCGCCGACGTTCAGACCGAGCACCTTGTCGTCGGTCGCATCGCGGGCGGTCAAGAACAGCACCGGGACGCTCTTACCCTTGGCGGCCAGCCGGCGCGCCACTTCGAAGCCGTCGAAGTCCGGCAGCATGACGTCGAGTACGACAAGGTCGGGCCGCGACAGCTCGACTGCTTCGAGGGCACCGTTTCCGGTACTCGCCGTGCTCACGTCAAAGCCCTCGAACCGCAAGGCGGTGGCCACCAGGTCGGAGATGCTCGGCTCGTCGTCGACAACCAGCACCCGGTGCGGTGCCGGGACAGCATTCGTAGGCACAGGTCAACCCTTCAAAATTCGGCCACCACGTCAGTTCCAGCGAGCACGGCATGCCAGGTACCAGCACCCTCTGCCTACAGCCTGCACCAAGCCTGTGAGAAAGCTGAAGGAACGCTGTGAGTCGCCCGTGAGGCGAGGTCAGCGCAGGGCGACGACCTGACCCTCTTCCTGGGATCGGCGCGCCGCCTCGATGATCCGCAGGCCCTCGAGAGAGTCGCGCGGGTCAACCGGCAGGTCGCCCTCGCCACGCAAGGCGGCACCGATGCCTTCGTAGTAGCGCTGGTAGGCGCCGGGCTCGGTGGCGATCGGGGTCGCCTCGCCGACGACTCCGAGGGTTCCATAGCTGGCTTCGCTCTCGGTCCCCCATGCAACGTCTCGGTCGGGGCGTCCGCCGCGCCGCAGCGCATCCTCTTGCACGTCGAGCCCGTATTTGACGTAGGCGGACCGGGTGCCGAGCACCCGCATGCGCGGCCCGAGGTCAGAGGCAATCGCGCTGCACCACAGCTGGCTGCGCACACCGGACGCGTGCGTTAACGCGACGAACACGTCGTCGTCGGCCTGCACCCCAGCGCGGCGTCGGTCGACCTCGGCGTAGACGTGCGTGACAGGGCCGAACAACAAGAGTGCCTGGTCGATGAGGTGCGGGCCGAGATCGAACAGCAACCCCCCGGCGTCCGACGGTGAACCGCTCTCGCGCCAACCTGTACCCGCGACCGGGCGCCAACGCTCGAACCTCGACTCGTATCGGGTGACCTCGCCGAGTGCACCCTCGTCGAGCAACCGGCGCAGCGTCAGGAAATCGCCGTCCCATCGACGGTTTTGATAAACACTAAGCGGGACGCCGTGGGCAGCCGCCGCGTCGATCAGCGACTCACCTTCAGCGACACTCACGGCAAATGGCTTGTCGATGACGACCGCTACCCCGGCGTCGATCGCGGCGAGCGCGGTCGGGGCATGCATCCGGTTGGGAGTTGCCACGACGACGAGATCGATCTCGTCGGCTTTCGCCATCAGGCTGTCGACGTCCGCGAACACCTGGACGCCAACGTATGCCTGGCGTGCGTTCTCGGCGCGTTCGGGATTGCCGGTGACGACAGCCGACACCTGCATGCCCTGCGTCGCGGCGATGAGCGGCGCGTGGAAAACCGATCCGGCCAGCCCGTAGCCGACAACCGCGACCCGCAGGGGTTCATTCGTCATGGGCACATAGTGCCGGTCGAGCAGCAGTTAGCTGACGGCGACCCGCGAGATCCCGATGCCGCCTTGTGTGGTCGCGCCGTACCGCGCCTTTTCCTTCTCGAGATCGAGGTGCCCGATGCTCCGGCGCGACTCGAGTGCGTCGTCGTCGAGGAGGTCGGCCGGAATCAGCCAGACAATCTCGAACTCAAGGCCGTTGGGGTCCTTGCCATACAAGCTCTTCGTGCTGCCGTGGTCGGAACTCCCGACCAACGCATCGGCCGCCGACAGTGCTTGTGCCACTCGCTCGAGTTCGGCAAGCGTGTCGACTTCCCATGCAAGGTGGTAGAGACCGACGGTCGTTCGACCCGCTCCTGACGGGCCGGCCGCTGCGCCGATCTCGAAGAGCCCGAGGTCGTGATCGTTCGTGGATCCCGGGGCCTGCAGGAAGGCGGCGCCGCGAAAGCCTTCAGGCGTCATGTTGATCGGCACAAAACCGAGGACGTCGGTGTAGAAGCGCACGGACTCGTCGAGGTTGCGCACGTAGAGGACAGCGTGGTTGAGCCGGAAGATTCCCATGGCTGAACGATACCTCACTTTGGTTGAACGTTCAACTAACTGCTATCGGGTGGCGGTTGGTCGGAATCTCAGCACGCCGCGGCCGCCTTGATCAACTGCGCGTAGGGAGCCCGGCCAGCCGGCTTCAGGTGCACGCCGTCGGTGCTCAGCCAATTCGGATGCGTGTTCGCCGCCACGTCCCAGTTCACCAGTACGGCATTGGGATGCGCTTTCACCACGGCAGGAAACATCGTGTTGTTCGGTGGTTCCCACGGCCGGTCCATGTGGTCGTTGATGACGATCACCTTCTGGCGGTCCGCGAGCGCGGTAAGTGTGGCGTCCAACTCCTTCGCACTGACGATGCCGTTGGTGCCGGTTTCGATGACCACCTCGCGGCCGAGGTGCGCCGCAGTGCGCAGGGTGGCGACCTCCGCGAACACCGCCTTCGCCTGCCAGCCGACGACGGCATACACCTCAGTGCCGGGGCAGACCGCCTTCAGCGCGGTCGCGGCGTCGAGCATGACCGAGTCGCCGACCGCGCTTACCGAAGGCGGGACGCCGACGGGGATCGTCGGAGGTTTGGTGGCCGTGGTGTGCGGGCCGCTCGCCGGCTGGATGGGACGCGACGGCGGATGCGTGGGCAACGTCACGACCGGCAGCTCTGGTGGCGGGGCTAGTGTCGCGGGCGCCTCGCTCGCGGCAGCCGACGTTGCCGACGTTGCCGACGTCGCTGGCGACGCTGCGGCTGTGGGCGACGTCGGTCTTGCCGATGCGACCGTTCCGACGGTTGGCGACTGACCCTGGCCAAGTGTTGCGGTGTCGTGGCGGGCTCGGGCCTGGGTGTGGGCGATGCGATTCGAGACGAACGTGGTCGCCCCAGCGACGGCAGCGACGCCGAGCACGGCCGACAGCACCGGCGCCACGACCCGCCAGGTGCGCGGCATCGCAACCTTGCGGGCCAGCGACACGACACCCTCGCGTCGCAGCGGAACCTCGACGAACCGGTACGACAGTTCGGTCAACAACGCGACGATCGCCAATCGGACGGCGAGGGCAGCCGGACCGTGCAACGACCAATCGAGGCCGGGGCGGGTGTAGACAAAAACCGGCCAGTGCCAGAGATAAAGGCCGTACGAACGCTCGCCAATCCATCGCATCGGCGGCACGTCGAGCGCTCGCCCGAGCCAGCCGCCTGGCGCGGAAGCTGTGACCACGACGACAACGCCGACGGCAGCGAACGCGAGGAAGCCACCGCGATACAAGCCCGGCCGGTAGTAGCCGAATGCGTGCATCGACCAGCACACCGCGACCAGCGCTGCGACACCGACGGCGTCCCATGCAGCGCGAACGCCGACCGCGATTCCTCGATCAAGTCTCGCCGCGAGACCCGCCATCACTGCTGCTGCAGCGGCACCGAGCAACAATGCGCTCGCGTGGGTGTCGGTGCCGAAGTACAACCGCGACGAGTCTGTATCGAACGGCACATTGCCGCGCACCGCGAGCACACGCATCCAGAACGCTGATCCGATTGCAGCGGCCAGCGCAACGCCCGTGACCCAGCGCAGGCGAGTGCGGGTCGCCACCAGCGCGACCAGTACGACCGGCCAGATCAGGTAGAACTGCTCCTCGACGGCGAGCGACCACAAGTGTTGGAAGGGCGACGGCCTGCCCGCAGCGATGAAGTACGACCGGTGATGCAGCACGTACCACCAGTTCGACACGTACCCCAATGCGGCTGCGATGTCGCCGCGCGCCTGCCCGAGGTCGGCGGCCGCGAAGATCGCCATGAACACAGCCACCACAGCGAGCATGACGACGAGCGCGGGCAGCAGTCGCCGGGCACGGCGCAGGTAGAACTGCCGCAGCGAGAGGCGACCGGCCGCCTTTGCTTCGCCCAAAAGCAGCGAAGTGATCAAGAAGCCGGAGATCACGAAGAACAGGTCGACGCCGAGGAATCCACCGGGGACGAAGCCCACACCCGCGTGATACAGGAGCACCCCGATGACCGCGATGGCGCGCAGGCCGTCCAGCCCTGGCAATCGGCGGTTGCTCGCAGCCTTCACGTCAGATCCTGCCCCCGTGAACTTGATCATCAAACTGCTCTCATAGTGCGTCGTAGCGAGCCGAGTGTGACACTGCTTCGTCGCGCGGCCGGTTGTTCTTGACCGGCGCGCCGAAGGTGTTGTGAGATCGAGTCACGGCGAATCGACGCGCGCGGGCGCTGTTTGGTTGCGTCGTCGTCCACGCAGGCTGCTTGAGCGGCTGCTTCCGTGCTCCGAAGCTATGCGGGTGACCGCTCAACGATGTCGGCGAGTGAGTTCGTGGCGTCGACGATCTCGTCGGTTTCGGCGACGACGAGTGCCCCCAGAGCTGCGGGGTCGGCGGGTAACGCGGCAGCCACCTCGCGGTGCAGCGCGCGCAGAGGTTCGCGCACGACCGTGACCCGTCCGAACCGCAATCGCGCGGCGATCGCCTCGAGTTCGGAGTCGACGGCCGCGGTCAGTTCCTTCAAAGCAGGCGGGACGCCGTCCAAGGTGACCGTCGGGGACAACCGCAACGTGTGGGCGGCGATAGCAAGCCGCCTGAAGGTGGCGAGCATCTCCAGGGTGGCGGCACGGTCGATGCGCCGAGATGCGGGATCGCCGAGCGAGCGGTTGATCGCCGCGTCGGCATTCGTGCGCGCGAGCCGGACCGCGCGACTCGCTCCCGGGACCGCGGACGTGTCCGCGGCCGGGTCGGTCACTGCCTGCAGGACGAGGGCGACATAGCGCTGCGTGGTATCGGCGAGATCCGCGACGGCGTCGGCGACCGGTCGACGTCCCCACGTAGGCGCCAAGGCATACGCGCCCAACGCGAGGGCAGCACCGAGGACCGTGGCGACCAGGCGGTCGCGGGCGTCCGCTACCGGGTCGGTGTCAAGGCCGGCGAGCAGGAACACCACGGCGCCAGTTACGGCCACGCTGAACGCGGCGTAGCTCGCGTTGAACAGTGCGCCCGACAACCACACGAACACACCGACGAACGGGACGAGCGCCCATCCGTGCGGGTGCGCGGTGACAGCAACGATCGTCGCGATGCCGACGCCAACGACCGTGCCGACCGCCCGCGCTACGCCCCGCGTGTAAGTCACCGAGAATTCGGGCCGTAGGACCAACACCGCCGTCAGCGCCAGCCAGTACCCGCGTCCGATGCCTACTGCGTGGGCAATCACTGCGGACGCCGATACGACGACCGCGAGTCGCACCGCGTGCTGGAAGGCATCCGATTGCCAGGTGAGGTTCGCCTGCATCCGTTCGACAATCGCTTCGGCGCCCTGTGCACTAACACGCGAGATGCGGGTCGCGGAACGCACGGCGGACGACGGAGCCGTGCGCTTGACTTCGACTGCGGCGGGCAGCAGACCGGCGACTGCCCTCAGTTGGCCTGCGAGTGCGGCTCCCGCGGTCGTCGCTCGCGCCGCAATGAGCTGTGCGTGCGGCGCTGCGGCTGCGCTTCGCCGGACATCCTCGATCGCAGCGTTGGCGGCGGCGAGTGCATCACCCAGGTCGTCGGGGACGCTGGCATGTGCCAACCCGTCAACGACGTGGTCAAAGAAATTGCGTAGTCGGGACGCCAGCTGGTCGAAGCTCGCCAGCAACGCCGCGTCCGGCTCATCGACACCTTGCGCTGCTGCACGCACACTCGCGAGGCTCAAGAGCTCCAGCCTGATGCGTCGCGCTTCGTCGACGAGGCTCCTGCACGCCTCCTCTGATACACCGCTCGTGCCGGCACCGAACGCGAACTCGCGGTCGACAACCGCAGCATCGATGGCCGCCGCCAGTGGCAGGCTCGACCGTGCGAGGTCGAGCTCTGCGGCGTAACTCGCGAGTGCGGCGTAACCGCGCGACAGCCCGGTAAGCGCGCGGCCGACCTGTGGGCGACCGCGCAAGACCACGACCAACAGGACCTGAAACAAGCCTCCGGCCGCAACCAGGCCAGCGCTCTTCAAGGCGGTCTCGGGCGATCCCGGAAACCGGCCGTACACAACGAGCCCGACGATCGCGTTGAGTCCGACTGCCGTCACGGTGGGCTCGACCGCAACGAGGAGGCCGCCCACGAACGTAAACAGTGCGACGGCAACGACATGCAGGCCGACGTATCTACTCGTCGCCGAGCCGACGAACGTACCGAGCGCCATGGCCGCAGCGGTCGACACCAGCATCGCGATCCGCGGGCGTGGTGAGGGTGCTACCGACGGAATCCCCACCGCCAACGCTCCCCCGGCGGCAGCCGCGCCGGCCGCCCATGACCCAGCCGCGTAGCCAATGGCCAGGGCAACCGTGACGCCGGCCGCCATCCGCAGGCTCGGGCGCAGGCGCACGCCATGCCGGTCGAAGCGGAGCGCCTCGCCGCGCACCCGGCGCCAAGTGCGGGGCGGCGATGGGGTGCGAGGCGGCGCTGGGCTGCCGTCAGGCGCGGCCGCCTCCCTCATGCGCCATCCCTTCGCCGCGCACAGTCATCACGCGTAGGGGTTCATCACCCGTTTGGCTGCGCTTCACCCGTTTGAGTGCGGGCACAGGAAGCGTATGGGCTGTGATGTCTGCGTGGCTCCGACGATCCGAGCGGGCAGCGGTCATGGTTGGGGGCCGAACGCGTGATTCGGCCGCGGACGCGCCTCATGCGACCTATCGTGGTCAATGAGGTGGCGACTCTGGGGCGCCACATCGACTCAACGGGGGATTCGTGCGCCGATCACATCGCGCTGGCGTTGCCGTGGCCGCAGTCAGCGGCCTCTTTCTCACGCTCGCGATGAATGTCTCGGGGGTAGCAAGCGCCGGAACCGGCGACACCCCCGTCGGCAGCGCACCTGCAATCCCGCTTGGCGCCCAGGCGCAGGGCGCTGCTCCTGCGGCGCAGCCAGTTTCGTTCGACGTCGTCCTGCGCTCCCGCAATCAGGCCGGGCTGGATGCATTCACCACTGCGGTCTCCACACCTGGTTCACCGGAGTACCGACAGTTCCTCACTGCTGCCGAGTACGCCAGCCAGTTCGGCCCCACGCCGTCGACGATCGCAGGCGTTAGCAGCCGGCTGCGATCGCTCGGGCTCACGGTCGGCACCGCGCAGGGCTCGCTGTTGCCCATCTCCGGGTCGGTCACCAAAGTCGGCAGTGCTTTGCACACGTCGTTTCGCCAGTACCGGCTCGCGTCCGGCCGGACTGCGCGCGCAAATATGGCAGCCCCACAAGTGCCATCCGACGTCGTCGGCGCCGTCCAGGCGATCGTCGGCCTCGACACTTTGACGGAGCTGACGCACTCGCTCTCAACAATCAACGCCGCGTCCAACGACGTATCCAGCCCAAACTCCGCGGTGTCCGCGTCGGCCGCTTTGAGGCCCAACCTGACCGGCCCTACCCCATCGTGTTCTATACCGGTGCCGGGGTACACCGCGCCGCAGATTGCTTCCTACTACGGCCTGAGCTCGCTGTACTCGGGCGGCACCCTGGGCAGCGGCGTCACGGTAGCCATCGCCGAGCTGGAGCCATACGCCACAAGCGACGTTGCG
>DATCDK010000210.1:0-4333 GCA_036510735.1 Acidothermaceae bacterium | reverse complement strand
TGGGGCCGGTGGAAGTTGTAATGCATCGCGTACTCGGTGAGCACCGCGAGAAGGTGGCGCTGGTTGACGATCAGCAACCGGTCCAGGCACTCGCGCCGAACGGTACCGACCCAGCGTTCCGCGAAGGCGTTGGCTCGTGGCGCGGCCGGCGGGGACCTGAGCACGCGGATGCCAGCACCGGCGAACACGTCATCGAAGGCCACAGTGAACTTCGTGTCGCGGTCGCGGACCAAGAACTTCACCCGGTGCCCGACATCATCCAACTCGAGCATCAGATTGCGCGCCTGCTGGGTGACCCAGGCGCCGGTGGGATGACCGGTCACACCGAGGACGTGGACTGGGCGGGTACCGACCGGGGTGGCGAAGAATACGTAGACCCGGCGCAACAGCACGGTGTCGACGTGGAAGAAGTCGCAGGCGAGCATGCTGTGAGCCTGCGCGTGGCAGAACTCCCGCCACGTCGGCCCGGACCCGTCGCGGCGCCGGATCCATGCCAGCGCCCGTCAGGGGTGTTCCACACCGCCCAGGCCGACACCGTGTAGCCGAGGGTGACCATCTCGCCGTGGATCCGCCGGTGACCCCACGTCGGGTTGGCCCGCGCGAGCCGCACCACCAGCTCGCGAACCGTCTTTCGGGTCGTTGGTCGACCCAACGTCGCCACCGTGCGCGGGTAGGTCCATTTGCGGGCCAGGAGTTCACGGTGCCAGCGCAGCAACGTTGACGGGCTCACGACCCGGAACTTGCGCAGCGACGCTGGAAGATGGCGCGCGAACGCCGCCATGATCAACCGGTCGGCTGGGGCCAGCCGCGGTCGTGGTAGCTGACGTCGCAACACCGAGATCTCATGGCGCAGCACTACCAGTTCAACATCCTTGGACGCCTCACCGCGACCACGAACCACGATCAACGACAGCAACCGGCCAACGACGGCATAGATGAGCGCGAACAACACCAGACCATCCTCGCCGACCCCGCATCAGCGACCGCGATCGGAGTTCTTGAGCGGCACAGGCTGTGGGTTATGGGTATCCGTGTCTCGGATGGCACGTTGGCGTGTTCTTAGCATATTCGTCTTTGTGTGTGGCGATCTGTGCTAAAGAGGGCTGATCCATCGGTCGATGATCAGCGGTGGGTCCGATCGGGCTTGATTGTGGTATCAACGCCGGTGCTTGGGTGCCTTCACGGGTGCGTTCGGGCATCGGGTCGACGAGGGGCGGCTGAATGGATCGCGGCCATTTTCCACGGCTGAACCGTGGCGACGGCGTGGCCGGCGCATGGTCGGTACGCAGTTACCTGCTCGCGTGTGTGGGCTGCGCGCTGGTGGTCTTCGCCGTGATTGAGGTGGTGATAGCGAACACCACCTTGCGTGATGCGAGAACGCAGAGTCGGCGAGGCGCGTCATTTCAAGCGGGTTTGGCATCGGCGGCGGTCGCGCAGTCATTGCAGCAGGGCGAGTCCGCGCTGGCGGGGCTGAGCCGTGGACTTGACATCAGCGCGGTCGTGGCGAACCCGGCCGCATGCAGTTTGTCGTTCAGCGGGCTTGGGGTGTTCGGGCAGGGCCATATCGACGTGGTGTTGCCGGATGGGCGGGTGCCGTGTTCGTCGTTGTCGACGCGCGGCGCGCCTGCGGGCGCAACCCAGGCGGGTGTCGCGTGGCTGTCCAACGCGTCGTCCGCTCCTGCGGTGTCCGCACTGTTCACTGATCGGCTGACCGGAAAGCGCGCGATCGCGGTGAGCGTCGCGGTCACAGATGCGGCGAAGAAGCCGACCGGTCTGATCTCGGTGGTCTTGCCGCTGGACGGTTTGGCAGCGGGGTTGACCCAGATCTACGGCGGTCCCGAACATTTCGTATTCGCGGTCACCGACACCTCCGGCCAACAGGTGTTGTCCGCATTCAGTGCGACCTCCAGCGGCAGTAGGAAGGCGGCGATGCCGGTGGTTGGTTCACGCCGCGACTGGGTCGAGGCAGCTGCGCCGGTGGCCGGTGTGGGCTGGCAGGTCGTCGCCGGGCAGCGAACGGCTGATGCGTTGGCCGCTACCCGGACTCTTTTGTGGAAGGAGACAGGGCTGGCCGTTGTCGCGCTGCTGGTGCTGCTCGGGCTGCTCGGGCTGGTGAACCGGAAGATCGGCCGCCCGCTGCGCCGGCTCACCCGAGCTATTGCGCGGGCTGCCCGCGACGCGAGCCCCGCGCCGGTTGACGCCGAAGGGCCCGCCGAGCTGCGCCGGCTCGCCGACCAGTTCAACCACACACTCGCTGCGCGTGTCTTATTCGAAGAACAGCTGTCGCACGACGCCCTGCACGACCAACTGACCGGGCTGCCCAACCAGGCGCTTCTGCTGGATCGTCTCGCCGTCACCATGGACGGGCGACGTGGCGATCCTGGCACGGTCGGGGTGCTGGCGATCGGCATCGACCGCTTCGCATTGGTCAACACCAACCTCGGCTACCGGGTCGGCGACATCGCACTGGCCACCATCGCGGAACGGCTTGCAGGAGCGCTGCGTCCGGGCCAAACCGTGGCCCGGCTTGGCGGCGGCGAGTTCGCGATCGCCCTGGACACCACCGACCGGGGTGCCGCGCTGGTCGAGGCAATCTCGGTGCTGGCCAGCATCGCCAAGCCGATCGGCGCCGACGGGCATGCGCTCGCGCTGACCGCGTCGGTGGGTGTGGCGTTGGCCGAGTTGGATGTGTCCGCGGAGGAACTGTTGCGTAACGCCACCACGGCGATGCACACCGCGAAGGAGCACGGTGGGGCACGCCATCAACTGTTCGATCCCAGCCAGCGGACCCTCGGCAGCGTGCGGTTGAGTCTGGAAAGCGACCTGCACATGGCGCTGGAGCGCGGGGAACTGCACGTGGAATACCAGCCGGTGGTCGTGTTACCGAGCGGCCGCGTCACCGGCGCCGAAGCATTGCTGCGCTGGACCCACCCCGTCCGCGGGCCGATTCCGCCTGCGACGTTCATTCCGCTGGCCGAGGACACGGGCCTGATCCAGCCGATCGGCCGTTTCGTCCTCGAACAAGCCTGCGCGCAGGCCGCCGCATGGAATCAAGCCGGCTTCACGATGCGCATCGCAGTCAACGTCTCAGGTCGTCAACTCCTGGAAGGCGCATTCGACGACGAAGTCACCCGCGTCTTGGAGTCGACCGGCATGGACCCCAGCCTGCTCTGCCTGGAACTGACCGAGTCGACGCTGATGGACGATGTGGTGCGAGTCGCAGAAGCGCTGCGCGCAGTCAAGCGCAGCGGACTGAGTATCAGCGTCGACGACTTCGGCACTGGCTACTCCTCACTGAGCTACCTGCAGCGGTTCCCCGTCGACGAACTTAAGATCGACCGCAGCTTCGTCAACGGACTCGGCCAAGACGACGACCGCAACCTCGTCGCCGCCGTGATCGGCATCGCACACGCCCTGAGCTTGCGCGTCGTCGCCGAAGGCGTCGAAACCCAGGCCCAAGCCGCCGAACTCATCACCCTCGGCTGCCGCTCAGCACAGGGCTATTTCTACGGCCGACCCCAAAACGCGCAAGCGTTCAGCGTGCTTCTGCGCCGCCAAAACCTCGACCTCGTCGGTATCCGCACGGCGTAAACCGAAACCGCTCCCGTGTGCCATCGTCTGGTAAAGAATGACAACCGCGAACCGCCTGGCCTGTAGCAGCTCGATCCGATTCGCCGATTTGCTTAGGGCTCGCGAGTGTCAGCCGATGAAGGGCGAGGTGCGCATGATGCGTACGTATCTATACGTGCGTGGGCGATCTGCAGAAGTGGTGACGTGCTTGTTGGGCGAACTCCCCCGAGCAGGACGGTCGGGTCTGCTGCAAATGACCCGCGGAGGTCCCGACCAGCTGACAGGGCACGCCCCGGGTTTTGCGCGTGGTCCGTACGCGACGGCATCGGGTGTGCTGGCGTTGCTGTACTGCGTGGGTGGGCTGAGCGCCTTGGCCGCGGCTACCTTTCCGTTTGGTACTCACGCCCCGATCGGTGTGGCGCGTCTAGTCGGCCTAGTGGAGCTTTGTGTCGGCGCGGTGTTAGCGGCGGCACGACATCATGTCAGTGCCCGCGGGCTGCACGCGGCATTGGCGATCCGGATCGGGTTCGTGAGCGTCCTCGTCGCATACTCGGCGACAGCGACCGGGGTAGCCCTGGCCGGGCTGAGCTGCGTGGCCCTCGCGAGTTTCGCCGGCTGTTTCTTCACACGTCCGGCGGCGCGCGTGCACGTCGCGATGATCGTCGCCGGCTCCTCGGCCGCAATGCTCGTCTGCGGCGTCCACGACCTGACCCTCGTGGGGATAGTCATCGCGGTAGCCGTCGTCGCGGCCGCCGAGGTCCTT
>DATCDK010000209.1:0-2682 GCA_036510735.1 Acidothermaceae bacterium | reverse complement strand
CGCTGACCTCGATGTGTCGGTCGGCGCGAGTATCGCCAGCTACTTAACCACGGATACGAGCAGCGGTTTTCCGGTCGGGACCGGAGTCACGTTGGTGTTCTACGGAACAGGAACACTTACGGTCGAGGGCCACATAGGAATCCTCGATCCTACAGACCCAACCCGACGGGACCCGCTCATCGCGAGTTTGCCTAGCCTCGCTCCACAGCCGGACAAATCGGTGGCGCGCAACCAACCCATTCCGGGTGTCGCGATCGTCTTCGATCAGTTCAAAGAGGCCCCGACGCCGCGCACATTCATTCTCGGAGATGACTTCGACATCACCGGCACCGTCTATGCACTAGACGGCCACACGACGTGGGCGACGCATCCCGGTGACTGTGAAGCCAGCGGCGCGTGCGCGGCGAATGTCTACCCCGACGGCACGCCATCGTGGATCGAAGTCACCGCGACCGCGTTCGCCGACGAGGATCGGGTTCCGACGGTGGCCCCACTGGCTGACACGGGACCGACACCGGCATCATCACCACGCGCAGTCCTCATCCAATAAGGGGCCATCGTTGCCGACCGAGTTGCGCGTGCTCAGCTACAACGTGCGGTCGTTGCGCGATGACGCGCAAGCGGTGTCAACGGTGATTCGGTCCTGCAATCCCGACGTCGTGTGTATCCAGGAAGCACCGCGCTTTCTTCGGTGGCGTTCGAAATGTGCAGCCCTGGCAAGGGAATCCGGCCTCGTTGTAGTTACCGGCGGCCGGCCAGCTGGTGCGATGTTGCTCCTCGCCGCGTTGCAGGTTCGGGTGCTCGAGGTCGCCGATGTGCTGCTCACGCGCAAGCGCGGCTTGCATCAACGCGGTGTCGCACTGGCAACGCTCGAGCTCAGCGGCGCCAAGTTCGCAATCGGCAGCATCCATCTCGATCTCGAAGCGGATGAACGCCGCAAGCACGTCGACGAGATCGTCGCGCGCACGTCCAAGTGCGGCGCACCTGTCATCGTTGCCGGCGACATCAACGAAGAGCCCGACGGACCCGCATGGCGCGCGCTTGCCAGCACCTATCCCGACGCGTTCGAAGTTGCTCCCAGTGGTGGCGAGTACACCTACAGCGCGATCGAACCGGTGAAGAGGATCGACGGCATTTTCGTCGATGCCGCGATCACGGTGCGAAGTTGTGGCGTGCCTGATGTGCCCGGCATCGAGAGGGCGAGTGACCATCGGCCGGTGCTGGCTGTCGTTGAACTGCCCTGACCGTGAGTACGTCCAACAGTGCGTGCGGCACAGCGCGTTTGCTTAGTCCTTAGCGAGTTGATCGTCAAGAGGCGGCACTACATCTGTGTACAACCAACTCGATAAGTGGTCGATTTCTTTTATTCCACAGGTGTTTCTGGGCCGGTTGTTTTGTCGGTGGCTGTCGCTACGTTGTATTCATGAGCGCGGTCCCTACCGATTATCAGCATCCAGCCGTTGCGGCGGTTGCGATGATCTCGGCTGGGTTGGATGCGTTTGGTGATGCATCGTTGTGGTCGATGTCCACCGCTGACGTCGGGCAGCTTGTGGTCGCGATGGAACGCCTCGGCCGGCGCGTGTCTGCGGCCCAGGTATCGGTGCTCGCCCAAGCCGATCGGTCCGGGATCGCTGACCAGACCGGCGCCTCCTCGACTCCGGTGTGGTTGCACAACGTCACCGACCTGCCTGTTGGCATCGGCAGAGCTCGCCTCGCGTTGCACCAAGCGCTAACCAACCGGCCCATCGTCGCCGCTGCGTTTAGTACCGGCGACATCGGGTTGGAGGCGGCCACGGTTGTGTGTTCGGCGATCGACACGCTCCCAGGCGGGGTTCCGATGTCGATGAACACCGAAATCGAGGTCCTGCTCGTCGACATCGCCCGCGACGAAGGAACCAAGGCGGTCGTGCAACGCTCGATGGAGATCGCGGACCGCTTCGACCCCGAGGAGTTCGAACGCCAAGAAGCGGGCAACCGCAACCAGCGCTGGCTGAAGCTCATCCGCCAACACGACGGCAGCGTGAAGTTGCGCGGCATCCTGGATAAAGAGTCTGCTGCCCTTGCGCTGGCGGTGCTCGACCCATTGGCGGCACCATTGCCGACAGTCGACGGCGTCCCTGACACGCGCCTTCCCGAGCGCCGCTACGCCGACGCGTTCTTGCAGCTGTGCCAACTGGCCACCCCGACCCTGCCAGAGGTTCGCGGCGAGCGGCCACACATGTTCGTCACCACCACGCTCGATTCGCTGCAACGCAAAGTCGGCAGCGCGCTCGGCAACCTCGAAGGCGGCCATCTGATCAGCAAGGGTGCGATCCGCCGCATCGCGTGTGACGCCAACATCATCCCCGTCGTGCTCGGCAGCGCCGGCCAACCCCTCGACATCGGCCGCAGCACGCGCCTGGTGCCCCAAGGTCTGCGCCGCGCACTCATCCTTAGAGACGGAGGCTGCGCCTTCCCCGGCTGCGACCGCCCACCAATGTGGTGCGACGCCCACCACATCGACCACTGGGCCGACGGCGGACCCACATCGCTGTGCAACCTCGCCCTGCTCTGCGTGCACCACCACGACCGCGTCCATCGCGACGGCTGGACCATCAAAATCATCGACGGCCTGCCGTGGTTCATCCCACCCAAATGGCTTGACCCCGAACAACGACCCCGACTACACAGCCGCTACCGCGT
>DATCDK010000208.1:0-12782 GCA_036510735.1 Acidothermaceae bacterium | reverse complement strand
CTCAGCTGTGTCAACGAGGAGCAAGGACCTTCCCTCCTGCCATGCCAGCTTTTCTAGCGCGCGCACTACGGGGGGGAAGAAGGGGTTGGCAATGTCGGGCACCGTGACGCCGAACATGCCCGTGGTCCCTCCGGCGAGGCCTCTGGCATGGCGATTGGGGCGATATGCCAACTCGTCGGCGATGCCGAGAATCCTGGTGCGTAGCTCGGCACTCACCAGCTCCGGGCGCGACAGCGCGCGCGACACCGTCGAGGGCGAGACGCCGCACCGCTCGGCGATCGAGTAGATCGTCGCCTTCACACCCGCCACCTCGCGACCTTGTCGATCAAGCGGACCCACTGTAAGGCAACTTGGACTGGATGCGCTCCTGGCGGGTTGGCCTATTGACGAACAATCTGCCAGCGTCCTACCTTGAGCGGCAGCCGAAGCCACCAGCGCGTCAGAGTCGACGCTCACCGCGCGATCAACCCGTCATCGTGTCGTTTCTGAGGACCAAGAGAAGAGGGAGGTGCCATGCGACGCCTGCGAATGACATTCGTTGTCTTGCTGGCATTCACCGTTGCGGCCTGTACGTCGTCGAAGCACGCCGCCAACCCAACTGCGCCGTCTCAAACGGGCTCGTCTTCCATTGCGCAGAGTCCGGCAGCTTCCACTGCGCAGAGTCCGGCAGCCCAAACTGCCACTTCCACTGGAGGGACGGGCGCCGCGAGCGTGTTGAATGTGACCCGCGATGGGCCGACCGAGCCAATCTTTGCGCCGGTCATGGCAACCGATGACACCTTTGCCTTGATGTACTTGATCTACGACCCGTTGGTTGGCTTAGCTCCCAACCAGAGCACCATCGAGCCGAGACTGGCCGCGTCATGGACCGTATCGCCCGATGCAAAGACCTATACGTTCAACCTCCGCCAAGGCGTGAAATGGCAAGACGGTCAGCCGTTCACCGCCGCCGATGTTGCTTTCACGGCGACATTCGCAGCGCACTACCCTGGCGCGTTCCAGGGCCGGGCCCAGAACTGGAAGGAGATCGCCGGTGCAGCGGACATCGCGAACACCGACAAGCCGTTGTCCGGCATTTCAGCTGTGGGTGACTACACCGTAAAGATCACGTTGGCCCAACCTGACAGCAGCTTCCTCCGCTATCTGGTGGACGCTCCTAACGTGATCCTTCCGCAACATCTCCTGGCAACCGAAACTGACAAGACGATTGCTTCGAGTTCCTTCGTCACTCACCCAATCGGTACTGGACCGTACCGTCTTACCCAGTACGTGCCGAATCAGTACGTGCAGTTCACCGCGAACGCGGATTACTGGGGCGGAGCACCCAAGACCAAGACGCTGATTTGGAAGATTCTGTCGAGCAGCCAAATTGCGAGCCAGCTTCAGACGGGCGGACTTGATGTTGCTTTTGGGTTGCAAGAAGCCGACCGGACCACCCTCAGCGGAGTAAAGGGGCTGAACCTGGGCGATGCGCTGTCGGCAGGAATGGTCGGGCTCTTCGTCCGAACCGCTGCGCCGGCACTTTCCGACCCGAGGGTCCGGCAAGCAATGTATTACGGCATCGATCGTCAGGCCCTCGTGACCGGTGTCATGAAGAGCGAGGCGGGGCTGTTGTGGAACCCGCCCGGACTGAATTTCGACAGCCTCAACAAGTATCCGTACGATCCGAACCAGGCCAAGAGCCTGCTCGCAGCGGCTGGCTGGAAATCCAGCACGACGCTGCGTCTTGTCTACTGGAGCGGCGCGCAACAGGCACAACAAGTGCTGCCCATCATTCAACAAGAGCTTGGCAAGATCGGAATGAAAGTCACACTGGTTCCACTCACCGAGGATGACTGGAACGACATGGTTACCAACCCAGCTCGGGTGAACCAGTGGGATTTGGACTACGAGTTCGGTGGCACGTACGGCCTCGGGCCGCAGTTCAGCGCCGTTCAGTACAACGTTTGTAACGGTCCAGTTGGTGAAACTGGGTGGAAGAACTGCACTGTCTCGGGACTGTTCGCGAAAGCGGGCTCCACAACCGACTCGGCGACCCAGTCCGCTGCGTACGCTCAGATTGCCCAGGCGATCAACCAAGCGCCTGACGCGATCTACCTCTGGCAGCCAAAGGTTCTGTCCGCAACAGCGGCCGGGGTGAGCGGCGTGACTGTCTATCCGTTCGATCGCTACAGCTTCCTAAAAGCAGCTGAATGGTCGAAGCAGTAGGGACTCGTCCGTGGCAGGCCGTCTACGGCCTGCCACGGATCGTCCTGCACAGAGTCTTTCAAGCCGTCCCGTCGTTGCTCGTGCTGTCGGTGGCTGGTTTTGCGCTGACCTCGGCAACGCCCGGTGACCCGTTGACGGCGCGGATGGACCGGCAAGCAGTCGTGCTCATGACCCCCGAGCAGCGCGCCCACGCGGTTCACTTGCTCGGTCTCGATGAGCCGCTACCCGTCCAATACATTCGATGGCTCGTACGGGCCATCAGAGGCGACTTCGGTTACTCGATCCAGACCGGCCAGTCGGCGTGGAAAGTGGTTTCTGCGGGTATCGAACCGAGCCTCATTCTCCTTGTGGGCGCCCTGGTCGTGATCGTCGTGATCGGGCCAGCCATCGGCGTGATTGCGGCTTCACACGAGGGGTCTGCGATTGATAGAGCGCTCTCGGGAGCGATCGTCGCGTTGCTCGCGATTCCCCCGTATGTCCTGGGGCTCGTGGCGATTTTCGTCGTGTCTGTTCGGCTTCGACTTCTTCCCCCAGGGGGGATGCGTGTTGCGGGAGTGCCCTTGACGTTTCCGGTTCTCCTGCAGCACCTGCTGCTTCCCGCTCTCGTTCTCGGTATCGCCAATGCCGCGCCGCTCGCTCGATATACCCGAGCGAGCATGCTAGAGGTGCTTTCGGCGGAATACATTCGTACTGCGCGGGCTACTGGGGCGCCTGAGAAAGCAGTGCTGTTTCGCCACGCGTACAGAAACGCATCGTTGCCAATCATCACAGTGGTCGCATCCTTGATTCCCGAGTTGTTCGCGGCAGCCATCGTGACCGAGACCATCTTCGCCTGGCCCGGGATCGGGACGTTGGCAGTGCAAGCAACCGAGAGCAAGGACGGGCCCGTTCTCATGCTCATCATCTTGATAGTCGGACTGACGACTATGTCTGCCAATCTCCTTGCCGACATTCTCTATAAGCTCGCCGACCCTCGCGTGGTGGTGATCTAGCCGTGGTGGCACGCGGCTGGCAGTCTCTTAGAGCCCACGGGTTGGCAGTGGTAGCTGCATGTCTATTCCTGTGTCTACTCATCCTCGCCGCCTGCATAGGCCCAGAGTTGCCATGGCTGCATCCGAATACGGTCGATGTCGCGCATATCTCCAGCGCCCCTGGGTGGTCGCACATCCTCGGAACCGACGGTTCGGGCCGCGACGTCTTGGCGCGCGCGTTGATCGGTGCGCGCACGTCGCTGCTGGTGGGCGTCGCGAGCGCGTCAATCCTGATCGCCATCGCGACCATCGTTGGCGCTGTGGCGGGCTACTTCGGTGGGGCCGTCGACGTCGTGATCGCCCGGTGTATCGATGCCATGATGAGCATTCCACTACTGCTACTAGCTCTCGTGTGTGTTGGAGTGTTTCGCCCAGGGACCCTCACCGTGATCCTGGTCATCGGTCTTCTGGGCTGGCCACCGACCGCTCGAGTGATACGCGCCGAAGCACTGACGCTGAACCACCGTGCTTACGTCACCGCCGGTCGGCTCGCAGGCATGCGTTCGGATCAGATCATTCGCTGGCACATACTTCCCAACCTCGTACCCCTCATCACCATCGCAAGCGCGCTTCAACTCGGAATTGCGATCCTGCTGGAGTCGACACTCAGCTTCTTAGGACTCGGCGTAAAACCGCCAACGGCGAGTCTCGGTTCCATCATCGAGTTCGCGTTGGAACCGGGAGTCTTTGACAACCAACCATGGATCTGGCTGCCGGCCGCCGCGCTACTGGTTGGGATCCTTGTCTCGATTCATCTCGTCGGCGACGCGCTGCGCGGCGTCCTCGACCCGTCGACGCGCCGCGACTCGCGTCAGCCGCACGACACGAAATCGATGAGTCGCGGAACTGTACGGGCGCAGCACTTGAGTGGCCAAGCAGACTCCACAGATGGCAGTGAAGCGCTGAACGTCGAAGGGCTGCGGGTCGTCTACAGCGGACGTTACGGCGAAACGGTCGCCGTCGAGAATGTCGATCTCAGACTTGCACGCGGCGAGATCATTGGTCTGGTCGGCGAGTCGGGTAGCGGCAAGAGCTCTCTTGCCATGGCGATCGCGGACTTGCTGCCTCCGGGTGCGGCGATAAGCGTCGGTCGCCTTGACATCGATGGCCAACGCGTCGCTTTGGGCCGAGGGAAAGCCGATCGGCGTAGTCGGCGAGCGATGCTGGGGTACAAGGTCGGGGTCGTATTTCAGGACCCATCCGCAAGCCTGGATCCGACCATGACGGCTGGCCGCCTGATTACCGAACCACTACGTGTCCATGAATCGCTTACCCGACGGGCACTCCAGGCGCGGTTGAGTTCCCTACTTGAACGCACGGATCTTGACAGTGTCACTAGTGTTTCGAGCCGCTACCCGCACCAACTCAGCGGCGGTCAAAAGCAACGCGTCGGTATCGCCATGGCAATAGCGTGTAGCCCAAGGCTCTTGATTGCGGACGAGCCCACAGCCTCGCTTGACGTGACTGTGCAAGCGAAGCTTCTCGAACTGTTTCGATCGTTGCGCGGTGACCTCGGGGTATCGATCCTCCTGATTTCACATGACCTTGCGGCCGTCGGCCAGATTGCAGACCGGATTGCCGTTATGCACAGGGGTCGAATTGTTGAGGCGGGCCCAACCGAGCAGGTCATTCGCCAGCCCCAACATCCCTACACGCAAGGACTCCTCGTGAGCGCGCCGCATTTAGGGCGAGGTCGCGGGAAGTTGCCGATCGTCCGCTCGGACACGCCCTATGCGCCGGTGACGAACAATGAATAGTCCGAGTCCTGCACCCGTGCTGCGCGTTCGTGATCTCGTGGTGCGTTACGGAGGTCGCTCTAGCGTTCCAGCCGTCACTGATGTGAGCCTGTCAATCGACGCTGGGGAGACTCTGGGCTTGGTCGGTGAGTCCGGCTCGGGTAAGAGCACGTTTGGCTTGGCGATCTTGAGTCTCCTACCAGCCGGCACCGCGAGCAGCGGATCGATCGAACTGTGCGGGCGAACCCTTAACTCGTTGAAGGGCTCGCAGCTTCGCCACGCGAGGCAGCTAGGCAGCATGGTCTTCCAAAGTTCGTCGGCGAGTCTCGATCTCCGCCGCACCATTGGATGGTCAATTGCCGAGCCCCTGCTCGTGCGACGCGTTCCGAAGGTGGCGCGCCACGAGCGTGTGAACGCCTTGCTAGACGCGGTGGGCTTGGATGCGTCGATGACGGTGAGGTACCCACACGAACTCAGTGGCGGACAGAAGCAACGGGTTGGGATCGCGCGGGCACTGGCCGCCGATCCTGCGTTGCTTGTTTGCGATGAGCCAACAAGCGCTTTGGACGTTTCGGTACAGGCGCAGATTGTGAACCTGCTCCTCGATCTTCAGGACGAACACATGTTCGCGATGTTGTTCATCTCCCACGACATTGCCGTAGTCGAAGCCGTGGCACATCGCATTGCTGTGTTACGAGATGGCCGAGTCGTCGAGGAAGGCGTCGCAGATCAGGTGCTGCGACGAGCGTCTGATCCATACACCCGCGAGCTGCTCGCCGCCGTCCCGCGTCTCCTAGGAGAGTCAGGAAGTACGTAAACGTCGTCTCCCCTCTGTAATCAACCCGTCCTACTTCTAAGAGATGGATGACATGTACTTTTCGGACAACCTCGTCGGCCACTGGCCAATGTCTGGCGACGCACGAGACGTCTCGGGAAATGGGCTGCACGCGCAAGTCCAAGGCAACGTGACATTTCTACGTGACGCCGACGACGGCGACGCGGTGTCGTTTGACCGAGGCGCGCGTATTCAGGTGACTGCCGAGGCCAGACGTAGACATGCGCTCACGCACGTCACCGTTGCCGTGTGGGTCCGCGCTGAGTCTGATGATTCTGACTTCCTGGGTTCCATCGTGTCTTGCTTCGATCCCGGAACGCGGACGGGATTCGAACTCGCCGTTCAGCACGGCGTGTCGACAGGCAGTCAGCACAACACCGCGAATCTCGAGTTCGGTGTTGACTGGGGATCTCGGCCCCAGTGGGAAGACCACGGTCGCCTCGGGGACAGCGTCGCGGCGTGGGTCCTGTCGGTTCATGAGGGTCAGCTTTACGCGGGGACGCTTGGCGCAGATGACTGCGGGCACGTGTTCGCCTTCGATGGTGCCGCATGGCACGACCTCGGGCCGGTAGGGAAAGCAAACTCTGTCTCTGCACTCGCTCCGTATCGCGGCCAGTTGCACGCAGGCACAACCCGCTATCGCGCCGGCGGCTCCGGTCTGGCGGAATCCAAGAACGAGCATCCCGGTGGTTCGATCCACCGGCTCGACCCGTCGTTCGGTTGGGTAGACGCCGGCCAACTCGACGACGTCGACTCGATCAGCGGGTTCGCAGTGCATGGCGGTGCTCTCTATGCGAGCGCCACCTACCAGAGGGGTGTATTTCGCCATACCGACGGCGCAAGGTGGAATTGGTGCGGCGACCCCGGGCGGCGACTCCTCGCCCTCGGCGTCTTCGACGGCCACCTCTTTGGCGCTGGAAACGATCACGTCAACGTCGACGAGGCGATCCGCCTGACCAGGCTCGGCGAGGTCGTTCCGGCGGAGTCGCTCGAGGGCGGAGGAGGGGTCTTCCAGTTCACGCCACCAGATCGATGGATTTCATGGGGAATGCTCCCCGACACGACGCAGGTTTACTCACTCGCCGCCTCACACGACGCTCTGCACGCGAGTACGTGGCCGAACGGGCTGGTGTACCGGCACGAGCACGACGAGACTTGGTCGTTGCTCGGTCGACTGGGTGCCGAGACCGAGGTGATGGGCCTGATCACGTATAACGGCGTGCTCTACGGCGGCACTTTGCCACACGCTCAACTCTTCCGGTATGTCCGTCAGGGTGTGTGGGAGCACGTTGGGACCCTCGATGTCACCCCCAACGCCCTGTACCGTCGCGCCGCTGGACTCGCGGTGTTCAACGGCAAGCTCTTCTGCGGCACCCTTCCGTCAGGTCGGGTGCACGCGATGCGAACCGGAAACGTGGTCACCCACGATCGGGCGCTCGCCGCGGGGTGGCATCATGTCGTCGCCACCCGAGAGCCCGGTGAGGTTGCCCTTTACGTCGACGGGTCGTGCGTGGCACGGTCACGATCGCAGGACGAACCGGTCGACGTCCTGCCAGATCTTCCGCTCACCATCGGCAACGGCACCAGGGCGAGGTTCGGTGGACTGCTTCGCGATGTCCAGTTGTTCGGCGCAGTTGCAACGCCGGACGACGTCCGTACTCTTTTCCAGGATCGTTACGCACTGGATACCGTCTCCGGTTCGGCTGGTCCTGTCTCCCGGCGGCACCAGCGATGAGTGCTGGACCCCGTCTGGTCGGCCGGGTGTCGACATCGGAAGCGTTGGTCAACGCGCTGAAGGCGAAGATCCTGCAAGGGACGCTTCCTGCGGGCACCCGGCTCACCGAACTCAGCCTCGCGGAGACCCATGGTGTCAGCCGCCAATCGATCCGCTTGGCGATAGCCGAGCTGAGTCGCCGTGGACTGCTCGACGTGCGCCCGCACAAGGGTGTCTGGGTCCGCGACCTTGGGGTGCGAGAGATTGAAGACCTGTACTGGATGCGTTCGCTGCTCGAGTCGGAAGCGTTCGCGCATATCGCCGTGGAGCCGACGACGTGGGCGAGACTCGAGAGATGCGTCGAGCGAATGGCTCGGTTACCCGCCGACGCCGCGTGGAGCGAGGTCATCGATGCCGATTGGTCGTTCCACAGCGAGGCCGTCGCGTGCGTCGGTAGTGACCGCCTCCGTTCCGCACACGACATGCTGGAGGGCGAGACGCTGTTGTCCTTCATGCGCTGCACGGCCGAGGACGACCCATCGACCGTCGCCAAGGTGCATCGCGACTTGCTTAACGTCATCTGCTCTGGCGACGGCGCCGCGGCCGTCGAGGCGCTTCGGCTCCACTTGGAGTCCAGCAAACGAACCGTGCTACAGAACCGTTTCGTGGGCCTGAACTCTGCCTCACAGCATCGTGCGACGTTGCAGCGCGGTGAGGAGGTCTTTGACCGGTAACGAATCGGTACGCGAGCGCCAAGAGCGCACACACGGAGCTAAAAGCCGGGTACGCCCCCTGCTCGACGACAAGGTGCGTTATTGATGGACAGCGTTCGGTGCCCACCTAAGCGTGGAGCACGATTGATCCTGTGGTAGTCCAGTCTGCGCGGTGGGTTGTCAGCTGGCCGCTCTTCGCCGTCGGGGGGGCCGCGATCGTTGCGGGCGGGCTCGTGGCCGCGGCAACCGCTCCTTCACCGTCCGAGAAGGGCTCATGGGCGGCGGCTTACCTGGTGCTCGTCGTCGGCGTCGCTCAGATCGGGCTCGGTGCCGGCCAGGCGGCGCTGTCGACGGCGACCTTGTCGACGCGCATCTTGGGCACCGAGACAATCGGATGGAACGTCGCAAACGCCGCTGTGATCGCAGGCACGCTTTCGAACGTCGTTTCGCTCGTGGATATCGGCGGAACGTTGTTGGTGGCGACGCTCGCGATGTTCGCAACCCAGGTGCGAGGCGGCGAGGCGGCGTTTGGTGGACGTCGATGGCCGACGTATGTCTTTCGCGGGCTCGTCGTCGTGCTGCTGATCAGCATTCCGGTCGGGCTCGTGTTAGCCACGGTGCGTGGCAACCACTAGCGCAGCCGCACCGCTCGTCTTTCAACTTGCCACAAACATTTACACTATCTGTATAGTCAGAAATATGGCCAGGTCGGGCTCTGCCAGCACGGCGTGTTGCGAGCACGGGGTGTTGCGAGCACGGCTCGCGGGCGAAGGAGACTGCGATGACGTATGTGATCGGTGAGCCATGCGTCGACGTGATGGATCGCGCGTGCGTGGATGAGTGCCCGGTTGACTGCATCTATGAGGGCGCACGTTTCCTGTACATCCATCCCGATGAGTGCGTGGACTGTGGAGCGTGTGAGCCGGTCTGCCCGGTCGAGGCGATCTACTACGAGGACGATCTACCTGCGGCTCTTGCCGCGTACAAGGATGACAACGCTCGTTTTTTTGCCGTGCCGTTGCCCGGCCGTACTGAGCCTCTTGGCTCACCGGGAGGAGCCAGCAGCGGTGTGGTCGGCGTCGACACCGAACTCGTCGCCAGCCTGCCGGCAGCCACGCCCAAGGGTGAGGCCGGGTAGCGTCAGCGGCCCGCGGGCCGGGTCGTCCGCCTTGGTTAGCGGGGCGCAACCCGGGCGGGTGGGCATGGTCAGGACCGACGCGGCTTCGCGGCTGTCGTCGGCTTGCCGGCGCGGACAGCCAGATGCGCGACGCACAGGCTGGGTTCGACGAACGCGTCGAGACGTTCGGCGACCAGCGGTGCGTCAAGTTCGGCGAGCAGCCCTTGCATCAGGCCGAGGTGGATCGAGCAGACAACGTCGCGGTGTTCAGCCGCGGCTTCCCGAAACGGGCAGTAGTGCAGCAGGATCTGGCGCTTGCGACCTACGATGGCCGGCTCGGGGGCGAACCCGATTTCGTCGAGCATGCTGACCAGCTGACGGGTTGCCTCGGCGGCGTCAGTGCGCCGATACGGCGGCGGTCGTTCGGCAAGGTAGCGACCCCAGGCGGCGCCGGCCTGCAGGGCGGACTTGGCCGCGCCGGGTACTTGGGCGGCCAAGTAGCTGGTGAGGATCTCGGCGAGCAGCCGGTAGTTGCGCTGACCTGCGCCGGCGCTGCCGGGTAGCGCGGTGTACAGGGTGCGTGGCCGCCCTGGCCGGTCGCGGTCTTCGGCTTCGCGTTCGACCAGCCCGGCATCGACGAGCCCGTCGAGGTGGAAACGCGCAGTGTTTGGGTGCAGGCGCAGCAGCCTCGCCACGTCGTTGACCGTGAGCGGGCGGCCAGCGTCGTGAAGCACGGCGAGCGCACGTGAACGGCTCTCGCCCAGGACTGGTGCCACTGGTTGTCTCGATCTCGCTGTCTGCATTCCCACATTTTCCCACACGTGTTCATGAGAATCAGCGACTTGCCTAGCCGGTCCGATCAGCTTTCTTCGCTGCGTGGCCCGGGGTGCGAAGTTCGCCGCGTGCCCCAGCGGTGCGAATTGGCGACTTTCGGTAGCCCTCGGGCATACGTGCCCGCGACAAGGTCCGTAACAAAGTATTCATGGTCGGTCCGGGTAGCGTCGGGTGGGCGTGGAAGCGAGGCGATCGGATGGCTGGATCGAGGTCTTCGCGCGGCAGATGAGACGACGCCCAACCGGGAGCCGTCGATGCTGGCGCCGCTGCCGTCCGGCGGTGAACCGGTCGAGTCGTTGCTGCGCCGGGCACGGTACTTCGTGCCAGGCAAGCCGTCGGCCGACTACCGCGAGGTACACCGCAGCGATGCGCTCACTGACCGCGACATGAATGTGAAGTGGGTAGCGTTCGTGGCCATGGTGGGTTTTCGAGCGTCACCCTCGGCAATTTCGTCTCCATCACCGTGCCGGGAGTGCCTGGTGAGTGGCGATCGCGAGCCGGTTCCACACGTTGATCGTGGCGATAGCCATGAGCAGGTGAACGACCTCCTGCGGGGTGAAGCAACTGGTCAGTTTCGACCACACGGCATCTGGCACGCCGCCGTCCGCGACAAGGGTCGTAGCCTCGGTGAACGCCAGCGCAGCTCGCTCGCGCTCGGTGAACAGCGCGGGTGCTTCCCGCCAGGCACTGAGGACATCGAGCCGACGCTGGTCCTCCCCACCGACACGGGCATCGCGTGTGTGCATGTCCAGGCAGTAGGCACAGCCGTTGAGTTGGGAGGCCCGGATTTTGACCAACTCATAGAGTTGGCGATCGAAGCCGCTGGAGCGCATGTAGCTTTCGAGCCCGAGCACGGCTTCGGTTGCGCTTGGGTCGACCTCATGCACCGAAAAGCGCTCGTGAGACTCAGGCATCGCAGTCCTCCTTAAGGATTGGCTGTGACGGGCATACGTCCAGGTTACGGACGCCGCGTCACAGACGGACCTCGATCGTGCACCGACGGCTGTTGTGGCGTGCGCGGACCGATCAGTTCGGGATGGTGCAGGTCGAACGCCGGCCGCTCCGAACGGATGCGCGGCATCCGAACGAAGTTGTGCCGCGGCGGTGGACACGAGGTCGCCCACTCCAGCGACGCGCCCCAACCCCAAGGATCATCGACGCCGACCAGCGGCGCATGTCGCCAGGTTTTCCAGACGTTGAAGAAGAACGGGAACATGGACAGCCCGAGAATGAACGCACCAATGGTCGAGACCGTGTTCAGCGTGGTGAATCCGTCGGTGGGCAGATAGTCGGGGATGCGGCGCGGCATGCCTTCAACACCGAGCCAGTGCTGCACGAGGAACGTGGTGTGGAAGCCGATGAACAGGAGCCAGAAATGGACCTTGCCAAGACGTTCGTCGAGCATCTTGCCGGTCATCTTCGGCCACCAGAAGTAGAACCCGCCGAACATCGTGAACACCACGGTGCCAAACAGCACGTAGTGGAAGTGCGCAACAACGAAGTAGGTGTCGGTGACGTGCCAGTCGAGTGGTGGGGAGGCCAAGATGACCCCAGTCAGGCCACCGAACAAGAAGGTCGTCAGGAACCCCAGAATCCACAGCATCGGCGTATCGAAACTGAGTTGCCCCCGCCACATGGTGCCGATCCAGTTGAAGAACTTCACCCCAGTCGGGACCGCAATCAGGAGGGACATGAATGAGAAGAACGGCAGCAATACCGCGCCGGTGGAGAACATGTGGTGCGCCCACACCGTCATCGAAAGGCCGGAGATAGCAATCGTCGCGAACACCAGGCCCTTGTAACCGAATACCGGCTTACGGGCGAACACCGGCAGGATCTCGGTGGCGATCCCGAAGAACGGGATCGCCACGATGTAGACCTCAGGGTGCCCGAAGAACCAGAACAAGTGCTGCCACAAGATCGGGCCACCGTTAGCGGTGGTGAAGATCTGCGCGCCGAGCTTGCGCTCTGCCTCCAGACACAACAACGCAGCCGCCAGCACCGGGAACGCGAGCAAAACCAGCATGGAAGTCAACAAGATGTTCCAGGTGAAGATCGGCATCCGGAACATCGTCATGCCCGGCGCGCGCATCACCATGATGGTGGTGATGAAGTTGACGCCAGCCAAAATCGTGCCCAGCCCTGAGACGACAAGACCCATGATCCACATGTCGCCACCGACACCAGGCGAGTGGGCCGCGTTCGTCAGGGGCGTGTAGGCGTACCAGCCAAAGTCCGCGGCGCCACCAGGGGTAAGGAAGCCGCCGATAGTGATGAGGCCACCGAACAGGAACAGGTAGAAGCTGAAGATGTTCAGTCGCGGGAACGCAACGTCGGGTGCACCGATCTGCAACGGCACGATGACATTGGCAAAGCCGATAAACAGCGGCGTCGCGAAGAGCAGCAACATGATCGTGCCGTGCATCGTAAACAGCTGGTTGTACTGCTCGTTGGTGAGGAACTGAAGCCCGGGCCGGGCCAGCTCGGCGCGCATCAACAGCGCCATGACACCAGCCAGCAGGAAGAAGAGGAACGACGTCGCGAGGTAGAGCTGACCGATCAGCTTGTGGTCGGTGGTGGTCATCCAGTTGACG
>DATCDK010000207.1:0-11249 GCA_036510735.1 Acidothermaceae bacterium | reverse complement strand
CTCCCGAACTGGCTGCTTACCGGCCCAACGGCCGCGTTTGCGATCGAAGATGGCTCGCGATGTCCGATCGCCGTGCTGCTGGTGTGCGAAGTCCTCGGGTTCGAGCAACTGAGACCGCCGAGCCTACCAAGCACCAGGGCCACCCCACGTATGAGCCGCTGCCGCAAAAACAGCGATGAGTACTTCGGCTGCACCGGCGGCCTGTCGCAGATGGCCGGCGAGTGTGGGGTTGTCGCGCAAGACGCGGCGAAAACTTGCCTTGCAGGATTCTCGGTGGAGCGGGTGACCGCATCGAACCGGCATGGCTAGCCTGCCGGGCTGGGACCTGCCGTAGGGGCGTGGCACCTACGGCCCGCTAGGGACCGATGATCGATGTTGCAGCAGCACGCGGAGGCGGTGGGCGCGTGAAAACCGTTGCTGTGTAAGGGTTTCGGTGGAGCTCGGGCCCGGGATCGAACCGGCACGGCCAGCTTGCCGGGGTGATCCCTGCCGTGGCTGCGAGGTACAGGCGTGGTACATACGGCCCCGCTAGGGACCCATGATCTTCGTTTCCGGCCGAGCAGGCGACCGGAGGTGCGTGAAAATCCTTGCTATGTAAGGGTTTTCCGGTGGAGCGGGTGACCGGGATCGAACCGGCATGGCCAGCTTGGAAGGCTAGCGGGACAGGTTCGCGTTTGAGCGTGAAAATGGCTTCTGACCTGCCCGTATCTGTTTTTGATCTTGACCGCTGTGGTCCCTGTTGAGCCGCAGTTTACCGGCCGTACGGCCCCACTACGGCCCCGCTTTGCACGTTTGTGGATCCACGCTGTTGCGATCGGTTTGACGCGCAAGGGCGGTGCGGCCGTGCTGGCCGATGTGGTCGTGCGAGGCTTTTGCAGGGCGTCGGCGAGGATGTGGCGCTACGCATAAACGGTTGTTACTATCGGTTTATGCGTAGTGATGCTCCGGTGCTCGCGCCGACGTTCCGGTCCCGCACCCAAGGCGACCTGCTAGCCCTGATCTTGTTGCATCCGGACCAGGAATGGACCGTCAGCGACCTCGCCCGGCAGCTCGGCGTTGCGCTGACGACGGCGCAAAGCGAGGTCGTCCGACTCGCGGAGGGGGGAGTGCTGGCGACCCGCAAGGTGGGTCGTTCCCGCGTCGTGCGGGCGAACCTGTCCAGTCCGTCGGTGCCGCCGTTGACCCAGCTGACGTTAGTCACGTTCGGACCGCAAACCGTCGTTGCCGAAGAGTTCGCCAGCTTGGGTGCTGCACGGGTGGTGGTGTTCGGATCGTGGGCTGCCCGCTACCACGGTGAGACCGGCGCGCTACCCGCGGACATCGACGTCCTTGTCGTCGGGGACGGGATCGACCGCGCCGATCTTTATGCTGCCGCGGAGCGCGCGGAGGCGCGTCTTGCGATGCCGGTCAACCCCGTGCTGCGTCCGGCGGGCTCCTGGGACGCCCCCGGCAACGATGCGCTGCTGGTGCAGATCGAGTCGCGACCGTACGTGGACGTGACGAGGCGTCCGGCATGAAGTGGACCCGCGGTCAAGACACGGTTGATGGGCTGTTGGCCGAGGGACGCCTGGAGCTGGTCACTGGGGCGGAGGCGGACGGGACGCCGTGGCTCGTGTCGGCCCAGGCGCTGCTGGAGTCCGCGAGACGGGAGAACGACGCCAACCCCGAGGCCGCGTACGTGCTCGCCTACGATGCCGCACGCAAGGCGTCGACGGCGCTGCTCGCCCAGCAGGGTCTGCGCACCAAGAGCGGCGGGCACCACGTCACTGTCGCCAGTGCGGGCGCCGAGGGCCAACGCATTCGCCGAACGTTTTGTTGGCACCTTACGGCGTGAATGCCTGGACCATCTTCTGATCGTGAACGAGCGGCATCTCCGTGGCGTACCCACCGACTGGCAAGCGCACTACAACGAGCATCGACCACACCAGGGTCGACAGCAGCAAGCGCCGAACGACCAGCCAGACCGAGTCGTGGATATGGCTGCGCCGGTCCAGCGACGACGAGTACTCGGCGGACTCATCAACGAATATCACCGAGCCGCATGAACGACCGGGCGTGGGCCGGGGCGCCGTCGCGACGGGTTCTGGCACGGGACACCATGTCTGGATGCCGTCGCGTTGGGGCGGCCAGTCCTTGTCGAGGACCTAGCCGAGGAAGGGAAGCGGCACTGGTCGGCGTACGCCACTGCGGCACTGGCCGGCGGAGTGCGTGCGGTATTTGCACTGCCTGTTGTGTTCTCACAGTCCCAGATCGGGGCCCTGGAGCTTCTCAGCTTCAACCCGCGAACGTTGTCGCAGGACGACTTCGCCGCAGCGACGTTGGCCGCCGAGATCGCAGCGTCACCGCTGAGCGACTTACTGGGCGGGATCGTCGACTGGGCGGCGGAAACCCAGCGGGGGGAACCGTGGTCGGCGCTCCCGTCGCTAACGCGAGCGGCGGTCTACCAGGCCGCCGGCATGGTGATGCGGCAACTACAAGTCGGGCCCGCCGAGGCACTAGCCCGGGTGTTTCACGCGGGTTGACGTGACACGGGGCTTAGAAACGCGAAAGTGCCTGTTCTGTAAGGGAAACTTGGACTTGCGATGGTTCAAATCCCCGAACAGGAAGGCACTTCGCAAGTGAAGCGTAACCCAGGGATGCCGAAGGTCAAGGTCAGCGCGGATGGGGCCGGTGTGGTGTCGCACGCCGGGGTCGGTTTGTTGCGCGAGATGGCGCAGGCGACCGGTCTGGTCGAGGGGATCAGCGCGGCGTTGATCGACACCTATCGGGGGTTCCCGGTCCACGCGCCGGGGCGGGTGTTCACCGATGTGGCGGTGGCGATCGCCGACGGCGCGGACGCCGTGTCCGGGATCGCCGTGCTGCGCGACCGTGCAGAGATGCATGGCCCGGTCGCCTCGATGCCGACCGCGTGGCGGGTGCTGGACCGCCTCGATGAACAGCATCTGCCCGGTGTTCAGGCGGCCCGCGCGACCGCGCGGGCGGCGGCGTGGGACGCGGGTGCCGGCCCTGACCTGACCGCTGAGTTGCGGTTGGACTTCGACGCCACCATCACGATCGCGCACAGCGAGAAGGAAAACGCCGCGGCGACCTGGAAACACACGTTCGGGTTCCACCCGTTGTTGTGTTTTTTGGACCGTCCCGAGATCGCCGGCGGGGAAGCGTTGGCTGGGCTGCTACGCCCCGGCAACGCCGGGTCCAACACCGCCGCCGATCACATCACCGTGTTGGAGATGGCGCTCGCGGCACTGCCGCCGGTCGCCCGGCCACGACCCGGCGACCCGGCCGGCCCAGCAGTGTTGGCCCGTTCCGATTCGGCCGGCGCGACCCACGCGTTCGCCGCCGCCTGCCGGGAACGCGGTGTCGGCTTCTCCTTCGGTTTCCCCGTGGATCACCGCGTTCAGGGGCTCGTCGAGGTGATCCCCGAGCACTGTTGGGCGACCGCAGTCGAGGGCGACGGCAGCATCCGCGACGGGGCGTGGGTCGCCGAGGCGACCGGGCTGATCGACTTGGCCAACTGGCCGGACGGCTCGCGGTTGATCCTGCGCAAAGAACGCCCGCACCCCGGCGCGCAACTGAGGTTCAGCGATGTCGACGGGCACCGCGTCACCGCGTTCCTCACCGACACCGACCACCGTGTGATCCCCGGGCAGCTCGCCGGGCTGGAACTGCGACACCGCCAACACGCCCGCGTCGAAGACCGCATCCGCGAAGCAAAAGCCACCGGGCTACGCAACCTGCCGTGTCGCGGCTTCGCCGAAAACGCCGCCTGGCTGCACGCCGTGCTCACCGCCGTCGACCTGATCGCCTGGACGAAACTCATCTGCTTTCCAGACACCCCGACGTTGGCGCGCTGCGAGATCGCGGCGTTTCGCTACCGCGTTCTCCACGTCGCCGCCCGCATCACCCACGGCGCCCGCCAAACCCGGCTACGCATCGACAAAACATGGCGCTGGGCGAACCAGATCGCCGCCGGCTTCCACCACCTACGAACCGCGTTCAGCTGAACGCGACGAAACCGCCGGCCACGACCCAAGGACCAACGGAGACACCGACCACCGCGCCGGCCAACCAACTACGACCACCAGCATCAACCAGTCCGCCACCGAGAAAACAACCTCGTCAGACCACTGCATGAAAGGCGCGGGCTAGTGCGCATCCGCGCCCACGCCTTCGCCTACAGCCTCACCACAAGCGAAGTCGCAATCGAAATCATCGAGCACAGGCTACTCCTCGCACCCGTCCGGGACGCCGATAAATGAATGGGTGGGCAGCCGTTCTGAGCACGCGCTAACCGCCAATCACACGGCCTGATTGCCGGCGAACCGGTCGGCAGAGGCGGCCCCGTGTTCAGGATGCAGCGGCAACCAACGAGCCAGCGCCCACCCCTTCGTCTTCGTCAGCGATCGCGAGCTGGTCAAGGCTCGTGCGTAGTTGGCGCAGCGCTGCCAGCGTCCGTGTTTTCACGGTGCCAAGCGGAATACCAGTCAGCCGGGAGATCAAGATTGGCTGTACCGCCGAAATATGCCAACGACAAGACCTCGCGCTGCACGTAGGTCCCTCGGTTGTTGATCATGCTGCGGTTGCTGCGGTGTTGTAGTCGTTGAGTGCTTCGGTCGGGATGCGGTAGCCGAGGGTGGAGGAGTTCAGCCTGCGGCGGTTGTAGAACACCTGGAAACAGTCGCTGCACGGCGGCGACGTGCTCAAAACGACGAGGTCCCGATCGTGCCAACGAGCCGGTTGAGCGCTGCACCGAGGAACAATTTCAAATGCGGGATTCCCCCGTCACGAACCGATTGGCGCTCGGGTGCGAACCAGTGAGTACTCCGCTTGGGAGTCCAGCCCCTGGAGGTCGTCGTCGTGCGCTTGAAACCAGTGCGTCCGGCTGAAGTCGTGCGCTGGACGGCGATCCTGGCTGCGGAGTTGAATGTGGGTATTCACGCATTCTTGACTCCGATGCACCTGCGTGAGATGCCTTACATCGGCGCGCTGTTCATCGTTGGGAATGCTGCATTCACGGCTGGGGCGATCGTGCTTTTGGGTTCGCGCCGTCGTCGGTTCGGGTGGGCGCTCATCGGCGCTACGAGCGCTCTTGAGCTCGCGGGTTTCGTTGCGAGCAGGACTATCGGTCTTCCGGGGGGGTACAAGGAAGATTGGGCACTGACGAGCGAGAACGTTTTGGGGATGGTTTGCGTTGTCGCGGAAACCGTCGTTTTGGCGCTGGCCATTGTTGCCGCGCGCGCACGTCGAGTCGGCCTAACCTCGCAGCGTCCCCCGCGGCGTCCCGTACTGAAGCCGGCGTTGCTGATGCTGGTCGCCGTACCGGTCCTCGTCACCGCGTGCGCCGCGGGAGTGTCGAGCAAGACGAACCCGATGGCAGGCATGTACATGGCACCGGGGACATCGATGGCAGATATGTCGCAGTCGCCCGCACCGTCGGCGTCCGCGCGCATGGTGTGCGCGCCGGAGACCCAGAAGAACGTCGCGCAACTTCTTGGTCTGGCCGCCCCGCCGCCGTCGACAACGTCGTGGATCGACGCTGTCTACACCTGCACTTACCATTCGAGTGCGGGCGCGCTGGTGTTGTCGGTCAAGCAGTCATCGGACACGGCTGCTGCCCGCCAGTACTTCGACACAGCCCGCTTGGCGGTCGGTGCGGCGCACCCGCTAAGCGGACTCACCGGTCTAGGCCTGCCGGCGTACGAAGCACCGAACGGCGCTGTAATTTTCCTCAAGGACAACATGACACTGCAGGTCGATGCATCCGCGATGTCGGCTGCCGCGGATTCGCCACATCCGACTCCGCCCGATCTTGCGTACACGGTCGCGACCGACGTACTCGCGTGCTGGAACGGGGACTAACGAGAGCACTTTGCGTTGATTTATTTCCCGCTGCGAATCCGCTGACCGTTCGCGCCGCGAATGTCTAGTACAACTCGGGCGCTTTCCCGAGTCCTTACGGAAGGATTGCTAGTGAAGACAGGGACTCTATTCGCCGCGCTGCCGATCGCAGCGCTTGCGTTCGCGGTAGCGCCGCTTTCATCGGCGAGTGCAGCAAGTCCAACGACATACACGGCGACGCTGGCGCCACTGAACCACGCCACGGGCTCCGGCACCGTGTCACTGATGCTCAACGGCGACGTCGCCACCATCACGGAGCACTTCAGCGGCTTGGCCGCGACGTTCAGCGGCGCGCCGTACCCGCACGTGCAGCACATCCACATCAACGGTCAAGGCCAATGCCCGACGGCGGCAGCGGACACGAGCGGTGACGGCGTCGTCAGCACCACCGAGGGTCAGCCCGCGTACGGTCCCATCGGTACCACCTTGTCGACCAGTGGCGACACCAGCCCGGCCGCTGCGACAGACCTCAAGGTCGCGCCGTCCGGTGGTAGCTTCGACTACAGCCGGACCATCACCCTCAGTGCCGACAGCGCCGCCAACGTGCGCGCCGGCAAAGCTGTCGTCGTTGTGCACGGTCTCGACCCGGCCACGTTGAGCGCACAGGCCCAAGGCGAGTCGAGCGAGCTCGTTCCGAGCCTTCCGCTCGCGGCGACCTCGCCTGCATTGTGTGGCGTGCTTGTCGCGGCGCAGATGACTGTCACCCCAGCCGGTGGCGCGGCGACCGGTGGCGGTTCCACGTCGGGTCTGCAGAACACTGAACTGCTTGCCGTCGGTGGGGGGCTCGTGCTGCTCGCCGGCGTCGGCGTGATCGCTGCTCGTCGCCGGACGGACGAGAGCTGACATTCCGCAAGTGTTGAAGAACATCGGCCGCGGCGTGGGCCATCGGATCCGAATCCTGGTGGCCTGCGCCGCGGTTGGCGTGACTGGAGCGGTCTTCGTCGCGATCGCTCTTGCGAACCAGCATCATGCGCCCCAGCCTTCAACGGTGACCGCCCAAGCGCCGGTGTCGACTGAGCCCGCGCCAACGCTTCTCGATACGCAAGCACCCGCGTCTGTTGCGCCACTGTCACCGTCGGCTTCGACGCCCGCGGGCCTGTCGGCGTCCGTCCCAACACGGATCACGATCCCGAGCCTCGGCGTGAACGCGACCTTCGTGCCATTGGGCCTCAATGCTGATGGAACTATTGCCGTCCCCACCGACGTGACCCACGTCGGCTTCTACTCACTCGGCCCGACGCCCGGACAGATCGGCCCGGCGATCCTGCTTGGTCATGTCGACTCGGCGGCCAACGGGCCCGGCGTGTTCTTCAAACTAGGTGCGGCGAAGGTAGGTGACACGATTCGCATCGAACGCTCGGATGGCAAAGCCGTCACGTTCGCTGTGTACGCCGTCCGTGAATACCCGAAAGACAAATTCCCGACGACGACCGTTTACGGCAACACCGCAGACCCACAACTACGCCTGATCACCTGTGGCGGCGGCTTCGATCGTGCGTCAGGCCACTACCTGTCGAACATCGTCGCCTTCGCGCGGCAAATCTAACTCTCGGACGCGTGCCATTTCCTAGAAGCGACTCTTCGCGGGTGAGGGATCGGCGAACTGGGAGTCACAGTTGCGATGACGGGTAGGGCATCCTTTGGCCGACCAGGTGAGGTCGTCGCAATAGGCGACCATAGTTCCTCTTGCCGCTGCGATCTCTTCGAAGATACCCGGCGGCCCCGGGCCGGAAACGCCGCCGCGACCGCAGCCGCGCCGAGTTACGACTTCGTGAGGCGGGCGGTCAGGTCGAAGGTGTGCAGTAACGGTCGAAGGTGTGCAGCGCCGATCCCTAGTAGCCGTGTGATCGCGCATGACCGATTCCGATCTTGCGATCATCCGTTCAGGCTCGGGCAACTCGCTCATCACCCGCGAATGACGCGATCCAGCAGCAACAGCTAACGGACACGGCCAGTTACACAGTTATCGGACAGTCCTCAAGGTCGGGTCGGGGGTCTCGTGGTGCAGGTGCTGGGTGAGGGTGGCCGCGAGCCGCGCGCAGTCGGTGACGGTGACTGTGAGGTTGGGGTGGCGCAGCCTGCCGGTCGGTTCGATGCCTGGGATTGGGTCCCGGAAGCTGATCTGGACGCCTTGGCGTGAGTTCGTGGCGAAGGTGAGGCCGCGGTCGGACAGCGACAGCCTGGCCGGTCCTGCGGTGCGGAGGAATCGGTACGGTCCGGTCGCCTGCACGGAGACAATATTCGTGAGTGGGGTGTGAATATGCCAGGGTCCAAACTGTGCGTGTAGTTTCCCCGCGCTCACCGTCAGATGCGCGCTGGCGGGGGAGATGCCAAACAATCTGGCCGGGAACCGATAGGCGGCGTCAAATGCGAAGTCGTACTCCGTGTGGTCTGGCTCGGGCACGGTTCAGGTCCCGGGGTTGTTGACGTCGCCGCGCCGCGCGCCGTCCGGATGGCCGTGTTCTTCGATGTACGTCTTGAAATTCGCCATGTCGGCTTTGACCTGATGATCGTCGACACCCACCAGAGCACCGGCTTTCTCGATGATCCCCTCATCCATCCAGTCCAGCTGCACGGTGACTTTCGTTTCTCTTTCTCCGAGGCGGTGAAAGGTGCCCACACCGGCGTGGGTGGTGCCGTCGCTGCTCTTCCATGCGATGCGCTCATCGGGATGCTGTTCGGTGATTTCGGTGTCGAACTCGCGGCTGACGCCCCCGATTTTGGTGACCCAATGGGCGTGGGTGTTGTCGGTTTGGGTGATCGACTCAACCCCGCCCATGAAACGCGGGAACGACTCGAACTGGGTCCACTGGTTGTAGGCGGTGCTCACGGGCACCGACACGTCGATTGACTTCGTCACACTGGGCATGACCTACCGAGCCTTTCCATTTGATGGTGCTCGCTGTTTCATACATCGACGGCGCGCAATCAAACCGACCGCGGGTCGGGTTGCTGTTCGGTAGTGGTCGGAAGCTCCCGGCCGACATCGGGTCGCGTGATTCGCTTCGGGTCTCCGGGCGCGGCGACCCCGGCTGCCGCGCGCCGTTGCTGCACACGCGCAGCCCAGGACCAGCCTTGATCGGCGCCGCCGTCTAGCGGCGCCGATGAAGGTCAGCGAGTCTTCTAGATCGTGCCGCCCGACGCCTCGAACGCGGCCAGAAATTTCAGACCGAGTTCGTGACGTTCGTCCACGGTGCGGCCGGTAAGGATCGACGGGAACTCGTCGTGTTCCTCGGCTTCGGCGTGGTCGGATACGGCCGTTTTGAAGTCAGCGAACTTCGCGTCGAAGTCGGCGCTGTCGACCTCGAGAGTCTTAAGGGTGGCGAGGACCTGGTTCGCCTCGTCTTCCTCCGCGTTGCGGGCCGTCGCTACTTCGGCGCCAGCGGTCTGCTGCGTGACGGGTCGAACGACTGACTCTTCCGCTGTTTCATGAGCCTTCAGCATCGTGGCGAGCTCTTCGAACGCACGTTTGCGTTCGCTGCCCGAAGTCGATTCGACGGTATCCATCACGTCGCGGACGGCCGCGTGTTGGGTGTACAAGATCGCGACAATGTCACCTGCCGGCAACTTCGCGGCTTCCGCGCGATCTTTGTCTGCCTCATTCACGGTGTCCTCCACCTCATGGGTTTCGAAAACGTAGACGCCGAAATCAGACTTCTTCGGGCTGTCTTCGCCACCAATACCCGGGTAACCCACGGAGAAACGCGGACGCGCAGTGACTCCGAAACAAATCGGGTCGACGCGTCGAGGTGATCGCGCGCGGCAGCGCGGCAGCCCTGACCGAACACGGCCGAGGGTCACAGAGCCACCCGAGGCGAAGCCGAGCATGCTCCGATCGGCTTCATCTGGCATGACATAGTGCTCGCCATGGGACTGTCAGCGATGTCACGGGCGGGTTGGCGTCGTCGTACGTCGTACGGTCCGGCGGATCTGAGCGCACCGGCACGGGTTGCACCCGGCCGCGATGTCGCGCCAGATTGCCGGGCTGGTGCTGCCCTGGCGGTGTGGTATCTACGTCGCCGTTAGGACCCCGTGATGCACGCTCGACGACGAACGGACGGCCGCGAGCGCGCGAAAACCCTTGCTGTGTAAGGGGTTTCTCGGTGGAGCGGGCGACCGGGATCGAACCGGCATATCCAGCTTGGAAGGTTAGCGGGACACGTTCCCGATTGAGCGTGAAAACAGGCATTGACCTGCGCACATCCGTTTTTGATCTTGACCGCTGTGGTCCGCAGCGGGCCCACTTTACCGGCCGTACGGCCCCGCTAAGGACCCGCTCGACGGGTTTCCGTCTTGAAGGGGATTGTGGTCGGACCAAGGGCGTTCGTCGCGTTACGCGGGCAGTGGTCGCGTGTCCCCGGACCTGCTCGGCCCCTGGCGGACGCGTGAGGTCCCCCGCGAACGACGAGCGGCTCCCTGCTCAAGCCATTGAGCGCGACTACGTCCTGCCATCCCGTCGTCACCGGCGCAGCCAAGACCGCCGGTGTGAGGGCCAGAAAATGGCGTGCGCGCGTCCGGTGCCACCCGCGTCCCCTCGGCCACCGATCCGACCAGGATTGGACATACCTATGAATCCGTAAGCGACCGCCGGAACAAACCGCTGAACGCGCCACCTCGGTTCATTCCTTCGGTGCGCCCCGATCGGCGATCACCGACGAATCTGACCGACGACGGGTCGACGGGAACTCACCCTGGATGGACAGCGTCGATCATGCCGACGTTTCAGTCCCACTTGGCGTCTGGGCGCCCCTGTTCGCAAGCATGTGTTGCGCGTCAACTTTCTTGGACAGTTCCGGGTTCATTGAGGTGTTAGCCGAAGCGGCCGCAATGTAGGTCTGGGCCCGGCGGGGTGACGACGCCCCGCTCGCGGTCGCCGCCCGATTCTTGGACCTTCGCGCCAAGCGTCACACCGACGAGCAGGGCCGCTACGTGCAGCCAAACCGGCTGCACATCCTCGAGGTGAGCACCGCGGGCAACGCCGAAGGTCTCGAGCAAATGGTCGCCAGTTTCAACTGGACGCAGGTGCTTAACGAGACGACGCTGCCGCGTGACCCAGGTGACTGAACCTTGCGGCGCCCTCGCGGCTCGGACTAGCGACGTTCCGGACGGCAAAGCGCCGCCAGCCTCACCCACCGCGCGCTGCGACGGTCGGTCGGCGCCGTGCCGGTCGCAGTTCCCTTAGCCCTGATCCACCGATGATCTTGTTGGTCTGGGCGGGTCGGAACACGAGAATGCCCTTGCGTGGCAACAGAATTGGGCTTGTCTAAGGTCCCGTTCCGTCGCTCACGAAGGGCATCTCGTAGATGCGAGTTTCTCACACGGTTCCGGTGGTCGCGGCATCGTTTGACGAG
>DATCDK010000206.1:0-6636 GCA_036510735.1 Acidothermaceae bacterium | reverse complement strand
GCGATACTTGATCTATGAGCTTCGCCGACCTGCCCGAGTTTCTCGAGCGCCTGGAGAAGGACGGCGAACTCGTGCGCGTCAAAGCGCAGGTCGATCCGTACCTGGAGATCACCGAGATCGTCGACCGGGTCGTGAGGGCTGGCGGCCCTGCACTGCTGTTCGAGAACGTCAAAGGCTCCAAGTTGCCGCTGGCTATGAACGTCTTCGGCACCACCGCCCGGATGGCCAAAGCACTTGGGGTCGATGACCTTGACGAGATCGGCGCCCGCATCGGCGACCTGCTCAAGCCCGAGTTGCCGAAGGGCTTCGCCGGTCTCAAGGATGCGATGAGCAAGCTGGGCCAGCTACGCGACGTCCCGCCTAAGACCGTACGAAAAGGCGACTGCCAAGACGTCGTCGTGAAGGGCGACAAGGTCGACCTGATGTCCTTGCCCGCCTTGCACACCTGGCCCGATGACGGCGGCTCGTATTTCAACCTCGGCCTCACGCACACGAAGCACCCGGAGACCGGTCAGCGCAACCTCGGGCTCTATCGGTTGCAGCGGCACGACTCGCGCACTGTCGCGATGCATTGGCAGATCCACAAGGACTCCAACGCCCATCACGCCGTCGCCGAGCGGCGCGGCGAGCGATTGCCGGTTGCGATCGCCTTCGGCTGCGACCCGGTGGTGACGTACGCAGCTTCCGCGCCGTTGCCCAGTGACATCGACGAGTACCTGTTCGCGGGCTTCTTGCGGCAGGAGCGGGTGGAGATGGTCGACTGCATGACCGTGCCACTCCAAGTGCCGGCCGACGCCCAAGTCGTTCTTGAAGGCTGGCTCGAGCCGGGGGAGCGGCGGCCAGAGGGGCCGTTCGGCGACCACACCGGTTTTTACACGCCTGTCGAGCCTTTTCCGGCTCTGACGATCGACTGCATGACGATGCAGAAGAAGCCGGTGTTCCAGAGCATCGTGGTCGGTCGACCGCCGGCTGAGGACGGACCGATGGGCAAGGCCACCGAGCGGATCTTTCTGCCGCTGGTGAAGCTGCTGATCCCCGACATCGTCGACATGGACATGCCAGTCGAGGGGGTGTTCCACAACTGCGTGATTGTCAGCATCGACAAGCGCTTTCCGAAGCACGCTCACAAGGTGATGCACGCGATCTGGGGCGCTGGGATGCTCTCGCTCGCGAAGCTGATCGTCGTGGTCGACGCCGACTGCGATGTGCATGACTACTCGCAAGTTGCCTGGCGGGCATTGGGCAACGTCGACTACACCCACGACATGGTGCAATCTGTCGGTCCGGTCGATCACCTCGATCACGCCAGTTACCAGCAGTTCTGGGGCGGCAAGGTGGGCATCGATGCCACCGGGAAGTTGCCAACCGAGGGCTACGCCCGCGGTTGGCCGGAGATGATCACGCAGGATCCCGCGGTCATCGAGCGTGTGACAGCCCGCTGGAAGGAGTTCGGCATCTCGTGAGCACGACCACGGCGTCCCTGAGTCCAGCTGCCCGCACGCCCGGCAGGGTCAAGGCGTTCCTCGATCTGGTGCGGTTCGAGCATTCGGTGTTCGCACTGCCGTTCGCCTACATCGCTGCCTTGACGGCGATGGCGAGTGTCAACGACCACGTGCACTGGCGCCAACTTGCACTCGTCACGATTGCGATGGTCGGCGCGCGCACCTTCGCGATGGCGGTCAACCGGATCGTCGACCGCCACATCGATGCACGCAACCCGCGCACCCAGGGTCGCGAACTCGTCACGGGCGTTGTCAATCTGCGCACAGCGTGGGCGGGCGCAATCGTCGCGCTGGTCGTTCTGATGGTCGCTGCAGGTGCCCTCAACCGGGTGTGCTTCTTCCTCGCGCCGGTCGCTGCAATCGTGCTGGCCGCCTACCCGTACGCCAAGCGGGTCACCTGGGCGCCGCACGCGGTGCTCGGCGTCGCGCAGACGATCGGTCCGATCGGCGCGTGGCTGGCCGTTACGGGTCGGTGGTCATGGACCGCAGTGGTGCTCGGACTTGCCGTCGGTTGCTGGATCGGTGGTTTCGACATCATCTACGCGCTCCAGGACTACACGATCGACCGCGAGATCGGCGTGAAGTCGTTGCCCGCTCGGTTCGGGCCGCAGGTGGCCCTCGCTTTCTCGCGCGTCGCGCACTACGCGACCGTCTTGCTGCTGTTGTGGTTCGGCGTGTTGGCCCACCTCGGTTGGACATGGACGACCGGTGTTGCCGCCGCAGCAGTTGCGCTCGCCTATGAGCAGCATCTGGTGAAGCCGGACGACCTGTCGAAGGTCAACCGTGCGTTCTTCACGGTGAACGGCTTCGTCGGCATCGGCTTGTTCTGCTTCGCGGTCGCCGACTTGGTCTCGCGCGGCCTTCGGGGATGAGTAGCGCGGGGATGAGCAGCGCGGGGATGACCGGCGCGACGCGGGTGCCGTGGGTCGTCGGCGTCAGTGGCGCTAGCGGAACCCCTTACGCCGCAGCGGTTTTGCGGGCTCTGCTGGACGCCGGGCAACACATCGACCTCGTCGTCTCGCGGGCCGCGCGGCTGACCCTGCTCGATGAAACCGGCGTCGCGTGGCACGACGACTCCGACAGCCTGCATGCCTGGCTGACGTCACAGCTCGATGCCGATCTGCCGACTCTGCACACTGCGGACTTCGAAAGCGCGAACTTCGACCACGTGCGCTTCTGGTCACCGGGCGATCTTGCGGCCGGCCCGTCGAGTGGTTCGTACATCACGCGGGGCATGGTGGTGGTGCCCGCGAGCACCGCGTCGGTGGCCGGGATCGCTATCGGGCTCTCGAAGGATCTTCTTCAGCGAGCCGCAGATGTCACGCTGAAGGAACGACGCCCGCTGATCGTCGTCCCGCGTGAAATGCCTTTGACTGGTGCGACGCTGCGGCACCTGGTCACCCTCGATGCAGCCGGCGCGGTGGTGCTGCCTGCGAGTCCGGCTTTCTACAGCAAGCCCAAGAGCGTGCAGCAGCTGGTCGACTTCGTCGCAGGCAAAATCCTCGACGTTCTCGGCGTCGATCACGATCTGTTTACGCGGTGGGACGGGCGGCTTGGACCGACCTGATCGACCCCGGAGAATGGACATGGGACGGGCGGCTTGGACCGACCTGATCGACCCGTTGCTCAGGGCTCACGCCGGAAGCTCAGCCCTCTGAGGCTTCCAATGCAAGCGATCCGATCGACTCGAGATCAGAGTCGCCGCGCAAGAGAGCCCGAACTTCAGATTCCCGGAAACGTCGATGGCCACCGGGCGTGCGGATGCTGCCGATCCGGCCGGAAGCTGCCCAGCGTGTCACTGTCTTCGGGTCGACCCGAAACAAGCTGGCAACCTCTCCGGGTGTCAGGAGCCGGTCACGGTTCTCCACTTTGATGTGCCTTTCTGCGCGACGCGGTGCTGCGAATTGCTTTCGCGGGACCCCTAACAAACGTGTGTACACGCGGAGGTGTCGTCGCGTCTGCGTTTGGCGCACGTTAGTTGTCTTGCGGACAAAAAAGTCGGGGTGGTCGTTACGAGGCGGTCACTCTTAGTAGTGAAATTGGGGTACAAGGGACTCTATAGGGGCTAACAGTCGCCGCATGATCGCTGTCCGTGACGAACGGTCTGGGAGGGTCATAGGCAGGGAACGGGCAGTTTCACGCCCCGAACGCGCGCGATGAAACACGGCCGTGCATGCTTGGGCGCGTGGATACCGGACGCAAGCGCGAGCTCGAAGAAAAGGTTCTCGCCGGACAGCGATTGACCTATGACGACGGCGTCGCGTTGTACGCGAGCGACGACCTGGCGTGGCTCGGCGAACTCGCCCACTACGTGCGCACCCAGAAGAACGGTGACCGCACCTACTTCAACGTGAACCGCCATCTGAACCTGACCAACGTCTGCGCGGCGTCGTGCGCTTACTGCAGTTTCCAGCGCAAGCCCGGCGAGACCGACGCCTACACGATGCGCATCGAACAAGCCGTCGAGCTCGCCAAGCAGATGGAGCCCGAGGGCATCACCGAGCTGCACATCGTGAACGGCCTGCACCCGACCTTGCCGTGGCGCTACTACCCGCGGTCGCTGAAAGCTCTGAAGGAAGCTCTGCCGAATGTCGCGCTCAAAGCCTTTACTGCGACCGAGATCCACTGGTTCGAAGAGATCTCAGGGCTGTCCGCCGACGAGATCCTCGACGAACTGATCGACGCGGGCCTCGAGTCATTGACCGGCGGTGGGGCCGAGATCTTCGACTGGGAGGTTCGGCAGAAGATCGTCGACCACAAGACCCACTGGGAAGACTGGTCGCGCATCCACCGGCTGGCGCATTCGAAGGGCCTGAAGACGCCCTGCACGATGCTCTATGGACACATCGAGGAACCGCGGCATCGCGTCGATCACGTCCTGCGCTTGCGCGAGCTACAAGACGAGACCGGCGGCTTCGTGGTGTTCATTCCACTGCGGTTCCAGCACGACGCCAGCGGCGACCCACGCAACCGGCTCATGACCCAACCGATGGCGACCGGCGCCGAGGCGTTGAAGACCTTCGCCGTTTCGCGATTGCTGTTCGACAACGTGCCGCACGTCAAGGCGTTCTGGGTGATGCACGGACTCACGACCTCGCAGCTCGCACTGTCGCATGGTGCCGACGACCTCGACGGTTCGGTCGTCGAGTACAAGATCACGCATGACGCCGACCACTTCGGGACACCGCAGACCATGCACCGCGAAGACCTGCTCGACCTCATTCGCGACGCCGGCTTCACGCCTGTGGAGCGCGACACTCGCTACAACGTGATCCGCGTTTTCGACGGTCCCGACACGGGCCGACGCGACGTCCCGCAACCCATGCCGGTCTGACGTGCCGGACGTCAACACGAATGACGCGGACGGCGATCAGCCAGCGCCGCGCCGTCCGCATGCGATCTTGCGCTACACGACCTTGCGGCTGGCGCTCTTCGTCCTCGCGCTCATCGTGTTGTGGCTGGTGCGGATCAGGGACGGCGTTCTGCTGGTGGCGATCGCGCTCGTGCTCTCTGGTCTTGCGAGCTTCGTCCTGCTCGCCGGGCAGCGCGATGCGATGTCGGCGCAACTCCACGAGGCAGCGCAGCGGCGCCGGGTCAAGGGGCAGTTGCGGGCCGCGCGCGAGGACGTCCCCGATGAAGCGGACGTATGACAATCCCCAGGCCCAGGGTCGGCCATATCCAGTTTCTCAACTGCCTGCCGTTGTACTGGGGGTTGGTCCACTCCGGCGCGTTGCTCGACGTCGACCTTCGCCGTGACACCCCGGATCGATTGAGTGATCGCCTCGTTGCCGGCGATCTCGACATCGCGCCGATCAGCGTCGTCGAGTACTTGCGGCATGCCGACGAACTGACCGTGCTGCCCGACCTGGCGGTCGGTTCGGACGGGCCGGTGATGTCGTGCGTGCTGGTCAGCCAGCTACCGCTCGATCAGTTAGACGGCGAGCTGGTGACGCTGGGCTCGACCAGCCGGACGACGATCGAGCTGGCGAAGATGCTGCTCGAGGAGCGGATCGGCGTCCGCCCTCGTTACCTGACCTGCCCGCCGGATCTGCCCGCGATGATGCTCGAAGCACCGGCCGCCGTGCTGATCGGCGATGCGGCCCTTCGGGCCACGCTGCACGACGGACCTCGCTTGCACCTCGACGTGCACGACATGGGCGAGGCCTGGCGCGACTGGACAGGACTGCCGATGGTTTTCGCGGTGTGGGCGGCCCGCCGTGATTTCGCGACCAATCACCCCGGGCTCGTCAAGGACGTCCACGACGCCTTTGTTCGGTCGCGCGAGATCTCCCTGGCCCGGGTAGACGAAGTGGCCCAGTCAGCCGCGCGCTGGGAGGACTTCGAAGCGCCCGCCCTCGTGCGCTACTTCCAGACGCTCGACTTTTCGCTCGGCGAAAGGCAGTTGGCCGGCCTCGCCGAGTTCGCCCGCCGAGTCGGCCCGCGCATCGGGCTAGCCCGGTTTGAGCAGCCGACGTTCGCTGAAGTCTGACCCGTTCGACTACCAGTTCGGTAGTCAGATCGTCCTTAGTGATCAACCTGCGCGTTTCGTGGCTCGGCCGGTTGTGATTGCTGTCACGATCGGTCGCATGGCTGTGCCCATTCCCGCTCCGCGCGTGCCTCAGGGCGTCGCTCCGAGCGTCGAGACTTACCGGGTGATCGTGGCCGACGACGCGGCCGGCATGCGTGAGTTGATGCACACGCTGTTGTCACTCGAGCCCGACTTCGAAGTCGTTGGGCAGGCCCGCGACGGGTTCGAGGCGGTCGAGCTCGTTACCGAGCTGCAGCCCGATCTGGTGGTCATCGACATCTCGATGCCGGTGATGGACGGTCTCGAAGCGATCGAGCGAATCCGGGCCGTCTCGCCAGCGACGCGGGTGGCCGTGCTGTCGGGGGAGCGGCGCCCGTCGCCGACGGGGGCGGACGCCGACATCGAGAAGGGGACGCCGAACGAGGTGGTGGTCGCCACGCTGCGGGCCCTCTGCCAGCCGGGCCAGACGGCCCCTCAGGCAGGCGTCTGCTGATTCAGCAGCCCGACTAAGCTCTCCCACGTGGCTGACCTGCGCATGTTGCTCGATCGGGCTGCCGATGGCGGCCGCCTATCGCCGTTCGACGCACTCGAGCTCTACACGGGCGC
>DATCDK010000205.1:0-15251 GCA_036510735.1 Acidothermaceae bacterium | reverse complement strand
CTGGACGTCGATCAGCGATTGCTCATCGACAGCCTCCGCGACTGCGGTTCGCGGGCACGACGACCCCAACCGACTCCAGATGACGAGCTCAGCATTGGGCGCGACAGCTGCGGTCCGATCGTCCTGCAACAGCGTGAGGTGGCGGACGGTGCCGAGCAGGTCGGTCGGCCGGTTCGCATCCAGAAGCTGAGCGCGGACGGCGATTTGGCGGGCGTCCGTGCGCGACAACTGGTGGACGATCACGAGGTCAGGCTAGGCGACCGGCGGACAACTCTCCGGGACACCCGAGCCTCGGGGAAGCGCTCCGTGAGCTGATCGCTGTCGGCTGAACGAGCACGGTTCACCTCTGCCCGTCAGCTTGGTTAGGGTGCTGTGACAGAGCCAAGAGCGGCCGAGGGGTGACTCATGACCGAACAACTCACGTCCAGCCTGCCGAGCTCGATCGTCGAGGGCGAGGACGCGGACCCCGCGGATCTGGCGCTGGCGTTCCCGCGGCTGACCGAAGACGAGTGCATCCGGCTTCGTGCGTTCGGAACCCCGCAAACCGTGAGCGTGGGAGATACCCTCTTCGAACCCGGCGACGTCACGTACGACTTGGTGTTGATCGACGAAGGAGTCGTCGACATCGTCAGCGCCCCCACCCTCGGCAAGCCCGAAGCAATCGTCGTCCAGCATCGCGCTGGCGGTCTCATTGGTGAGCTCAACCTGTTGACCGGGCAGACGGTTTTCCTCACTGCCCGGGTAACTGAGGCCGGCACCGTGTACCGCATCAATCCGGACGCGTTTCGCCGGGTGATGTCGGAGGATCCGGAACTCTCGGATCTGCTGTTGAAAGCCCTGCTCACTCGGCGCAAGTTGCTGCGCGACGCCCCGGCTGCTGCACGCAACATCGTGATCGTCGGCAGCAGCCTGTCATCGACCGCTCTCGCGCTGCGCACGTACGCCGCGCGGCAGGTGCTCCCCCACAAGTGGTTCGACGCCGAAACGCTCGAAGGCAAACGCGTGATGACAGCAGCTGATCTGACTGTCGCCGACCTGCCCGCAGTCCTCACGCCGAGCCGCACGCTTCGCCACGCCACCCCAGGCGAGTTGGCGGAGCACCTTGGCCTGTCGTACCACCGCTCTGCCGACAGGAGCATCGACGTCGCCGTCGTTGGTGGCGGACCCGCCGGCCTTGCCGCCGCCGTGTACGGCGCGTCGGAGGGGCTCGCGACGGTATTGATCGACGCGGTCGCCACGGGTGGGCAGGCCGCGGCCAGCTCGCGAATCGAGAACTACCTCGGCTTCCCGTCCGGCTTGAGCGGCGCCGAACTCACCGGCCGCGCGTCCATTCAAGCGCTGAAGTTTGGTGCCGAACTCTCGAGCCCTTGCAAGGCGGCTTCGCTCGATTGCACCGGAGGCCAACTTCGCGTCGTCCTCCAGGACGGCACCGACATCGTCGCCCGATCGGTCATTGTCGCCACCGGCGCTCGGTACCGATCGCTACCGCTCGAACGGTGGCCAGACTTCGAGGGTGCCGGAATCTACTACGCAGCAACAGAAATTGAGGCCCGCGTCTGCGGCAACCAACCCGTCACCGTTGTCGGCGGCGCGAACTCCGCTGGCCAAGCCGCGCTGTATCTCGCGTCGCGCGACAGCGCCGTCAACCTTGTGGTGCGTGGCCCCGATCTGTTCGCTGGCATGTCGGCCTACCTTGCCGACCGACTGCACGCAACTCCGCAAGTCACGATCCACACCAACACCGAGGTCACCGCATTGCATGGCGACACGTCGCTCAGTCGCGTCACGCTCACGAACCGCGCGACGGGCGAAGTGAACGATGCCGCGTGCAGCGGGCTCTTCTGCTTCATCGGTGCGGTGCCGGCGACGGATTGGCTCACCCGCGTCGCTCTCGACGAGGATGGCTTCATTCGCACCGATACCCAGTTGCTAGCGACCGACCTCGGCGAAATCTGGGCACACATGGGGCGCGCGCCATTGCCGTTCGAGACGAGCATGCCGGCGGTTTTCGCGGCTGGAGATGCGCGGGCGGGCTCGATGAAGCGCGTCGCGGCAGCTGTCGGCGAGGGTTCCAGCGCGATCAGATCGGTGCACGCGGCACTCGGCGTGCGTGTCTGACATCGGCATACGCAAGTGACCGGCTGCGCTTAGCGGCCCTGGAAGTCGGCCTTACCTGGTCCTGACTCGATGAACGAGGCCATCCCGATTGTGCGATCTTCGGTGCCGAACAACGCCGCGAATGCCTCGCGTTCGGCCGTAAGTCCGGTAGCGAGATCTGTCGCAAGCCCGCGGTCGATGACCTCCTTGGCGGCGCGCAAAGCCGCGGCCGGGCCGGCAGCGAACTGCGCAGCCCACGCAACTGCATCTTCATAGACAGATTCGCTCGGCAGCACCTTGTCGACCAGGCCGATTCGCAACGCCTCGTCCGCCTCGACCATCCGGCCGGTGAAGATCAGGTCCTTCGCACGCGCCGGACCAACGAGTCGCGCCAGCCGCTGCGTACCGCCTGCCCCAGGAATAACGCCGAGCAAGATTTCCGGCTGGCCCAGCTTCGCGCCGTCCGCGCAAAAACGGACGTCGGCGGCGAGCGCCAACTCACACCCCCCGCCGAGCGCGTAGCCGGTGATCGCGGCAACCACAGGCTTGGGGATCTGCGCAACGGCCGTGAACGCGGCCTGCAAGGGCACCGCGCGCGCAACCATGTCGGCGTGCGTCATCGCGGCCATCTCTTTGACGTCCGCACCCGCCGCGAACGACCGGGTGCCGCCGTAAATCACCACAGCTCGCACGTCGTCACGCGCAGCCGCTTCGAGCGCAACCTCATGAAGTTGGTCCTGCATCAACGCATTCATCGCGTTGACCGGCGGCCGATCGAGGCGAATCGTGCCGACGCCACCAACGACCTCGAGGCGCACGAACTGGGTGGGCAGCGCAACCGAGTCATCCATCGCGCCAGGCTACTTCAACGAATGTGACCCGTCACGGGCACAATGAGCCTGTGGCCATCCGCGAACGCCTGCTCGCGGCGGCCGGCGTCGTCGGACCCTGCGTCTTCATCGCCGACTGGGCGATCCTGGGTACCCGGGCGAAGAACTACTCGCCTGTGAGCGACGCGATCAGCGAACTCGCTCGGATGCACGCGCCCACTCGACCGGCGATGACCGCAGGATTCCTGATCTTCAGCGCCGCCCTGCCTACTTACGCAGTCGCGCTTCGCTACTCGTTGCCCGGACACGCGTGGAAGTTCGCCGCAGCCAACGGGCTCGCAACGCTCGGCGTGGCAGCGTTCTCACTCGGGACGCCGACGTCCGGCGACATCCACGGCACGTTCGCCGGCCTCGCGTACGCATCTCTCGCAGCGACACCGATCGCGGCGAGCGTCGCGCTGCGCCGCGGAGGCAACAAGGCACTTGCCCGGACGTCGATTGCTACCGGTCTGCTGTGCGCTGCGGCGTTGGTCGCCAGCGTGGCAGGACCAGATCATGTGCATGGCTTGCTGCAGCGCATCGGGCTCACGATTGGCGACGCGTGGATCATCGCCTCGGCGATCTCGATGATGCGCGACGCGACATTGGTGCCTGAGAACGACACGACATCTCGACCCGCTGCGTCGGAGATAGAGCCTGACCCGGCAGGATAAGCCGGTGGACATCTGGCCCGGTCATTGGCAGCCCCTTGGTGCCACCGTCGATGACGGTGGCACTAACTTCGCGCTGTTCTCCGCGAACGCAACCGGGGTCGAGTTATGCGTGTTCGACGACCAGGGCACCGAGACCCGTGTGCCGCTGCGCGAGTCGACGTTCCACGTGTGGCACGGCTATCTGCCCGGTGTGGGAGCAGGCACCCGCTACGGATACCGCGTCGATAGCACACTCGCCCCCAGCAACGGCGCGCACTTCAACGACAACAAGTTGCTCGTCGACCCGTACGCCCGCGCGTTCGACGGCACTTTCGAACTCGACGACGCATTGTTCGAGAACGACCCACACGACTCGGCCGAGTTTGTGCCCAGGTCTGTCGTGGTGCACGACGAGTTCGAATGGGGCAAGGATCGCTCACCCGCAATCGCATGGTCCGACACGGTCCTCTACGAGGTGCACGTGCGCGGGTTCACCATGCAACACCCCGACGTGCCGCAGGAACTGCGGGGCACGTACGCCGGGCTGGCGCACCGAGCCGCTACCGACTACTTGAAACAGCTCGGCGTCACAACCCTCGAACTGCTGCCAATCCACCACTTTGTCAGTGAGACGGCCCTCCTACGCCGCGGGCTGTCGAACTACTGGGGCTACAACACCCTCGGCTTCTTCGCACCACACGGCGGCTACTCGTCGTCCGGCACTCGGGGTGAACAGGTTGGCGAGTTCAAGGCGATGGTGAAGGCGCTGCACGCCGCCGGGCTCGAAGTCATTCTCGACGTCGTGTACAACCACAGCGCCGAGGGCGACGCATTTGGCCCGACCCTGTCGTTGCGCGGTATCGACAACCAGTCGTATTACCGGCTCGATTCCGGTGGCGGGTATGTGAACTACACCGGCTGCGGCAACACACTCGATCTCCGCAACCCGCACATGCTGCAACTCGTCACGGACTCGCTGCGCTACTGGGTAACAGAGATGCACGTCGACGGGTTCCGTTTCGACCTCGCGCCGACGCTGGCCCGAGCAAGCAACGCCTTCGACGCGCAGTCGTCGTTCCTCGAGGCGGTCAACCAAGATCCCGTGCTGTCGCAGGTGAAGCTGATCGCCGAGCCATGGGACGTCGGACCAGGTGGTTACCAGGTCGGCAACTTTCCCGCACCTTGGTCGGAGTGGAACGACCGTTTCCGAGACACGACAAGGGATTTCTGGCTCTGCGGCGCCACTGACGTCCGCGAGCTGGGCTACCGGCTCGCGGGCTCGTCGGATATCTACCAGGGCAGCGGCCGCCTACCCGACGCCTCCATCAACTTTGTCGCGTGCCACGACGGCTTTACGTTGCACGACCTGGTCACTTACAACGGCAAGGTCAACGATGCGAACGGCGAAGACAACCGCGATGGATCCGACGACAACCACAACTGGAACTGCGGTCACGAAGGCGAGACCGACGATCCGCTCGTAACGCAGATTCGGCAGCGCGCAGTGCGAGCGATCCTCGGCACGCTGGTGCTGTCGGCCGGCGTTCCGATGCTTGGCCACGGCGACGAGATGGGCCGCACCCAGCACGGCAACAACAATGCCTACTGCCAGGACAACGAGTTAGCGTGGGTCGACTGGTCGACGCGCGACGAGTCACTCGAAGACTTCACCCGTGCCGTCATCGCGTTGCGCCGCGACCACATCGTGTTCCGCCAAGAGTCGTTCTTCACTGGCAGGTCGCTACACGGCGACGGCACCGCCGACCTCGCATGGTTCAGATCCGACGGCGCGCAGCTGGCGGCGTCGGATTGGTCCGATCTCAACCCGCGCACGATCGCGATGTACCTGTCGGGCAAGGACATTCGCCAAGTCGACGAGCACGGCGAGCCCGTTGTCGACGACTCGTTCCTGGTCATCATGCACGGCGGCCTCAACCCGTCGACCTTCACACTCCCGAGCGCCCCTTGGGCGACGACTTACGAGGTCGTAGTCGACAACACCGAGCAGGCGCTTAGCGCGACCCTCGCCGCGGGCAGCACGGTCGACGTCCCCGCCGTTGCCTTCATGGTGCTGCGCGCCCACTGACCCAAGCGAAATCCTGTGCACTTGCTGCCCCCTGGGGGCAGTGAATGCGCGGTTTGTGCGGGGCAAACCTCAGCGGAGGTCGCCGGTGACCATTCCTTCGCCCGCAGCCGGTACGGCGATCAGGCCAAGTTCTCCCGGCGAGGCCAACAAGGCATCAGCCGGAAGGACTCGCACGCTGTAGCCGAACGGTCCGGTGCGGTCGAGCGTCATCTCGCCTTCGTAGACCCAGCTGCCGTCATCGCGCTTGTCCGAAAGGCGCAGCGACGAGTACGTCGGGCCGGTGATCTGGTCGTTCTCGTCGACCCGGCCATACGCGACCTGCACGTCGACGTCTTCAGCCGCGAGGTCGCCCAACGCGACCACCGCACGCAGCGAAACCACCGTGCCGTACTCGAGCGCATCGGAGACCCCACGCGCTTCGATGTGCTCGACGCGCACACCCGGCCACGCCGCGGCGACCCGCTTCTTCCAGGCCGCGAGGTGCTTGGCGCCGCCGAACTTCGTGTCTTCCATCGCACGCGACGACAGCGCCGCCGGCGTGTACAGGTTGTTCACGTAGTCGCGCAGCATCCGAGTGGCGACGACCTTCGGTCCGAGTGACGACAGCGTGTGACGCACCATCTCCAGCCACCGGCTCGGCAGCCCGTTGTGGTCGCGGTCATAGAACCGCGGCACCATCTGTGTCGACACGATGTCGTAGAACGCGCCCGCTTCGAGTTCGTCGCGGCGCTCCTCGGAGAGCTCGTCTGCCGATGGAATGTCCCAGCCGTTGTTGCCGTCGGACCACTCGTCCCACCAGCCGTCGCGAATCGACAGGTTCAGGACGCCGTTCAACGCGGCCTTCATGCCTGACGTCCCACATGCCTCGAGCGGCCGCAGCGGGTTGTTCAGCCATACGTCGGCGCCCGCACAAAGCACTCGGGCCAACGCCATGTCGTAGTCGGGTAGGAACACGACCCGATGCCGCACGTTCGTAGCGTCGGCGAAGCGCACGACTTCCTGGATCAGCCGCTTGCCGCCGTCGTCGGCGGGGTGCGCCTTGCCGGCAATGACGAACTGCACAGGGCGGTCCTTGTCGAGCAGCAGTTCGGTGAATCGCTCGCGGTCTTGCAACATCAGCGTCAGTCGCTTGTACGACGGCACCCGGCGGGCGAACCCGATCGTCAAGATGTCGGGGTCGAGGACACCGCCGATCCAGCCGAGCTCAGACGCCATCGCGCCGCGCTGTATCCACGACGCGCGCAACCGCACCCGCGTCTCGTCGACCAACCGGGTGCGCAGCGCGCGCCGCACTTCCCACAGCTGCCGGTCGTCAAGGTGGTCGGCGCCGGCCCACGCCGCGCCGTCGGCCTGCAGGTCGACCCCCAGATCACGCTGGACCATCTGCTGAACCTCACGCGACACCCACGTGGGCGCGTGCACGCCGTTGGTCACCGACGTGATCGGGACATCGGCTGGATCGAACTTCGGCCACAGGCCGGCGAACATCTCCCTGCTGACCTGGCCGTGTAACAACGAAACGCCGTTGGCACGCTGGGCAACCCGAAGGCCCATCAGTGCCATGTTGAAGACGCTCTGGTCACCGCCAGGGAAGCTCTCCGCGCCGAGGCCAAGTACCCGGTCGAGCGGTAGTCCGAGTGCATTGTCGGGAGGACCGAAGTGGTGCTCGACGAGCTCGCGCGGGAAGCGGTCGATACCGGCCGGCACCGGCGTGTGCGTGGTGAACAGGGTTGACGCGCGTACGACCTCGAGTGCCTCGTCGAATGACAGCGACGAGGCGGTCACCAGCTCGCGAATTCGTTCGAGCGCAAGGAATCCGGCGTGCCCCTCGTTCATGTGGTAGACCTCGGGCTTCGCGTGCCCGGTCAGCCTGCAAAACGCGCGCACCGCCCTGACCCCACCGACACCAAGCAGCAGTTCTTGGCGGAAGCGGTGATCGGTGCCGCCTCCATAGAGGCGGTCAGTAACGTCACGCTCGGCCTGCGCGTTGCCCTCGACATCAGAATCCAGCAGGAGCAACGGGATCCGACCAACCTGGCAGAGCCAGACCTGGGCCTGGAGGTCTCGACCGGGCAGCCGCACCGGGACCGTCACTGGCGAGCCGTCGGCCTCGGTCAAGAGCGTCAGTGGCAGGCCGTGCGGGTCGACCGGTGGGTAGCGCTCTTGCTGCCAGCCATCGCGCGACAACGACTGGTTGAAGTAGCCGCGCCGGTAGAGCAACCCGACACCGATGATCGGGACACCGAGGTCGCTGGCCGTCTTCAGATGGTCGCCCGCCAAAATTCCGAGCCCGCCGGAGTATTGCGGCAGCACGGCAGTGATTCCGTACTCCGGAGAGAAGTAGGCGATCGCCTTCGGAGCCTCCTCGCCCAACGTCTGGAACCAGCGATCCTGCGTCAGGTATTGACGCAGGTTCTCAGCAGCTTCGTCGAGCCGACCGAGGAACTGCTCGTCGGTCGACAACTCGGCGAAACGCGAATGCGGAACGAGGCCGAGCAACCGCCCCGGATCACCATCGACTGCGCGCCATGTCTGCGGGTCGATGGACTCCAGGAGGTCGAGCGTCTCCGCATGCCATGACCATCGAAGGTTCATGACGAGATCGCCGAGTGCCGCCAACCGCGACGGCAGAACAGTGCGCACAGTGAACCGTCTGATCGCTCTCACGGGCATGACCATACCGAAGCGGGAGATCGCTGCACCAAGGTCCATCGGCCCACGGCCACGTCGACTTAGTGGGAACGCTCGCAATTCCATCGGTAGGTTCCCAGGAAGATCACCCGGGCTCTCGCGGCGCGCCCCGCCGCCCGATACGTTCGGGGTAATGAGCACAAACAAGAGCCGCGCCACGCCTGCGAAATCGCCGGCCGCCCGTCCGGCCCGCTCGAAAGCGGCTGCACCCGCAACGCGGACGCCGCGCACGGCAACCGCTGCCTCCGCCGAGGCTGCAACGGCAACAAAAGCGACTGCAACCGCAACAGCCAAGACCGGGACCCCGCCAAGCGAGCGGGCACCGGGCGGCCGCATACCAATCGAGAACGTCATGCCCGTCATCGACTGCGGCCGTTACCCAGCCAAGTCGGCGGTCGGTGAACAACTGACCGTCGCCGCGACCGTCTATCGCGAGGGCCACGATGCGGTGGGCGTGAATGTCGTGCTGCGCGATTCAACTGGCCGCACCGGCCCCTGGACACCGATGCGACTCGTCGCACCCGGTACCGACCGCTACGAAGCAGTCGTGACAGCAGACACGACGGGCGCGTGGACATTCCACATCGAGGCGTGGAGTGATCCGCTCGAATCGTGGCGGCACGACGCGCGCATCAAGGTTCCCGAGGGCCAAGACGTCGAGTTGATGTTGGAAGAAGGCGCGCGGCTGCACGAGCAAGCGGCCGCGAACCTGTCCGGCACCAACACAAACACCGGTGACACCGGCGATGCTGGCCGACTCCTCAGCGTCGCCGACACGTTGCGCTCACCGGGTGATCCGGTCGAGCGATTGTCAGCCGCGCTGGCTCGCGGCGTCCTCGCCCTTCTTGCCCGCCACCCACTGCGCACGCTGCTGACCGTGTCGCCGTCCTACCCACTCTGGGTCGATCGCGAGCGCGCACTTTTCGGCTCGTGGTACGAGTTCTTTCCGCGCTCCGAAGGAGCGACACTCGACCCGCCGAAGTCGGGCACGTTTGCGACCGCCGCGAAGCGGCTGCCGGCGATCGCCGCGATGGGATTCGACGTCGTCTACATCCCGCCGGTGCATCCAATCGGGACGACGTTTCGCAAAGGTCCGAACAACACCCTGACGCCAGGGCCACGCGATCCCGGCGTCCCTTGGGCCATTGGGAGCAGTGAAGGCGGGCACGACGCGATTCATCCCGACCTCGGCACGATGGACGACTTCGACGCGTTCGTCGGGGCGGCGAAAGCCAATGGCCTCGAGATCGCGCTCGACCTCGCGCTGCAGTGTTCGCCCGACCATCCGTGGGTGACCCAGCATCCGGAGTGGTTCACCACTCGTGCCGACGGGAGCATCGCGTACGCGGAGAACCCGCCGAAGAAATACCAGGACATCTACCCGCTGAACTTCGACAACGACTACGAGGGTCTCTACGCCGAGATCGTGCGGATCGTGCGCCTGTGGATGAGCCACGGCATAAGGATCTTCCGCGTCGACAACCCGCACACCAAGCCTGTGCGGTTCTGGGAGCAGCTGCTCGCCGACATCCGTTCCACCGACCCAGATGTCTTGTTCCTTGCGGAGGCCTTCACCCGGCCGGCCATGATGCGCGGTCTGGCGAAGGTCGGCTTCCACCAGTCGTATACCTACTTCACCTGGCGCAACACGAAGCCCGAACTCGAGCTCTACCTCACCGAGCTGTCGCACGAGACCTCAGACGTCCTGCGCCCGAACTTCTTCACCAACACCCAGGACATCCTGCATGCGTTCCTGCAGCAGGGCGGGCCGCCCTCCTTCAAGATTCGCGCCGTGCTCGCCGCGACGGGCTCACCGACCTGGGGCGTGTATTCAGGCTACGAGCTCTTCGAGAACATTCCCCTTCGCCCGGGTAGCGAGGAGTATCTGGACTCAGAGAAGTACCAGTACCGTCCCCGCGACTATGCGGCCGCTGAGGCGGCCGGCCGGAGTCTGGCCGGGTACATCACGACGCTCAACCGGATCCGCCGCGAGCACGTGGCCCTGCAACGGCTGCGCAACCTGCATCTGCACAGCGCCGACAACACCCAGATCCTCACCTACTCCAAGCAGGTCGTCACCGATGACGCGACCGACACGATCCTGGTGATCGTCAACCTCAACCCGTTCAACGTCAGTGAGGCAACCGTCGCGCTCGACATGCCGGCGCTGGGCGTCGACTGGGCAGCCCAGCTCGACGTCACCGACCTGATCAGTGGTGCGCGCTATACGTTCGGGCAGTACAACTATGTGCGGCTGGATCCGCACGTCGAGCCAGCGCACATCTTCTTGGTTCAGTAACCACCGCAGTTGACCCGCAATGACATCCCCACAGTCACATCCCCAAAGTCACATCCCCAAAGTCACATCCCCAGACGGACATCCCCACAGCGACATCCCCACAGGGCGGCCTTGACAGATGACAGACCCCGTAGCCGATTCGTCGGAGCACTCCGTGGATCCGCACTGGTACAAGCGCGCGGTCTTCTACGAGGTGCTGGTCCGCGGCTTCGCCGACAGCAACGGTGACGGTACCGGCGACCTGAAGGGCCTGGTGTCGAAGCTCGACTACCTGAGCTGGCTCGGCATCGACTGCATCTGGCTGCTGCCCATCTTCCAGTCGCCGCTGCGCGACGGCGGGTACGACATCTCCGACTACTTCACGATCCTGCCCGAGTTCGGTGACCTCGGCGACTTCGTCGAGCTGGTCGAAGAGGCCCACAAGCGCGGCATGCGGGTCGTCGCCGACCTCGTCATGAACCACACCAGCGACCAGCACCCGTGGTTCCAGGCGTCGCGCTCAGATCCCACCGGTCCGTATGGCGACTACTACGTGTGGTCCAAGACCGACACCGCGTACCGCGATGCGCGCATCATCTTCGTCGATACGGAGAAGTCGAACTGGACGTTCGACCCGGTGCGCGGCGAGTACTACTGGCACCGCTTCTTCGGCCACCAGCCCGACCTGAACTTCGAGAACCCGGCAGTCCAGGACGCCATGCTCGGCACCCTGCGGTTCTGGCTCGAACTCGGTATCGATGGCTTCCGCCTCGACGCCGTCCCGTATCTGTTTGAAGAAGAGGGCACCAACTGCGAGAACCTGCCGCGCACGCACGACTATCTCAAGCGGGTGCGCAAGGAGATCGACCGCGACTTCCCCGACCGAGTACTGCTGGCCGAGGCGAATCAATGGCCCGCCGACGTCGTCCAATATTTCGGCGACAGCGACGAATGCCACATGGCGTTCCACTTCCCGCTGATGCCGCGCATCTTCATGTCCGTGCGGCGCGAGCAGCGCTACCCGATCTCGGAGATCCTGTCGCAGACGCCGGCGATCCCCGACGGCTGCCAGTGGGGCATCTTCTTGCGCAACCACGACGAGTTGACCCTTGAGATGGTGACCGACGAAGAGCGCGACTACATGTACACCGAGTACGCGCAAGACCCACGGATGAAGGCGAACATCGGCATCCGACGGCGACTGGCGCCACTACTCGAGAACTCCCGCGACCAGATGGAGTTGTTCACCGCTCTGCTGCTCTCTCTGCCGGGCTCACCGGTGCTCTATTACGGCGACGAGATCGGTATGGGCGACAACATCTGGCTCGGTGACCGCGACGGGGTCCGCACCCCAATGCAGTGGACTCCGGACCGCAACGCCGGCTTCTCCAACTGCGACCCCGGCCGGCTGTACCTGCCGGTGATCATGGACCCGATCTACGGCTACCAGGGCCTCAACGTCGAAGCGCAGATGCGCACCTCGACATCGCTGCTGCACTGGACCCGGCGGATGATCGACACCCGCAAGCGCCACCCAACTTTCGGCGCGGGCACTTTCTCGGAGTTGGGAGCGTCGAATCCGAGCATCCTGGCGTTCGTCCGCGAGTTCGGCGACGACCGGGTTCTGTGCGTGAACAACCTGTCGCGCTTCCCGCAGCCGGTCGAACTCGACCTACGCCGGTTCGAAGGCGTGGTTCCGGTGGAGATGCTGGGGGGTATGCACTTCCCGAAGGTGGGCGAGCTGCCCTACCTGCTGACCCTGCCGGGCCATGGCTTCTACTGGTTCACGCTGCCGGCCAAGCGCGCGGAGGATGTCTAAATGAGTACAAATCGGACTCAGCTCGAGGGTTTTCTGCGCGACTGGCTACCGAGGCAGCGCTGGTTCGCCGGCAAGGACCGTGGCGCCAAAGCGGTCCAGGTCGCGACGGAGCAACGGCTGCTGGAAGGCGACCCGTCCCTTTTGCATCTGTTTGTGGAGGTTGAGCAAAACCCGGCCGTCGACCCGATTCCCGGACTCGAGCCAGCTGCCGTCAGCCTCACGACGACCTATCAGTTGCTTCTCGGGGTTCGCGCCAGCATGCCGCCGGAGCTCGAGCACGCGATCATCGGCCACGTCGATGACATGGGTTGGGTATACGAAGCCAGCCAGGACCACGATCTGATGCACACGATGCTCGGCTGGGTCGCCGGTGAAGAGACCCGAGCCGGCATTGTGTTTGCCCTTGAGCCGGGCGCGAAACTCGATCCCGACGCCGTCAGCCTGGTGCTCGGCGGCGAGCAGTCGAACACGTCGGTTGTGTTCGGCGAGCAGACCATCATGAAGCTGTTCCGCATCGTCGTTCCGGGCCTCAATCCCGATCTCGAGGTCACGCGTGCGCTCACCGAGATGGGCAACCAGCACGTGCCCGCACTGCAGGGCTGGATCGAGAGCGACGTCGACGGCGTCGCCAGCACGCTCGGGCTGCTCCAAGAATTCCTGCGATCCGGTACCGACGGGTGGGCGCTGGCGCTGACCAGCGTGCGCGACTTGTTCGCCGAAGGCGACCTGCACGCCGGCGAGGTCGGCGGCGACTTCGCCGCCGAGTCGGAGCGGCTCGGCATGGCGGCCGCGGATGTGCACTCGGCGATGGCGCAGGCGCTGCCGACAGGCGTCGCCGACCAGCACGCTCTCGTGGCGATGGCCCAGTCGATGCGAACGCGACTCGACGCGGCACGGGTCGCCGTCCCGGCACTCGCTGCTCACGCCGCAGCAATCTCTGCGGTCTTCGATGCTCTCGCGAACAGCCACGAACCCGTCCCGCTGCAACGCGTGCACGGCGACTTTCACCTCGGCCAGGTCATGCGCACCGACAACGGCTGGGTGCTGCTCGATTTCGAGGGTGAGCCCGGCGCTCCGATCGCTGCACGGACTGCACTTTCCAGCCCGTTGCGCGACGTCGCCGGCATGTTGCGGTCGTTCGACTACGCATCCCGCTATTTGCTTGCTGACCAACCCGCAGCCGCACAGCTCGAATATCGGGCCGCCGAATGGGCAGAGCGCAACAGGGACGCGTTTTGCACCGGCTATGCCAAGAGTGCCGGCCGTGATCCGCGCGACGACGACGTCCTGCTGCGCGCGTTCGAACTCGACAAGGCGGTGTACGAGGTGGCGTACGAGGCTCGGAACCGGCCCAGCTGGGTACGGATTCCGCTGGGCTCGATCGAGCGATTGGTCGCCGCATGACAAGCGGAAACACGACGAGCGGGAACACAGCGAGCGGGGACGCCGGGGGGCCGGTGTCGCCGAAAGCAGCGACGCCGGAGCAGCCGACCGCTCCAACCCCCGCGCAGCCCGCCGTCCCGCCCCCCGCGCAGCCCGCCGTCCCGCCCCCTGCTCAGCCGGCCGCTTCGCCCGTGACCGCTCAGCCCGCGGCAACCGTCGTCCCTGAAAAGAAGGTCGCCACAGTGACGAAGCCAGCCGAGACCAAGACAGCCGCTGCCCCGCCCGCGCCGCACGCGCCGGTGACCGCTCCACCCGAGGAGATCGACCGCCTGGTCTCCGGTGCGCACCACAACCCGCACGGCATCCTCGGCGCGCATCTAAACGGCGACGTCGTGACCTTCCGCAGCTTCCGGCCGAACGCGCGTGAGGTCACGGTTCTCGTCGACCTGCTGCGTATTCCGCTGGCGCACGAGCGTGGCGGCGTGTGGAGCGCGACGTGGAAGAGTTCGGCCGTTCCCGATTACCGCGTCGAGGTCGTCTACGACGACGGCATCAAGCACATCGTCGACGAGCCGTACCGCTTCTTGCCGACACTCGGCGACGTCGACCTGCACCTGATCGGCGAGGGCCGGCATGAGCAGTTGTGGGAGGTGCTCGGCGCCCACGAGCACCACTACGACACACCGAGCGGCGTCGTCAGCGGAACGTCGTTCGCCGTCTGGGCACCGAACGCGCGCGCAATGCGGGTCGCGGGTGACTTCAACTTCTGGGATTCCCAGGCCAATCCGATGCGATCGCTTGGTTCCAGCGGAGTGTGGGAGTTGTTCATCCCGGGCGTCGCATCCGGCGACCGCTACAAGCTGAACGTGCTCGGGTCCGACGGCCAGTGGCGCGAGAAGGCCGACCCGATGGCCTTCGCGACCGAGCATCCGCCGGCGCAGGCTTCCGTCGTCTTCACCTCAACCTACGTTTGGCAGGACGCCGAGTGGCTGACGAAGCGGGCGGCCGCTGACGCCCTGCGCGAGCCGATGAGCATCTACGAGGTGCACCTCGGATCGTGGAAGCAAGGTCTCGGCTACCGCCAGCTCGCCGACGAACTCGTCGCGTACGTGAAGGATCTCGGGTTCACCCACATCGAGTTCTTGCCGGTCGCCGAGCACCCCTTCGGTGGGTCATGGGGCTACCAGGTCTCGTCGTACTTCGCGCCAACGTCGCGCTTCGGCACTCCCGATGACTTCCGATTCCTCGTCGACAGCCTGCATCAGGCGGGTATCGGTGTGATCATCGACTGGGTCCCCGCCCACTTCCCCAAGGACGCGTGGGCGCTCGCCCAATTCGACGGTACGCACCTGTACGAGCACTCCGATCCGCAGCT
>DATCDK010000204.1:0-12574 GCA_036510735.1 Acidothermaceae bacterium | reverse complement strand
GGCGGGGCAACGTCAGCCGACCACGAATCGGGGGAACGCGGACGCGCCTGCGTAGCGCGCCGCATCGTCAAGTTCTTCCTCGATGCGCATCAGCTGGTTGTACTTCGCAATGCGTTCACCGCGCGCCGGTGCACCCGTCTTGATCTGCCCCGCATTAGTCGCGACTGCGAAGTCGGCAATCGTGGTGTCTTCGGTCTCACCGGATCGGTGCGAGGTCATCGTTCGGTAGCCCGCGCGATGCGCCATCTCCACGGCGTCCAACGTCTCGGTCAACGTGCCGATCTGGTTCAACTTCACCAGCAGCGCGTTCGCGGTGCCCGCCGCAATCCCCCGTGCGATGCGAATCGGGTTGGTCACGAACAAGTCGTCGCCGACGATCTGGACCTTCGAGCCCAGTGCATCGGTGATGGCCTTCCAGCCATCCCAGTCCTCTTCGTCGAGCGGGTCCTCGAGCGACACCAGCGGGTAGTTCGCGACGATGTCGCTGTAGTACGCAATCAAGTCGGACGCCGATTTGCTGCCGCCCTCGAATGCGTACGCGCCGTCATGCGCAGCCTCAGAACCAGTGTGGAACTCCGTCGCGGCAACGTCGAGTGCGAGTGCGATGTCACGGCCAGGAGTGAAGCCGGCTTTCGTGATCGCCTCGAGGATCAGGTCGAGGGCTTCGCGGTTGCTGTCGAGGTTCGGGGCGAACCCGCCTTCGTCGCCGAGCCCGGTGGAGAGTCCGCGGGCTTTCAGCACTGCCTTCAACGCGTGGTAGGTCTCGGCGCCCCACCGGAATGCTTCGGCGAACGTGCCGGCACCGATCGGGGCGATCATGAATTCTTGGATGTCGACGTTGGAGTCGGCGTGCGATCCGCCGTTGACGATGTTCATCATCGGCACCGGCAGCAGGTGTGCGTTGGGGCCGCCGAGGTAGCGGAACAACGGCAACTCGGCGGATTCGGCGGCGGCCCTGGCCACCGCAAGTGACACACCGAGAATCGCGTTGGCACCGAGCTTGGACTTGTTCGGCGTGCCGTCGAGTTCGATCAGCTTCGCGTCGAGCAGCCGCTGCTCACTCGCCTCGTAACCGATCACCTCGGGAGCGATGTCGTCGATGACGGCCTGCACGGCCTTCTCGACACCCTTGCCGCCGTAGCGCTGGCCGCCGTCACGCAGTTCGACGGCCTCGAAGGCGCCGGTCGACGCTCCACTCGGAACGCCGGCGCGGGCAATCGTGCCGTCGTCGAGAAGGGCCTCGACTTCGATGGTCGGGTTGCCTCGGGAATCGAGGATTTCGCGAGCCCCGAGGGCTTCGATGGCGGCCACAGTGGTACTCCTGAGCATCGGGAAGGCGGGCCGTCAGTTTACCGGCCCGCTCCTTCAGCGGCCTGCACCAACCCGCGGTAGCGGCGGGCGGCGGCGCGCAATGCTGCTTCGGGATCGACCTTCGCGGCGCGCGCCAGTACGACGACGGCCATTAACAGGTCGCCGATCGAGTCCGCATCGACGACGTCCGGCGCTTCGATGACACCGGGCACCGGGACGTCGAGACCCGCCTTCGCCGCACGCCCGACCAGCGCAGCTGCAAGCGCAAGAGCAGGCTGCGCCAGCGGGACGCCGTCAGCTGCCGACGTCCGACCCTTCTCCGCCGCCTTCAACGCTTCCCAATTCGCCTCGACATCGCCCGCTGTGTTCGCCTGCGCCCCGGCGAAGACGTGCGGGTGCCGGCGGATGAGTTTGTCGGCGATACCGGCGGCCACGTCGTCGATGTCGAAGCCTTGCTCGTCCTGCGCGATGCGCGCATGAAAGACCACCTGCAGCAGCACGTCGCCGAGCTCCTCGCGAAGCGCCGCGTCGTCGCCGTCCTCGATTGCCTCGGCGGTTTCGTAGGCCTCTTCAAGCAGGTATTTCACGAGTGTGGCGTGGGTTTGCTCGGCGTCCCACGGACACCCGCCGGGTGAGCGCAACCGGTCCATGACCTCGACGAGATCGAGAAACCGCTCTCCCCGCCGTCCCGTCACGCTTGTCGTCTTGCCTTGCTCAGCCGGTGGCAGGCGCGGTCGGCACGGACGAACTAAACGCGTCACTGGCCACCACTGCGAACTGCTGCGCTTGCCACGCGCCGTAGCGCGGATTGACGCTGACGCCTTCTTTGGTGGCGATCTTGCCGAGGTAGGCGGTGAGCGCGGCCGACTGCGCGGTCTGGTCCTGCTGGCCCGGGGCAAGCGCGGTGATCAGCTTGTTGAGCAGCAGGGCCTGGTAGACCGCCGCGTGCAGTCCCGCGAACGGGATGCCGTTCGCCTTCGCGGTCGCCTGGTCGCTGCCGTTGGTCTGACGCTCCTGCTGGAGCAGCGACTGGATTTCGGCCTCAGTAACCGTGACGCCCTTAGTCTTGGCGGCGTCGGCGATGAGGTCGTCGCGGATGATCTGCGTCAGGCTCGACTGCACCGCGGTTGTGCGGTCGGGCAGTTGGCCGGTCGTGGCGTCGGGCGTCTGCACCGTTACCGCGACCACAGTGTTGAGGGCGGTCACCGGGATGCGGGTGTTACCGACGGTAGCGGCGGCGCCCGGATGTTGGGGGCTGCAAGCCGCGACTGCCAGCGCGAGTGCGGCCAGTGCAGGGACGCCGGTCGCCGTGCGCGCGAACCTCTTGCGGGACACCGATGTCCTTCCGTCCGTTGCACCCGGTCACCGGGCTTCGCTATGCCTTCGCCATTGTCGCGGGCGCAGCGTCGGCGCGTGAAGCCGGGTCCCCAGGGTGCCTCCAACCCGGCGGAGACTCCGTGGCTCCCGCGGCACCGACTCCTCACAAATGCAGGTTCAACCGCCCTCCGCGCCTCCCGCTCCTCACACATTCACCTCTTTCGGTGCCAGATGAGCTGCATCTGTGAGGAGCCGAGCTGTCTCTCTGAGGAGTCGAGCCAGGCGGCGGGGTGCGCGCTGCGCGCGTGGGCGTGGGCGTGGGCGTGTGCGCGTGCGCGCGTGCGCGCGACGTGGCGGCGCGAAAATCACTCCCGGACATGCAGAAGGGCGCCAAGCCGAAGCCAGGCGCCCTGCTACTTGCGAAGACTAACTGTGTTGCTGCAACTACGGTGTTGCTGCAACTACGGTGTTACTGCCGAAGACTAGTGCTGGACCCCACGACGCCTGCGCGTCGCGACCGTCATGGCCGTACCACCAGCAACGAGCGCGGCGCCGACTGCGACAAGCGCCATCGTGTCGAGACCGGTGAACGGCAGGCTGGCCGACGGTGTTGCCACGGTCGGTGCCGGCTTGGTCACAACTTCGCCGAGCACTGCAACGGGTGTGACCGCAGGTGTGACCGCAGGAGTAACTGCGGTAAACGTGGTGACGGGCGGCGCGGGCGGATACGTGGCGGTAGCCGCCATCGCAATGCCAGTGCCCATAAGTGCGGCGACGCCTGTCATGCCCCCCACGACAAGTGCCCGAGCTACGTTCTTCATTCGTACCCCCCAGAAAATACTGCCCCGATGATTCTCACTTGCACACTGCGATGAAGTTACTGAGAGTAGTCAGGAACCGTCAATCATCCGTTCGGCTGAGCGGTACACACCGTTCCGTCAGTCACGTTCCCCTGAACGCTCGTGGCAACCGTAGATGCTTCTGGCTCAGTCACAATCTTGGTGATTTCGCTGACTCCGTTACCCGCGGTCAACTGTACAGCGATGATCCGGGTCGTTGTCCTAGGAACGTCAATAACGCCACGAATTAGTCTCCAACCGCCTTCCATTTGCGCTGAAAACGCCGACGGCTGGCCACCCGCAGTGACGGACTTCACGCCCCAACCGGGCGCGATGTACAGCGAGTAGGACAACCTCATGGTGGTGATGTCGAGGCCAGTGAGGTGCGTGCCGGCGTACCAAGGGATGTCGAGCGGCGCGGAGCTACGCAGCGTAATCGTGAGCAGCGGGCCGGGGTTGCACACGTTCGTCGACGTCACGCTCGTGTCCAGATACGCGCCGAGTTTCGACCCGTCGAGGCTGTTCAGTGCGAATCGCACGCTGCTCGCGGCGTCCGGCGCGGTCGGCGATCCCAGCTGGCCGCCGACGCCCATCTCTTGCCACTTGGCTTCCCCGGTCGGATCGGAGCTCCAGACCTCCAGGTCGCCCGTCCCCGCGCTCTGCGCAATCTTTCGACCCAGGGCGCCGACCGCGTAACCAGGCTTCGTCATGCGCGCGAACACGGCCCGGGTGACCTCGCCGAGGAACGCAACGCGCGGCGCCTGGTCGGCGCCCGGGAACGTGTAGTACTCCTGCTTCTGCAAGATGTCGGAGGCGTTCGTCGCGTTCAGTTCGGTTCCGTTGGAAGTCTTGACCGGTCCGATCGCGCTCAACATGTGACCGAGTGCGACCGGGTCGATCGACACGACGGCGTCGGGAACCGCGCCCAACCCCGGACCCATGCTCCACGACTTGCTGAAGATCTGCGCCGCGTCGGGGAAGGACGCTGAGAGATTGAAGTTCTGCGGCAGCGCGATGTCCGCGCCGTAAATGGCCGGGACGTCAGGGCTCACACCCGGCGGCGGCACGGGCACCTTGGCCAACGAGTCGAGCGACCCGAAGGCAATGAGTGAGATCGCGCCCTTGTCGGTGCGCAGTTCGCCCCATGCCCCGATGAGTCCACCGGTGCCGCGTTCCTCGGCGGGCGTCTGGAACATCAACAGAATCGTGCGCGGTTTGTCCTCACCGAGCAGTGCAGGCGCGACGGTCGAGAGCGCCGAGAGGTCTGTCACCTGGGTGCTCGCTCGGTTGAGCTTGTTCTGAGCGCTGACGACGCGTCGCCGTACGAACCCGAGCAGACCACCCGTGTGCAACCCCGCGACGTCCGCGTTCGCCTCGTCAACGGCGGCCACCGCAGCCACAATCGTCCCGTTGTCTTCGCCGAGCGCGGTGAGCAGGTTGCTCACCCCAGCGTTGTCGGACGCCGCGATCGTGAACGTGTGAGATTTGCTCAACGGCACCAGTGCGCCGTTGACGATGCGCGACAGCGACTGCGCAACGACCGACGTGGCCCGCAGGTTTCTGCCCAGGAACGGAATGTGACCGGCGGCCACCCAGATCGGGTCGTGTGAAACGGACGACGCAGATGTAGCGTCCGTTTGAAGCCGCCGCGCATCAGGAGCGAATGCATTGAAGCGCCCGGAGCCGAGGTCGGTGCGCAAGTAAGAGACGTCGACCTCAGCGCGCGAGATTGCGCGGTCAAGCTGCCACGCCTTGAAGCCGGTCCAGCCCATCGCGCACAGAACAACAGCGACGACGCCAAACACCGCCCACTTGCGGGGAGAGATTCGCCGCAAGCGGGACCGCTCCTCGACGGCGATCGGGGCGACCCACTCCACCGCGTCCCCGTCGTCCGAGCCGGCTGGCTCGCCGTCCTGATCGCCCGGATCGGGCTCCTCGGGCACGTCGGAGCCAGCCTGCTCGGCCGGATCCGTCGGTTCGACCTTGTCCCCCGTCACAGACTCCTCCTCACGACTACTCCACCTAGCGCGACTACTGCACCCGAAACGATCACTGTGAGCGTTGATCGGCAGGTAGCAGCTCGCGCACAAGTGCGCCTACCCAATGCAAAAGCGGGACGTCACGCAGTGGCTGCGCCCCAAACCGGCCCGGTGCATCAGTCGGCCGTGGAACCATGATCGTCGCAATCGGCTCCTTGACAATGCTTTTCGGGAAAAGCCGCTGCAGCCGCAAGACCTGGGATTCCCGGAGGGTGACGGGCGAAAACCGAATCTGGTTCCCCTGGAGAACGACCTCGGTAATCCCGTACGGCCGCAACTCGACGCGCAGTTTCGCGACCTCGAGCAGGTTGCTCACCGGCTCCGGTAGCGGGCCGTAACGGTCAGCTAATTCGTCGCGGACCGCCTCGACGTCCGCCACTGTTGTTGCTTCGGCCATCGCCCGGTACGCGGCCAGCCGCAACCGCTCGCCGTCGATGTACTCGTGCGGGATGTGCGCGTCGACGGGAAGGTCGATCCTGACCTCAGCGAGCTCCTGCGAGCTCTCGCCCTTGAAGTCCGCAACCGCCTCGCCGACCAGGCGCACGTACAGGTCGAAGCCGACCGCCGCGATATGCCCTGACTGTTCGCCGCCCAACAAGTTGCCCGCACCGCGAATCTCGAGGTCTTTCATCGCAATCGCAATACCCGCGCCGAGGTCAGAGTTTTGGGCAATGGTCGCGAGCCGATCGTGCGCAGTTTCCGTCAATGGCCGTTCGACCGGATAGAGGAAATACGCGTACGCGCGTTCACTACCGCGACCGACCCGACCACGCAGCTGATGCAACTGCGAGAGCCCGAGCAGGTCAGCGCGTTCGAGAATCAACGTGTTCGCATTCGGGATGTCGAGCCCCGACTCGACAATTGTGGTGCACACCAACACGTCGTACTCGCGTTCCCAGAACCCGATCATGACCTGCTCGAGGGTGTCCTCGTTCATCTGGCCGTGCGCGACGGCGATGCGCGCTTCCGGCACGAGGTCGCGCAAACGCGATGCCGCCCGATCGATCGACTCGACCCTGTTGTGCACGTAGAAGACCTGGCCCTCGCGCAACAACTCGCGGCGAATCGCAGCACTGACCTGGCGCTCGTCGTATCCACCGACGAAGGTCAGCACCGGGTGCCGTTCCTCCGGTGGGGTCTGAATCACCGACATCTCACGAATACCGGTGATGGCCATTTCCAGCGTCCGCGGAATCGGAGTTGCCGACATGGCAAGGACGTCGACGTTGGTCCGCAACTGTTTGAGACGCTCCTTGTGTTCGACGCCGAACCGCTGCTCCTCGTCAATGACGACAAGTCCGAGATTCTTGAAGTGCGTACTGCCCGCGATCAATCGATGAGTGCCAATGACAACATCGACGCTGCCATCGGCAACGCCGGCCATGATCGCCTGTTCTTCCTTCTGCGAGTTGAAGCGACTGACCGGCCGCACGACGACCGGGAAGTTGGCAAACCGCTCCGAGAACGTGGCGAAATGCTGCTGTACCAGCAATGTTGTCGGGCATAACACGGCCGCTTGCTTACCGTCCTGCACCGCCTTGAATACTGCGCGAACCGCAATCTCGGTCTTGCCGTAACCGACGTCGCCGCAAATGAGCCGGTCCATCGGGATCGGCAATTCCATGTCGGCCTTGACTTCGTCGATCGTGCGCAACTGGTCCGGCGTCTCGACGTAGGGAAACGCCTCTTCGAGTTCACGCTGCCACGGCGTATCTGGGCCGAATGCATAACCAGGCGCGGCGGTCCGTGCGCTATACAACCGAATCAACTCGGCCGCGATTTCCTTGACCGCCTTGCGTGCCCGACCCTTGCGTTTCGCCCAGTCGGAGCCGCCCATGCGGTCGAGGGTCGGATTCTCGCCGCCGACGTAGCGCGTTACCTGATCGAGCGCATCAGTCGGTGCATACAGCCGGTCGCCAGGTTGCCCACGTTTGCTCGGCGCGTACTCGATAACTAGGTACTCGCGCGTCGCGCCGGCGACGGTGCGCTGCACCATTTCGATGAAGCGACCAACACCGTGCTGCTCATGCACGACGAGATCGCCGGGCTGCAACTGCATCGGATCGATGGACCGCTTGCGCCGGCTCGGCAACTTCGCCAGATCTCGCGTCGACGTGCGTGTACCGAAGACGTCATTCTCGGTAAGCAGCACGAGTTTCGGAGCGCGTGCTTCGAAACCGGCATCAAGCGCGCCGCACGACACGACGACCGCGCCAGGTTCAGGAACGCCCAGCAACTCGAACTCGAGCCGGGCCGCAACACCCTCACCACGCAACACCTCGGCGATCCGCTGCGCGGGACCGTGACCTGCCGTCGTGAACAGCACTCGCCAACCGTCAGCGAGCCAACCCTTGACGTCGGCCACTACGGCCTGGGTGTCCCCGCGGTACGCCTCGGCCGCGACCGCATCGATGACCAGCACATCGCCGTCCGCCTCGATGTCTGGGGCGACCTCTGCCGCCGCCGCGAGTGGCGACACCGACCACCACCCGAGCCCAAGAGAAAGAGCATGAGCGCGGACGTCGCCAAGTGGCCGCAGCGCCGCAGAGCTCAGGTCGATGGGGGCCTTGCCTCCAGACGCCGCACCCGCCCACGCCGCCTGCAGAAACTCCTCGCCAGTACGCAAAACTTCGGCCGCACGGGCCCGCACACGTTCGGGATCGCAGAGCAGCACCACGGTGTCCGCCGGCATTTCGTCGAGCAGCAGATCCATCTTGTCGACCAAGACCGAGGCGAGCGACTCCATGCCCTCGACCGCGATGCCGTGCGCGACCTTGCCAAGAATGTCCGCAAGCTGCGGATGCTTGGCGGCGAGTTCTGCGGCGCGTTCGAGCACCTGCGGTGTCAACAACAACTCCCGACACGGCGGAGCCCACAACCCACGAGTGGCTGGAAAGTCATCGCCGAGACTGCGCTGATCGGCGGCCTTGAAGACGCGAATCTCCTCGACCTCGTCTCCGAAGAACTCGACCCGCAGCGGGTGGTCTTCGGTCGGGGGGAACACGTCGAGGATGCCGCCGCGGACCGCGATTTCGCCGCGCCGCTCGACCAGATCGACCCTCGTGTAGCCAGCGGCGATCAACCGCCCAACGACATCATCGAGCTCGGCACTGTCGCCGACCTGCAGTGCCACCGGCTCGAGATCACCAAGGCCAGCGACCTGCGGCTGCACCAGCGCCCGAACTGGCGTGACGACGACTGCGAGCTGCCCGTCGCTCGGGTGTCGCAATCGACGTCGGACGGCGAGGCGCCGGCCCACCGTGTCAGCGCGCGGGGACAGCCGCTCGTGCGGCAGCGTCTCCCACGCGGGGTACTCGGCGACCGAGTCGGGGTCGATCAAAGCGCCAAGGGCGGCCGCGAGATCGGTGGCTTCGCGATCGGTGGCGGTCACCGCGAGCACCGGCCGACCGGCGCCCGCCGGCGGCACGGATGCCAGCGCGGCGATGATGAAGGGACGCAACGGGCGCGGGGCGCCGAGATCGAGATGCGCAACGGTCTTGCCCTGAGCGGCCCGGACGGCCTGCGCGAGCGCCGGATCCTCCAGCAATACCGACCGCAACGAAGACAGATCCATCGATGCGGGGGCCTTTCCGACGAATGGCGGTGCGGACTAAGGGCTACGGGACGCCAACCAGCAGCGCTCCGTGCAAGCCACGGGCGGTCAGGTCCCAGGCGCTTTCAGCGTACGCGCCTAGGTCCCAACCGCCCGCGGGTAGTTGCCGTGCTGGTGCTCTTACTGCGCGACCATGCCGACCGGGTTAGGTAGTCGACGCCGTCCTCAGCAGCTTGGCGGTTGCGTTCGTCGCACCAATCACGTTGCCCGACGAAACGAGCGTCACGGCCGGGCTATCGAGGATCTGGCACGCGGACGCCAGCTGTCCCTCGAAGATGTTGTTCGTGACAGTGATACCGGACAACGTCGGCAGCGGCTTGTTGAGCAGTTTGATCGTGGCGACCTGCTGGGAGCCTTGCGAGCCGAGCCAGTTGCCGGAGATCGTCACGTTGCTCACCGGGCCGTTGTCCTGGGTGATGATGACCGACGAGTTGGGCTGCCCGATGATCGTGTTCCCGATCACCTTGAGGTTGGTGCCGGACAGGATCTGAACGCCGTCGGAGTGTGACGGACCGTTGTTCTGCGCTGGGTCGTGCGCGTAGGTGACGAGATCGTGAATCCACGAGTCTTCCACGGTCGCGTTGTTCCCGTACATCTTCAGCCCGTCGACGGAGCCGTGGATGTTGTCACGCAGCAGCGTGTAGTTCCAACCCTTGACGTCGTCGAGGTTGACGACCGGGTACTGCGGGACAACCTCAGAATCCTCGAGCAGGAAGTTGGTCGCGGCGTCGCTGACATCAGACACGATGCCCAGACCGTTGTTGCCGGTGCCACCTCGGATGATCGAGTTCTTGACGGTCACGTTCGGTGCCTGGATGCGCAGGTAGCCGTGAATATCAAGGCCGCTGTACGTCGCGCCGGCCGTCGTGATGGTCAGGTCGCCGTTGTAAACGGTGAGGACAGTGCCGGCCGGGACGCCGGTGTTGTCAGCGTTCGGCTGCACGTTGCCAGCGACGGGCGGGCTGGACGGCGGGGTGGTGGGCGTCGTGGTCGGTGTTGGCGACGGCACGCTGGTCGGACTCGGCGCAACGGTCGGGGTGGTGGTCGGGCTCGGCGCGGTGGTCGGGGTGGGGGTGGTGGTCGGGCTCGGCGCGGTGGTCGGAGACGGTGCCACGGTCGGCGTGCTGGTCGGCGAGGTAGTCGGTGAGCCGACCGGCGGCTTGGGCGCATGGTTACGACGCGCCTTCTCAGCGGCGATCGCGGCGGCCTTGGCCTTCGCGGCGGCAGCTGCCTTGAGAGCGGCGGCCTTGTCAGCTGCGGTCTTCGCTGCCTTGGCGGCGGCGGCCTTCGCGGCCTTCGCCTTCGCGGCCTTGGCTGCCTCGTACTTGGCGTGAGCCTTCGCGGCTGCCTTCGCCTTGGCGGCGGCCTTTACCTTCGCAGCGGCCTTCGCCTTTGCAACGGCCTTCGCTTTCGCAGCTGCCTTTGCCTTCGCGGCGACCTGCGCCTTGTGGGCGGCAAGCTGAGCGGCGGTGTAGTGCACCGTCGACGTTGTCGCAGCTGCGTTGGAAGCACTTGCTGGGACGACGGCGGCAAGACCGATGCCCCCGGACACCACGGCGACCGCCGCGACTGAGGACATGTAGACCCGGATCTTGCGATTCATTGTGCACAACCTTTTTTCGCGGCGGGGTAGCTCTTTGGTGAGCTAGGCAGCAGCGGTTTTTTGGCTGCGACAAAATGGACATCGTCGGAGTAAGGGGACCCCTTGATCGGGAGTAGTAGATCTCACCCAAATGCCAGCTTGTATGATGTAAAAAGCAAATAAGCAATAAATCGTAAAGGCTCAAGTTCGCCATTTCGACCGTCGAATACGCGTGGCTCGCCGGGCACCTGAGGCCGCGTTTTCGCGCCCAGTGAAGGAATTCTGCGGTGTTCAGGCCCTCCGACCCGACGTAATTCCGTCACTCGACGGAAGACCGCGTGCGCCGACCGGCGACGTTCGCCGGAAATGCACCTCGGCAAACGGGTGAAATACGCCGCCGCCCAATCGAGTGAAATGCGCGAGGCGGCTTTGCACCTCGCTGTACAACAAAAATCGCCGGCCCGGCGCCTGATGAAAGGCCCCGAGCCGACGATGTGTTGCGACGTGCAGGAGCTGTTACTCGCCGCCCTTGTTGTTGACCGGGACAGGCGGGCGCGAGAGGCCGGAGCCGGAAGCATCGCCGGCCCGGCACGTGGGGAGTGGGAAGTGGCGCCGGGCCGACGATGGGTCAACAGGTGATCGGTCGTCCCGACGCTCGCCCTGAGGGTACCGAGGGGTCTAGTTAGCGCCCTTGTTGTTGACCAGGACCGACCCGCCGCTGCCGGCGAACACATTGCCCGCCACCGTCAGATTGGTGTGTGTAGTGTCCAGGATCGGGCAGTTCTTGGTGCTGTTGTCGGTGAAGATGTTGTTGGTCACCGTGATCGCGTTCAGCGACCCCAACGGCTTGGGCGTCATGTTGATCGAGCAGGCTCCGCCCGAGATCCAGTTGCGGTCGATCAACACGTTGTTCGTGGTCCCGTGATCCTGGGTGATCATCACCGCGGTGTTCGTGCCGCCCACGATGGTGTTCCCGATGATCTTCAGGTTGCTGCCCGACAGGATCTGCACGCCGTCGTTGTGCGACTGTTTGCCGCCCTGATCAGGATCGTGCGCGTAGGTAACCAGCCCATGGATATAGGAGTTTTCGAGCGTCGCGTTCGGCCCATACATCTTCGCGCCGTCCGTCGTGCCATGGATGTCCAGCCGCAGGGCGGTGTAGTTCCAACCCTTGATGCCGTCGATTTGAACCGACGGATCCATTGGCACGAGCTCAGAATCCTCGATCAAGAAGTTCGTCGCGGAGGCGTCAGTGTCGTTGACCAAACCAATGTCGGACTGTGCGACCCCGCCCCGAATGATGGAATTCTTGATCGTGACATTCGGCGCCTGCACGCTCACGAAGCCGTGAATATCCAAGCCGCTGTATGTCGCACCGGCGGTGGTGATCGTCAAGTCCCCGTTCATGACTGTCAACGCCGTCCCGGCTGGCACACCGGTGTTACTCGGACCCGGCTGGTCACCCGACAACGCGATCGGGGCAACCGACCCGGCGCCCGACGACCCTGAGGCCTTCTTTTTGGCCGGCGGTGCGGGCTTTACGGGCACCGTGCTGACCGTCTTCGCCTTGGCGGGCGCCTTCGTTGGCGGCTTCGACAGCGTGGCGGTCACCGCGTGAACCGGGGTGATGGCGTTCGGCAACGCACCGTCGCCCATCGGCGAACCCGCCGGATCGACAAGGCGCGAGGCGGCATTGGCCACGCCGCCTGAAACGCCGCTCAGCAGGTGGAGTCCAGCAGCTCCGCCGGTAACGCCCGCGAGCGTTACTGAACTCTGCGGCGCCACGGCTCCGGCGGCTCCTGTGGCGGCACCGGCCGCCGCGGCGGCTCCGCCGGCTGGCGCAAGGGGAGCCGCGGGAGCCAGGGCCTCACCG
>DATCDK010000203.1:0-5502 GCA_036510735.1 Acidothermaceae bacterium | reverse complement strand
GCGCCCGCCGATCAAGGGGTGATCGGCGGCGTCATCAACACCAGCCGGCAGATCGGCGCGGCCATCGGTGCCGCGCTGCTCCCCGCTATCGCGATTTCCGTCAACCACACCGGGGCAACGGCAGGGGTAAGCGGAGACAGGGCCGCAATGCTCGGCGGGGCGGCGGCGGCTATGTTGGCGACCGTGGTTGCGTGGCGCGCGCGACAGGCGGTCCCTGCTATCCGTCGAGAAAGCACCACCACCGAGCGCGAGCAACCGGCTGGACGGCGTCGGCACCTGGAGGCTGCGCGGTGATCTCACGCATCGGGCTCGTTGTTCACGGCGGCAAGCCCGCCGCGATTGCCGCCGCCGACCAAGTGCGGCAATGGGCTACCGATCAGAGAATCCCGTGCGTCGACATCGACGTGTGGAATGCCCCTGACAACGTCCCCCGAAGGAACTCAACACAAGAGGCTGTGCACGCCGGAAGCCCCGACCTGATCGTGACGGTCGGCGGCGACGGCACGTTCTTGCGCGGAGCACGCGTGGCGGCACCGATTGGCGCAACGGTCCTCGGCGTTGACGTCGGGCGGCTCGGATTCCTGACCGAGATCGAATCTGACGACATTGTGCGGGCATTGAACGCCGTACAGTCGGGCGCGATTCACATCGACGCGCGCCTGGCGTTGACGATGCGCTCGTCGCGGCCGTTAGAAATCCCTGAGGGCATGGAGTCGCTGCTGCGCTACGGCCGCGGTCCGGCCCTGCCTCCACCACCGCTACGCGACGGGGACGCACGCAATGTGGGCTGGGGTGTTCCCCTCGACGTCATGGCTTTGAACGACGTGGTCTTTGAGAAGCTGTCGCGGGACCGGCAGGTCAGTGTGGCCGTGTATGTCACCGGCCGACTCTTCGCGTCCTACTCCGCCGACGCACTGATCGTCGCGACGCCGACCGGATCGACCGCGTACAGCTTCGCCGCCGGCGGTCCCATCGTGTCTCCGCACCTGGATGCGTTGATCTTCACACCTGTAGCCCCTCATATGGCGTTCGACAGAAGCCTCGTGCTCGATGCGAAGTGCGAGCGCGTCGCCGTCCGCGTGCTGGAGCGATCCGGGCAGGTCGCCGTCAGTGTCGACGGGCAACTACGCGGCGTCCTCGACCCCGGCGATTGGGTGAGCGTGTACGCCGGCCCCAAACGGGCGAAGCTGGCGAGGCTGACGGAACTCGACTTCCTGGGCAGAGTCCGCGAGCGGTTCGCGCTTGCCGACGCGGCGGCCGCACTAGCCGATGGAACGGCACCGCCGATCTATGACCCTGGAGAGCCACTACCCGAAGACCTCGCCCACCCTGGGCCACCCGACATCCGGTAACCCGACCACGCTTATCCTTCGGTGCGGAGCACTCGATCCTCTTGGGTTATTGAACGCGCCACCCTGTGTCGAGCAAGCGCCCGGAAGACTTGGCGGTGCACAGGTTGGAGCACTTTCCAGTAGAGGAAGCCCGGGATTCCCTTCGGGCGAAGCGACCCGACCTGGGTCAGCTCGTTGTCCGTGCACTGATAGCCGAGCCATGCTTCCCCGGGAAACCAGTGAGTCGCGCGCAGTACGAGGATGCCGGGCTCACGTCGCGCGACCTGCCACCAATCCACGGTCGCGCCTTGGACGATTTCCTGTGGCAGGCCGAGCGTCCAGTGCTCCCGCGCGACGCGGCCGAGGAGCGCACGCACCTTCCACGCGAACGTGAGGCCGTACCAGCTGTAGCTTCCGCCGATCCGACCAAGATCGGCGTCGAGGCGTGTTGATTCACTGCCGGAAAGGGGGACAGTCACGCGGACGGTGTAGACACCGTCTCGAAGGCCGCCGTCGCGGCTGAGTAAGTCGTGATCGAGCTCGAGCGCCTGGTCGTCGAGCGCGGCGGAGAGCGCAGCGACGAGGCCCATCGGCTTGATGTTGAAGGCCGCGTCCGTTCGCTCGTGATCCTCGACGACAACTTCGGTCACCAGACTCTCGATGAGCGCGTGGCTGACGCGGCGATCCACCGGGGTGACGAGATCCAGCCAGTACGACGACAATCGAGGCGTCAGGTATGGCACGTCGACGATGCGTCGACGCCGCAGGCCGCGCGCAGTTGCGTAAGCAGTAATCATTTCGCGATACGACGTGACGTCGGCGCCGCCGACCTCGTACACGCCAGGGGCGACGTCGATCGCTCCGATCAGATAGCGGATCATGTCGGCCCAGGCGATCGGCTGGATCGCGGTGCGTACCCAGCGTGGGCAGACCATGAACGGAAGCCGCTCGGTGAGATATCGAAGCATCTCGAAGGAGATGCTGCCCGCGCCGAGCACGACCGCGGCTCGGAGTTCGACAACGGGAATTCCTGCACTCGCGAGCGCCGTGCCGACCTCCTGGCGGCTGACAAGATGCTCGGACTCGGGGTCATGCCCCAGGCCGCCGAGGTAGACGATGCGTCGGAGGCCTGCCGCTGCGGCAGCTCGCCCGAAGCTTTCCGCCAACTGTCGGTCGCGAGCGCGAAAGTCTTCATCACTTAACGAATGCACGAGATAGAAGGCGACCTCACACCCGTGCAGTGCGACCGTTACGTCGGCCTCGTCGGCGACGTCAACTGCTCGTCCTGTGGCGCCAGCGATCTCGGGAACGCGACGCGACAGTGCGACGACGTCGTAGTCGGCCTCGACTAGACCAACCGTGAGCTTCCGCCCGACGAACCCATTTGCTCCCTCCACCATGCCCAAGACCGATTCGTCTCATGTCGCGTGTCGTCGGTCAGCGCTCACCCCACGCAGTCCGCCCTTGACCATGGTTCACCTAACGGTTAGGTTTTTGTCTAACCGTTAGATCGGATGACACATGCAGCAGGAAATCGTGCTGGCGATGCTGGCAAAGGAGCCTTCGAGGGCTTTCCAGCTGCGGTCGCGTCTCGATGACGCGCTAGGACCGCTCGCCGAAGGCCTCAATGCCGGTCACATCTACGTGACTCTCGGCCGGCTCGAGAAGGCCGGACTGGTTGCGGTAGTCGGGGCCGATGCAGCCGAGCGCGCCGACACCAAGGTGTATCGACTCACGCCGGCAGGCCACGAACGCGTCACCGAGTGGCTAAGCGAAGTGAGTTCGCCGAAGCCAGACCTGGCCGAGTTCCACTTGAAGCTGATAGCTGCAGCAGCGGCCGGGCTGGCCGACCCCATCAGCATCGTCGACCTGCAGCGCCGCGAACTGCTGCGGCGGCTGCGCGACGTCCAGCAGGCAGCGATGGCAGAGCCCAATCAGTCGGACGCCGGGTTGGTGCTCGAAGGCATCGTCCTGCGGCTTCAAGCAGACCTGCGCTGGCTCGAGTCGTGTGAACGCGTATGGAGTGGCCGAGGGAGCAAGCGATGAACGAAAGCGTGCTCTTGCGCGCCCACGGGTTGCGGAAGCTTTACGGCAGCGGCGAGGGACTTGTGCGCGCCGTCGACGATGTCGACCTCGACGTTGTTCGTGGCGAGATGCTCGCGGTGATGGGGCCGAGCGGCTGCGGGAAGTCAACGCTGCTCCACTTGCTCGGCGGGCTCGATCGACCCACGGCTGGCGAGCTCTCACTGGCAGGGCGGCGAATCGATCAGCTCTCGGAGCGCGCGCTCGCACAGCTTCGCCGGCACGAGGTCGGCTTCGTCTTCCAGGCGTACCACCTCATGGATGAGCTGACCGCCCAGGAAAACGTCGAACTACCAGCACTTCTCGCCGGCCGCGCGCCGCGAGACGCTCAGCGTCGCGCCCGCCAGCTGCTTGAGCAGGTGGGGCTCGCCGATCGGGCCGAACATCTCCCGTCAGCGTTGTCGGGTGGTCAGCGTCAACGGGTAGCGATCGCTCGGGCGCTCGCCAACGAGCCGCTTGTCGTTCTCGCCGACGAACCCACCGGCAACCTCGACAGCGCCGCGACTCTCGAGGTGCTGCGGCTCTTCGAAGTGCTGCACAACGACGGACTCACCCTCGTCATCGTCACCCACGACGAGCGGATCGCCGCAACTGCGGATCGGCTGATCTCGATGCGCGACGGTGCCCTTGTCGACGAGACGCGGCTCGTCGGCAGCGCCAGAAGAAATCTCGCCGACCTCGCCGGGTTGGAGACCTAAGTGCAGGGGCGCGTGTTCCTTGTCTTTCGCCTCGCGATCAAGGATCTACGCCACCGGCCGGCACAGGCACTGCTCCTGCTGCTCGCAATTGCTGCCGGGACGACGACACTCACGCTCGGCCTTGCACTTCACGGCACGACGAACAATCCGTATGCACGAACGCGAGCCGCAACCAACGGACCGGATGTGGTGGCGACCGTCATGCCCGGCGGCTCAAGTGCCCCAGCGCCGGCAATTACCGCCGCGCCGGGAGGGGCTGTTGAACGAGGCCCCGTCCTCACAGCGGCTGCTGAGGCTGCCGCCCTAGTGCCCCTCGAGCACGCCGCGGGCGTGGCCGCGTTTAGCGGGCCGTTCCCTGTGACGTGGACGTCGCTCCACAAGGGTCACACCACTGGTGGTGCTGAGGTCGAAGGCCGAAGCTCCGCGGTCTCGTCTGTCGATCAGCCGAAGCAGCTGCACGGCCGCTGGGTTCAACCCGGCGGAGTCGTCGTCGAAGCAGGCTTCGCGAGCGCGCTCGGTCTTCACGTCGGTGATCAGCTGACCCTCGGTCACACCGCATTCGTGGTTGTGGGGACGGCGGCCACGGCCGCCATCCCCTCCTATCCGGATGTGTGCGCTGAGGCGGAGGGCTGCTTCATTGTGGGAAGCGTCAGCTCGTCGAACCCCGGCCTCATCTGGGCGACAGAAGCCGATGCGGCGCGCATTGCAGGGACCGATGGACCCATCGCGTATTTCTTGAACTTGAAGCTCGACGATGCGCTCGCCGCGAGCGCGTTCGCCGATCGTTACAACGCGAACACCTCGCCGTCCGCCCCGTATTTGCTTTCGTGGCAACGCATCCGCAGCGGCGATGCACAGGTGCTGATCAAGGTTCAGACCGTTCTCTCTACGGGCAGCTGGCTGCTTGCCCTCTTGGCGATCGCGAGCGTGGCGGTTCTTGTTGGCGGTCGCATGTCTGAGCAAACACGTCGCGTGGGCTTGCTCAAAGCAGTGGGAGGAACACCGCGAATCGTTGCTGTCGTGCTGCTGCTCGAGCACGCGCTGGTCGGTCTGTGTGCGGCTGCTCTAGGGCTGATCGTCGGCTGGCTGACAGCGCCACTGATTGACGGACCCGGGGCCGGGCTCATCGGCGCGCCCAATGCGCCATCGCTGACCGGATCGACGGTGGGCCTGGTTGTCGCATTGGCTTTGGGCGTGGCGATCGTCGCGACTTTCGTTCCTGCGATCCGCGCCGCGCGTACGAGCACGGTTGCGGCGTTGAACGATGCTGCGCGTCCGCCCCGGCGCCGAGCATGGGTGATCGCAGTGTCGGCGAAGCTTCCCGCGCCGCTGCTGCTCGGCTTTCGGCTCGCTGCACGCCGTCCGCGACGACTCGTGCTGAGCATCTTCAG
>DATCDK010000202.1:0-4394 GCA_036510735.1 Acidothermaceae bacterium | reverse complement strand
GCCGCGAGAAGCTTCAGGGTCGAAACGAGATGGAACAGCTGGCCGACGTCCACGGCGAGGAGATGCCGCTGCCCGGCGGCTGAGGCCGGCCGCCGGCACCGGCCAGCCCGACCGTTGGTCTCCAGCGGTCGTTCTTGCGGCCGCTTGGGACCTTTGCTTCCGCAGACCGGCGGCGGCACCGGGCCTGGAATCGCGCTGATCTCGTTCGCGGGGTATCCTCGTCACGGTTTCGCCGGGAAGGATCGGCGTTGATCGGTTCGAAGCGGTTTCGGCATGCCCGAAGGGAGCAGGAGACCCTGACTCGCCTTGACCCCCGCGCTCCGCTCGTCGTGGATACCCGCGACCTGCCGCGGCGTCCGGGATCGATGCGCACGGTCACCCGCACCGTTCCGGCACCACCGGATGTCCGTGGCGAACTGATCGGCCCCATTCCCGGCAGCGACCTCGTTCTCGACCTGCGACTCGAGTCGGTGAGCGAGGGCGTTTTGGTCTCCGGCACGATCCAGGTCATGCTGACTGGGGAGTGCGCACGATGCCTGGATCCGCTGACTTCGCACCTCGAGGTCGACATCCAGCAACTGTTCGTCTATCCCGGCAACGAGATCGACGAGGACGACGAAGACGACGAGATCGGGCAACTGGTCGACGACTACGTCGACCTGGAGCCGGTATTACGTGACGCGGTGGTGCTCGCGCTGCCGCTCGCGCCAGTGTGCCGGGAGGACTGCCCGGGTCTGTGCCCCCAATGTGGGGCGCGGCTCGCCGACGTCGATCCAGGCCATCGGCACGACGAGGTCGACCCCCGATGGGCCGCCCTGCGAGCAGTCGGTACCACCGAACGCCAACGCATCGACGAAGACCAGGAGAACTAGCCGTGCCGGTTCCGAAGCGGAGAATGTCGCGCAGCAACACGCGCAGCCGCCGTTCCCAGTGGAAGACCGCCGCAGTCACGCTGGCGGCCTGCAGCAACCCGGCCTGCCGGCAGCCGAAGCTGCCGCACGTCGCGTGCCAGAACTGCGGCACCTACAACCGGCGTCCGGTCGCCACGAGCTGATTTCCCATCGTGGCACGGGGGTGCAGATGACCGACAGCAGCGATGCGCTCGAGCAGCTCGAGCGGATTGCCGGAGTCGAGCTTGACCACGATCTGCTCGAACGCGCGCTGACGCATCGCTCCTACGCCTACGAAAACGGCGGCCTACCGACAAACGAGCGCCTGGAGTTCCTCGGCGACTCGGTGCTTGGTGTCATCGTCACCGAGACGTTGTACCGCCGCTATCCCGACCTCGCTGAGGGGCAGCTGGCGAAGCTGCGCGCAGCGGTCGTGAACATGCGGGCGCTGGCCGACGTGAGCCGCACCCTGGGCCTCGGCGAGTTCATCAGGCTCGGCCGCGGCGAGGAATCGACCGGTGGCCGCGACAAGTCTTCGATCCTGGCCGATGGACTCGAGGCGCTCATCGGTGCCGTGTACATCGACGGCGGCTTGGCCGGCGCGACCGATCTCGTGCACCGGCTCTTCGACGACATGATCGACGACGCTGCGCGCCTCGGTGCCGGCCTCGACTGGAAGACCTCGCTCCAGGAACTGACCGCCAGCCAACTGCTGGGCGTGCCCTACTACGAGGTCACCGAAAGTGGTCCTGACCACGAGAAGACCTTCGAAGCCGGCGTTCGGCTCGGCGGCACCGTCTTCGGCACGGGCTCGGGCCGCAGCAAGAAAGAGGCCGAGCAGCAGGCCGCGGAGGAAGCGTGGAACCGGATCCGCCAGGCGATCGAGGCGACACTTACCGCCGCCGAAGGTTCGCTCGACGCGGCCGAGGGCTCACCCGCCGACGTGGCTGAAGGTTCACGCCTCGACGTGGCTGAAGATTCACGCCTCGACGTGGCCGACTAGCACCGACCGCAGGTGCCTGAACTTCCCGAGGTCGAGACCGTCCGGCGCGGGCTGGAGAGCTGGGTGGTTGGCCGCCAGATCAGCGCCGTCGAGGTACTGCATCCGCGCGCGATCCGGCGTCACGTGCCCGGTGTCTCAGACTTCAGAAATGCCTTAATCGGACGTCGAGTGGTCGGTGCCTGTCGTCGCGGAAAGTACCTCTGGTTGCCGCTGGACTCGGGTGACGCCGTGCTTGCGCACCTCGGGATGAGCGGCCAGCTGCTCATGCTCGAGCCATCAGCGCCGGCCGGCCCGCATCTTCGGGTGCGGATCGCCTTCGACGACGACGGGCCGGAGTTGCGCTTCGTCGATCAGCGAACGTTCGGAGGGTTGTCGGTCTCGATCGGGGGCGCCGATCTGCCGCCCGAGATCGCACACATCGCGCGCGACATCTTCGATGACAGGTTCGACGAAGCCGCTTTCCACACGGCACTGCGTCGGCGACGGACCGGACTCAAGCGTGCCCTGCTCGATCAGAGCCTGATCTCCGGCGTTGGCAACATCTACGCCGACGAAGCGCTGTGGCGGGCGAAGTTGCACTACGCACGCGCCACCGAAACGATGCGCCGGCCTGACACGACGCGGCTGCTCGACGGCGTCCGCTCGGTTATGGCAAGTGCTCTAGAGCAAGGCGGCACGTCGTTCGACAGCCTGTACGTGAACGTCAATGGTGAGAGTGGCTACTTCGACCGGTCGCTGGCCGTGTACGGGCGGCGCGGCGAGCCGTGCCCACGATGCGGCACCCCGATCCGGCGCGAGTCGTTCATGAACCGCTCGTCCTACTTCTGCCCGCATTGCCAGCCTCGACCACGACACCCGCACTGGTGAGTGCGACGACTGGGAGCGACAGCGAGGCGGGCAGCGATCCGGTCCGGCTGACGGCGTGGATGCGCGGCCGGGTTCAGGGCGTTGGCATGCGGTGGTGGGTCCGCTCGCGTGCCCTCGAGCTCGGTCTGGTCGGAACCGCGACGAACCTGGACGACGGTCGGGTCGAGGTTGTCGCGCAGGGGCGCCGCGAGGCGTGCGAGGCCCTGCTCGCTGCGCTTCGAAGCGAGGGGACGCCGGGGCTTGTGACCGGCGTCACCGAGCGGTGGGACGTCGCGCGCGGTGGGGTGGCCGGCTTCAGCGAGCGCTAACGTCGGATTGGATGAATCACTCGAATGCCACGCCTGATTTGACCGTTTTGTGTATCGTTACGTGATAGTTTGCCCTGATATGGCGTCGTAACCGGATCGTAACGCAGGCCTTGACCAGGGGGCTACCGGATGCGACCCTTGAGGTAACCACCAACGCACACCGCTGAAGCGGCAACCCCGAGCGGATTTGCGCCCGGCGACCGCGTCCGGCATCCAGTGGAGGACCTCCATGGCAAAGGCGCTACTCGGTCACCTCGGTGGTCCGGACCCTCGCATGTTGTCGGAAATGCGCCGACTGCAGCTACGTGTCCAGGACCTCGAGACTGAATGTATGCGTCTCCAGGCGGCCAACGACGCTTTGAGCGCCGAGGTCTCTGGAGAAGAGCTGCTCACCCTGTCGGTATCTGACAAGGAGCACGTCTACAGCTAGACGCTCCAACGTTCGCCCATCAAGGGACGCCGCCGGCAACGGGGCGTCCCTTTTTCGTGCAGCCAAACTGACCGGGTCGAGCCGTCCGGATAGGCTGCCGCGCGTGTACTTGAAGAGCCTCACGCTTCGCGGGTTCAAGTCGTTCGCCTCGGCCACGACCCTGCGCCTCGAACCGGGCATCACCTGCGTGGTCGGCCCCAACGGCTCGGGCAAATCCAACGTCGTCGACGCTCTTGCGTGGGTCATGGGTGAGCAAGGCCCCAAGAGCTTGCGCGGCGGCAAGATGGAAGACGTCATCTTCGCTGGCACTGCGGGTCGGCCGCCGCTCGGTCGCGCCGAGGTGTCGCTGACGATCGACAACACCGACGGCGCCCTGCCGGTCGAGTACACCGAGGTCACGATCAGCCGGATCATGTTCCGCACCGGCGGCTCGGAGTACTCGATCAACGGCCAGAGCTGCCGGCTGCTCGACGTCCAGGAATTGCTCTCTGACTCCGGCATTGGCCGCGAGATGCACGTCATCGTCGGTCAGGGCCAACTTGAAGCCGTGTTGCATGCGACCCCCGAGGAGCGCCGCGGCTTCATCGAAGAGGCCGCCGGAGTGCTGAAGCACCGCAAGCGCAAGGAAAAGGCGCTGCGCAAGCTCGAGGCGATGCAGGCGAACATGACCCGCGTCCAGGACCTCACGACCGAGCTTCGTCGTCAGCTCGGCCCGCTGGGCAAGCAGGCCGAAGTCGCTCGCCGAGCCGCCGTCGTCCAGGCCGATCTACGTGACTCGAAGCTGCGGCTGCTTGCCGATGACCTCGTGCGATTGCGCGGCACTTTGCAGCAGGAAGTCGCTGACGAGACCGCGCTGCGGGAGCGACGCGCGCAGCTTGACACCGAGCTGCACGAAG
>DATCDK010000201.1:0-2228 GCA_036510735.1 Acidothermaceae bacterium | reverse complement strand
GGTCCACCAGTACATGGCGTTGACGAGGTCGGCGACGCGTGTTGTCGGCCGGCTGAGGTCGAAGTCGATGAACGCCGCGGGCAGGCCGTCGCGGAAGACGACGTTGCCCGGGCAGTAGTCCTGGTGCGAGATGAGCTCAGGCTTTTCGGACAGCGGGACGACGCCTGCTGGCGTCCCGGGGATGCCGCCCCACACGGCATCGACGGGTGGTGTGAAGTCGGCGGCTGCGTCGTGGAGGCGTCGGATCAACTTGCCGAGAGGCACGAGCACGTCGTCAGTGCAGGCGTAGTCGGGCAGCGGTTCTTGCGGGACGTCGCCGGCGACGAAGGAGAGCACCTCGCGGTCCTGCTCGTTATAGCCCAGGGGAGTCGGTGCCTCGTGAAAACCGCGCTCGTGCAGGTGGTGCAGGTAGGTCTGGATCGTTGCTGTGAACGGCCGCGCGGGGCGCCGAACCGTGTCGCCGACCTGCACCACGTAAGTGACACCGTCGCTGGCCAGCACCTGCTCGTCGTCCATCATGACGACCCTAACCGGGCGCCACGATCAGACCTTCCGCAAGACAGCGCTCACCCGGCCGAGGATCGTCGCGTCGTCGCCGGGAATCGGTGCGTAGTTCGGATTGTGCGGCATCAACCAGACATGGCCGTCGCGCCGCTTGAGCGTCTTGACGGTGGCTTCGCCGTCGATCATCGCGGCGACGATGTCACCGTTCTCGGCAGCCAACTGTTGGCGCACGACGACCCAGTCGCCGTCGCAGATCGCTGCGTCGACCATGGAGTCGCCGACCACTTTCAGCATGAACAGGGTGCCTTCGCCAACGACGTTGCGGGGGAGTGGGAACACGTCCTCGACTGCCTGCTCGGCGAGGATCGGGCCACCGGCGGCAATGCGGCCGACGACCGGGATGTAGGCGGTGGCCTGGCGTGAATCGCCGCTCTCGGTCTCGTCGAAGGGTGCGGCCTGCTCGCGGGGGTGATCGCGGGTGCCATCGTGCTCTCTGGAACCGCGGGGCTCTCTGGAACCGCGGGGCTCGGACGTCGAGGTGCCGGCGACCTCGCCGGGGATCCGGACTTCGACCGCGCGAGGGCGATTCGGGTCGCGACGCAGGTAGCCCTTTTTCTGCAGGGTGGTCAACTGGTGGGCGACGCTGGACGTCGAGGTCAGCCCGACCTGTTCACCGATCTCGCGCATGCTCGGCGGGTAGCCGCGCCGCTCGACAGAGTCGCGGATCACATCGAGGACCCGATGCTGGCGCGGGGTCAGGCCGGTCTCGTCAGGCGGACCGTCCGGGAAGTCGCTGACGCCGGCAAGCGGGCCTGAACCTTCTGCGTCCCGTGGCGACATGACCTCGCCCCTTCGTGTGGTCTTGATCTGGCGGTCTTGGTTGGTGCTCGGTGGCCTGACGGTAGCCCTTTCCCGACACGCATTCAAACATCTGTTCGAACGTGTCGTGGTTTTGTCGGCGGGATGGGGTACAACTTCGTACAGGCGTTCGATCGAACATCCGTTCGAGGTCATCGGCGCCGCACTTCCTTCCCCGGAGGTCTTCATGAGCCCGCAGCCCACGCTCCTCAGCCCGGTCCGCAGCCCCAACCCCAGCGGCCCGGTCCGTCGCATCCCGAGCCGCGTGCTCGACTTCACCGAGTTCCCGTGCCCGCCAGCTCGCGGGTTGCGGGCGGTGCCGAAGACCGATCTACCGAAGACGGAACTGCTGCCGCCGCTGGTGATCAGCCTCGCGCCGCCGTTCGAGCGGGCTACCCCGCTGCGGTTGATCGAGACCGATGCGCCGCGGTCTGTCGGCTCGCGTTCGGCGGCGAAAAGCCTTACAGCTGGCCACATTCGGCTGACCAGGCGCGGCCGGCTCGCACTGCTGGTGGCCGCGGTTCTGTGCATGCTGCTCGGCTTTTCGCTCGGCGAGGCGTTGTCGTTCACGGCCGGCTCGATCAGCCCGCCCGCGGCCTCGCACAGCATCGTCGTCCAGCCTGGCCAGACGCTCTGGGGCATCGCCACGCAGGTCACGCCGCGTGCCGATCCGCGGGCCACGGTCCAGCAGATCATCGTGCTGAACCACCTCGCGAGCACCGGTGTGCAGGCCGGGGAGACGCTGGCGGTGCCCTCATGAGCGCGACACCTGCCGGGGGCCGCAGCGTGGCAGACAGAGCACGGTCCGACGACACGCCCGCGACACGCCGTCCGGCCTGCGTAGTTCGCGATAGCTCTTGCGCACC
>DATCDK010000200.1:0-7022 GCA_036510735.1 Acidothermaceae bacterium | reverse complement strand
GGCCGCGCCGACAGTCTCACCGGAATCCTGCTCCTGAACCGACTCCAACCCGGAAATCACCGGTACCGCGGTGGTCCCCCTGATCCACACCACCGAGCCGGTCTTGCCTACGCAACCCTGAGTGGGCGCGCCCGTGTCGCCCGGCATCGTGACGCAGTTCTTCTTGGTCGGATCACCCAAACCTGACTCGACCACGTACAGGTGACCATCCGGTCCGAACGTGATGTGCTTCGGGTTGTGGAGCCCGCCGATCAGAACGGACGGGTGGGGCGCAGCAGCAGTGGTCGGCGTCTGGGCCATCGCTACCGGCGCCAGCCCGAGAACGAACGTGCCCGCAATACCTGCGGCAACAGTCAGCCGATTTCGTTTCATCAAGAATCCATCCCGATTCAGTAGTGGGCACCAAGTGCCGCCGCCGCTCGCCCCGAGCCACGCCGCATCCTAGGTGGCGCGGAGATAGCTTGGCGAGATGCTGCGCGCCGGCGGGTGGGTTCTGTTGCGTGTGGGCCAAAATGTGCTCGCGTGTCGGCACGTGCTTGCCGTGCGCGCCGCCGTGGTCGCGCGCCTCGCGGCATTATGATTGTGTTTCGCAGGGTGGGCGATCAGCGACCTTCGGCGTCATCTGCTCATCGGTCGGGGCGCGCGGGTACGCGGGAGTGCCGACCGGCCGGTGCTGCACTTGATACCGGACTGGTCGGAGACTAGTCTGGTGTGGTGAGTAGCTCATCGATCGGTGCGTATGACGCCAAGACCCATCTGCCTCGCCTACTCGATCAGGTTGAGCGCGGTGAGAGCGTGACGATCACCAAACACGGTCGGGAGGTGGCCAGGCTCGTTCCGATCGACTCACGATCCACTCCCGAATCGGTGATCGCCGCTCTTCGGGCCGCCCGAGTCGGTGTGCGGCTCGACGGGGAGTCGGTGCGTGAGATGGTCGAGGAAGGCCGGCGCTAGCTGATGTTCGTCATCGATACGAGCGTCGCCATGGCCTGGTGCTTCGAGGACGAAGCAACCCAGGCAACGGAGGCGGTGCTGGACCGGCTGCGTGACGATCAAGTGGTCGTGCCGGCGATCTGGCCGCTGGAGGTCGCCAACGTCCTGCTGGTCGCCGAGCGACGCGGCCGCCTCAGTGAGGCGCAGGCGAGCCGGTTCCTGGAGCTCCTTGCCCAGCTACCGATCAACCTCGACACCTCCCCCACCGACATGGCCGGCATTGTCGCGACCGGGCGACGTCACAGGCTGAGCTCCTACGACGCCGCCTACCTGCTGCTGGCCGAACGACTCGGGGCCACCCTGGCCACCCTCGACAAACCGCTGGCCAAGGCCGCCCGTAAGGCTGGCGTGCAGCTGCTCATCAAACCGTAGCTCGCCGAACGGCTCGGCCCACCCAATCAAGAGTTCGTTCCTCGGACACACGGCGTGGGTCAGACCAGCGGCACAACGCGGGCGCTCACGAGCGCCCCCTAGCGCGCTGCTCGTCGCGCCTGAGCCAAGATCATCCGTGCCCCCGGTGGTTGCACCAATCCGTGGCAACGGGGCGCAACGGTCAGCATCCGGGCCCTCGTTTTCCCTTACACCGCAGGCCATTCCGCGATTTCGGCCCGATTCACGCTCAACCAACACCGGCGGTGCAGATGGTTCAAGTCCCCCCTCGGACACACCATTTGTGCAGGTCACAGGCCTACGCCGCTGCTTTTGGCGCCCCCATGGTAGCCACCCCAGACGTCCAAGCGGACAGACGCGGTCCCTAGCAGGCACATCAACATGTTGGTCCCCGCCTGGTCCCCCTTTGGTCGTTGCGCGTTGGCGTCAGCGCTATCTCCAATCGCGAGGATGACGCGTTCATCAACAGATCCGACATCGATACACTCCCCGCACCCTGCCGGCCGGACACCTCAGTCACGCGGCCGCCCGGTCGCGCCGCAACGGCAACAGGTGGGGTCTTTGGCAGCACCACTTGGCCGGCGTGCGAACACGATCATTTGGAGCCAAGTTGAGTATGTCTGGTCACCGGTCCCGTGCGGCCAAGCGGGTCCGCTGTCCGTAACGATGTCGGAACGTCGATTCCCTAGCGTGCAGAGTGAGCACCTGGGTTCAGACTGGCTTGCAGCGAGGGATGCGGCGATGGTGAAGCGCGTGCTTGCCTGGGCTGGCGGCCTGGTGCTTCTTGCGCTGGTCGTGGCGAGTGTTCCGCTGACAAGGGCGGCTCATCAGTCGAGCACGGCGAGCGACGTTGGTCTCCTGGTCGCGTTCGCGACGTTCGGCGGCGTCGGCGTCGTGGTTGCGGTGCGTCAGCCCCGCAATGTGATGGGGTGGATCCTCATCGGCATTCCGGTGTGCCTGGTGCTGAACACGGACATGTCGGCGTACGCGGCCATCGATTACCGCGTGCACCCCGGCCGGTTGCCGCTGGGACCAGTCGCCGTCCAACTGCAGCCGTCGTGGGCACCAGCGGTCATCTTGCTCGGGCTGGCGATCCTGCTGTTTCCGGATGCGACGCTGCCGTCAGTCTGGTGGCGCAGATCGGTGGTGGCCTTTCTGGCTCTGTCTGCGGTGTGGATGTTCGGTGCGTACGGGATTGCGACGGACACGATCTTGCTGCACAAGATCGTGGTCGACGCCAGCGGCAACCTGACGACGACCAACCACGCGTCCGGCGACTGGGCGTGGTGGGGAGTCGTCCAGGGCATCTACTTCCCGGTGCTCGGGATCAGCGGGCTCGCGGCGATCGGCCGCCAAGTCGCGACTTACCGCAGTTCCACCGGTGAACGGCGCCTGCAATTCAAATGGGGCATGGCCGGCGCCACGATGTTCGTGATCGGCGCCGTTCCGCTCTTGACGGAAAGCTCCAGCGCATCGCCGGCCTGGCGGCTGATCAGCGCGCTCGCGCCGATCGCGGTGGCCTGTTTGCCGCTGAGCATCGGGGTAGCGATCCTCAAATATCGGCTGTACGACATCGACCGATTGATCAGCCGCACCTTGTCGTATGCAGTCGTGACCGGGCTCCTGGTCGGTGTTTATGTCGGCATCGTGGTGCTGACAACCGACGTGCTGTCCTTCTCGTCGCCGATCGCGGTCGCCGCTTCGACGCTGGCCGCCGCAGCCCTCTTCAGTCCGATCCGCACCCGCGTGCAGCGCCTGGTCGATCGACGGTTCAACCGCGTCCGCTACGACGCCGACGCCACCGTCGCCGCATTCTCGGCGCGACTGCGCGAGGCCGTCGACCTCGACGCGGTGCGAACAGATCTGCTCGACGTCGTCGGCCGAGCCGTCGAACCAGCACACGCCTCGATCTGGATCAACAACCGCTCCGCGAGTTGACGGGGCGGCTTCTTTGCTGCAATCAGATGCTGGGGCAGCGCGCACCGCCCGGGCGACAGTGGCATAAACGCACTGTCGCGACGCGCGAAGTCGTCTTATCCCGTCGGCACAGGATCCTGGCGTGCTAGGGCACGAGGCGACCGAGTTCGGACGCAGTCGAGTATTTCGTGTCGATCGAGCGGACTGCGAACCCGGCGGCCGCGAGAAGCGACCCGATGCGTCCCCAATCGCTTCTGGTGATCTGAACCCCGACCGTGACCCCCACGCTCGCAGGTGTCGACCCGCGAACTACCAGTAGATGGCTGTGGAACAAGGCAGGCAGCAGCGTCCTGCGGATCACGACGAGACTCGGCTCGTGCTGGACGATCACGCCGGTGCACAGGCACTTGTCCACGCCGACGGTGTCTGGATCAATGACGATCGATCCGGGCTCGATCGTCACCCAAGCACCGATCGGGCCGGCCTCGAGAAGCACCCGCATCTTTTCGCGGAAAGGTCGGCCCATTTGGTTGCTGGACAACCCCTCGGCTGCGCTCATGCGAGAACGGTAGCCGCGCCCCGGCCCATGTCGCCCGCCACCGCGACTAACGCACTCAGTAGCCGCGATGACGCGCGCATGTTGCCCGTTCAGAGGTCGAGTTGGCGATAGCCGAGGCGGCGCTGGTAGAGCCTGTTAGTGCCGCGGATGCCGGCCCAGACTGTTCGGTAAAAGGACCAGCCGCGTGCGTAGAGCACGGTGAAGTCCTGTCCGCGTACCCAGCGAAGCCAAAACTGCGCGGCGTCGGACACCGTACACGCGAGGACAAACGCAAGCATGCCGATCCAGAGCAACACGAGCGTGGCCGCAGCGAACGCGACACCAACCGTTCGGGCACCAAGAATGTCGATGATCCACCCGCACAGTGCAACAACGGCGAGCACTGGAAGGGTCCGGCCGACCACGACGGCGACGCTTACGGCAAGCGCTGTGACCGGCCGAAGGCCACTCGCTATTAGAGCCGCATACCGCGCCCGGATTCGCGACGGCGACTCAGGCACGGGCATCCCCTTTCATGCGCGCCATGTTCCCAGCAATGACAGACGCTGTCGGGCGACATCCGAAAATGCCGCTCTGCGCGTTCACCTGAACGCGCACATTTGCCCTCGACACGATCGTTGGCGTACCGCACAAAGGGGCGATCCTGGTTGTAAGTGAGTCCGATGAGCATCACCGGTTTGTTGTCGCCGGTAGTGGCAAGGGGCTAGGTGAAGCTCCGGGTAACCTCGCGCCTGTTCCGGCGTCGATGACCGTGCGGGTTCCCAGGGGCTCGCTCAGTGTTCGCCCAGGGCACGATCGTGCTTGAAAGTCCGTTCAGAACTGATCTGTAATGCTGTCGGGAGACCGCGATGTGCCTTGCCGAGCATGGGGCATGATCGCGATGTGGTCGCTCACGTGCAGCCCGGCGGAACATCAATTCATGTCGTCGTCACCGCGCATCCGCGGCGACGGCTCGCCCGCGCCACGATCTCCTGACGCACCAGATGCCAGGCCTGCCGGCACCCACCCGGCCGGCACAGCCTGTGCCGCGTCAGCCACCCTCGGCGGCAACCTCCCCACTCGCTGAGGCGGCCATCGTGACGACCCGCGGGTCTCCTGCTTCGGCGTGGTAGTCGCTCTCGTCCGTGCCGTCGACGCCACGCGGGAGGCGGGAGAACAACGGCGTAAGCACAGCGGCGACGATCAGGTTGATCAGTACGGTCGGGATGCCGATCCAGATCGCCGCGCTGGTGTGCATGCCGATATGCGACAGTGCCCATTGCGCGCCACCGAAGTGCTTGTGGTTGGTGAGCGGGTTCGGCACGTACCAGAGCATCCAGACGGACGTCGCGATGCCAGCCACCCAGCCGGCCAGCAGCGCCCATCGGTGGAACCAGCGGGTGTAGAGGCCGAGCACGACGGCAGGCAGGATCTGGATGATGATGATCCCGCCGATGAGCTGGAAGTCGAGCGCGAACTGCACGTTGACGAACAGAATCACCAGCAGCGCACCGAATTTCACTAACAGCGACATGATTTTCGAGACCTGAGCCTCTTCCTTCGCAGACGCGTTGGGCCGGAAGTACGGCTTGTAGATGTCGCGAGTGAACGTATTCGCCGCCGCGATCGACATGATGGCTGCAGGCACGAGTGCGCCGATCGCGATGGCACCGAAGGCGATGCCGGCAAACCACGAAGGGAACTGGTTGTCGAAAAGCATCGGCACGATCGTGTTGCTGTCGGGCTTGCCGTTGGTGCCCTTGACCGGCGCAACCTTGGCCGCAATCGCCATGTAGCCGAGCAACGCAAGGAAGCCGAGCATTAACGAGTAGGCCGGAAGGAGTGCCATGTTCTTCTTCACGGTGTTGCGACTGCGGGCTGCGAGTACGGCCGTCGTCGAGTGCGGATAGAGGAACAACGCCAGCGCCGAACCGAGCGCGAGCGTCGAATATGCCAGGTACTGCGACTGTTTCAGCGTCACCCCGCCATGCGACGGCTTCGCAGGCAGTGCCTTGGCCGCCGCATCGAAGATCTTTCCGTATCCGCCGAGCTTGTAGGGAATGTAGATGACCGCAACGATCACCACGAGGTAGATCAGCGTGTCCTTCACGAACGCGATCAGCGCCGGCGCCCGCAGCCCCGACGAGTAGGTGTACGCCGCCAACACCACGAAGGCGATGACGAGCGGCCAGTGCCCGCTGATACCGATGGCCTCGACCACGGCCTGGATGCCGACCATCTGAAGCGCGATGTACGGCATCGTTGCGACGATGCCGGTGACCGCGACGGCTACTCCGAGGGCGTTGGAGCCGTGTCGGCCGCGCACGAAGTCGGCCGCGGTCACGTAGCCCTGCCGATGCGCAACGGACCAGAGCCTGCTGGCTACGAGGAACACGATCGGGAAGACGACGATCGTGTACGGCACGGCGAAGAACCCGATTGCACCGGCACCAAACACCAAAGCAGGGACGGCGACGAAGGTGTAGGCCGTATAGAGATCCCCACCGAGCAAGAACCAGGTGATCCAGGTTCCGAAGCTGCGGCCACCAAGACCCCACTCGTTCAGGCTGTGGCTGTCGGCATTGCGCCGCCATCTGGCGGCGAGGAACCCCATCACGGTGACGATGACGAACAGCGCGATGACGATGCCCAACTCGACGCCGTTCATCACCGATCACCCCGAGTCGCGCGATAGACGACAAGGGTGAGAGCGACGCTGATCGGGATCCAGACCAGCTGGTACCAATAGAAGAACGGCATGCCGCCGAGCCGCGGCGAGTCGCGGTTGTAGAACATTGGGAACAGGGTCCCGATCAGCGGGATCAACAACAGCAGGTTTGCCGGCCGCAGGTTAATTCCGTTTCGCCTCAGATGGCCATCACGTTCGGTGCCTGAGTGAGGTGCTTGGTGAGCCACGCGTGCCTCCTCGCCGCAGTGGCGGGCGCCGACGCGTCTCGTGCGTCAAACCGGAAGGCGACGCTCGCGGATCCCGATGATCGTGACCCGGAGCGCATGTTACTCACATTTCAACCATCCTCCCCTCGGGCCGCGCACATTCGTGAAACCTCCACGCGAACTCCCGCCACTGCGCCGCCCCCGCCGTCCTGCCCCCCGCCGTCCCGCCGTCCCGCCGCCACCGTGCCGCGCAAGATCGGCGATGTCTCCCCCGCGCAAACCGCGCCTC
>DATCDK010000199.1:0-29571 GCA_036510735.1 Acidothermaceae bacterium | reverse complement strand
TATCGACGGCATGGTTTGGCACCTCGATGTCGGCTCGTCGCATCCTGGGGCTGGAGTAGGTCCCAAGGGTTGGGCTGTTCGCCCATTAAAGCGGTACGCGAGCTGGGTTTAGAACGTCGTGAGACAGTTCGGTCCCTATCCGCCGCGCGCGCAGGAGACTTGAGAAGAGCTGTCCCTAGTACGAGAGGACCGGGACGGACGAACCTCTGGTGTGCCAGTTGTACTGCCAAGTGCACTGCTGGTTAGCTACGTTCGGCAGGGATAACCGCTGAAAGCATCTAAGCGGGAAGCTCGCTTCAAGATGAGGTCTCCCACAGGGTTAACCTGGTAAGGCCCCCTGCTAGATCACAGGGTTGATAGGCCGGAGGTGGAAGTGCGGCAACGCATGCAGCCGACCGGTACTAATAGGCCGAGGGCTTGACCACACACAACTCTTTGCCGGCAATGCCGACAATAAGCTACGCGTCCACTGTGCAGTTCCCGGGATACGGTCGGTAATTCGACTGACATCTCAATAGAGTTACGGCGGTCATAGCGAGAGGGAAACGCCCGGTCCCATTCCGAACCCGGAAGCTAAGCCTTTCTGCGCCGATGGTACTGCGCGGGCCACCGCGTGGGAGAGTAGGACGCCGCCGGACATCTTTCCATTGAGGGTCACCCGTTCGCGGGTGGCCCTCAATGCATTTGTAATTCCAAATGTATTCTCGGAAGGTACGCATTTCCATGCCAGTGTCGCCTGATCGGCGTCCCGCTCGAGCCGCCGGCGCGAAGCCAGCAAGTGGCGCGCGGGCCGGCAAGCCGGTGGCGGGCAAGACCTGGCCAGGCAAGTCCGCAGCTGGAGGCGCACGCGCCGGGAAGACCTCTGACGCCTCACGGGCCGGCAAGCCGGCTGCCGCTTCGCCGCGCTCCGCCAGCCCCACGACTGGGAAGACACCCGCGGGTAAGAGTTGGGCGGCGAGGCCGGCGGCTGGCAAGGCATTCGAGCGCACGCCCGCTCCTCGCGGCACGTCAGCCGGATCTCGCGCAGGCGCTCCCCGCGGGGCTGGGCCTCGCACGGACGGTCCTCGCGCGGCTGGTCCTCGCGCGGCTGGTCCTCGCGCGGCTGGTCCTAGAACGGCCGCACCACGGACGGGAGACTTCGAACAGCCGCGAGCACGGGCAACCGCTCCTTGGCGGGATAACGCCGACCCGACCGCTTCCCGGCGCGGTGCGCCGTACAACCGGACCCCCGATCGCGGAGCGTCGGCGCGCAGCACTTCGGATCGTGGTGGTTCGGATCGCGCCGCACCGACTCGCGGGACTAGGCCACCGTCGAGCCCGCCTGCGCGCTCCGATAACGAAACGCGTCGACCGAGGTGGGAACCATCCGAACGGGCCGCGCCTCCTGTTGCCCCGAGCGGTAGCTCAGGTCGGAGTTCGACCGCACGGTCGGCCGGCGAGCGGGAGCGGCCAGCGGGCCCGCCAGCTCGCACTCCTTCTCGGGGTCTCGAGCGCACCGCCTACCAAGAGCGTTCGTCTGCCCGAGGCAAGGCTGGTGTCGACTCGCGACCCAGCTCGGCACACCCACCGGCGGGCGGTGACCGGCAGCCGTCGACCTACCGCGGCGCCCGGCCGGACGCTCAGCGCACCCCGTACCGAGCCCGACAGTCGGAGCAGTCGGGTCCGCCCGCGCGCATTGAGCGGGGCGTGCGGCGTCCGGCAACGATCGATCCGCAGATCCCCGACGACGTCATGCCGGCGGAATTGCCGCGAGAGGCGCGCGCGGAGCTGCGGACCGTCTCCAAGGAGACTGCTGACCTAGTAGCGCGGCACCTGGTGATGGCCGGTCGGTTGATCGACGATGACCCGAAGTCCGCGTACGCCCACGCCGAAGCCGCTCGAAGGCGGCTACCGCGAATCGCCGTCGTACGTGAAGCGGTCGGACTCTGCGCTTACGCGAACGGCGACTGGGCCGAGGCACTCGCCGAGTTGCGGGCAAGTCGGCGGATCAACGGCTCGGTCGACCACCTACCGGTCATGGCGGACTGCGAGCGAGGGCTTGGGCGGCCGGAGCGGGCGCTGGCCCTTGCCGCGAGTCCGGAGGCGCGTGGACTTGATCGCGCCGGCACCGTGGAGATGCGCATCGTGGCCTCGGGGGCTCGCCGCGACCTTGGTCAGCCGGAGGCGGCCGTTGTGAGCCTGCAGGGCGCGGACCTCGATCCGAAGCGTCGTGACCCGTGGTCGGCTCGCCTCTTCTACGCATACGCCGACGCACTACTTGCCGCGCGTCGCCGTGACGATGCGCGGGAGTGGTTCGTTGCGGCGGCACTCGCTGACGCCGAGGGTGACACCGACGCACAAGAGCGGATTGACGAGCTCGACGCCGGCTAAGACCCGACTGGCTTTTGCACAGCGCTACGTCGAGCGCGCGTCGTCCACAGTTTGGCGACGACCCCGCTGTAGCGACGCCGCCCGACTTGATGCTGCTACCAGCTGGATTGATGGCGGCTGCCAGCCGCGCCGGCTGTGCTCGCAGGGAGGAACCCGATGGCGGCGACGAGATCAGCAACGTCTGCACCGACCAAACCCAACCCGACCACGCGCGGCTCCGGCGGTCCAAGCCGCGCGGCCGTTGTCGAGGGGCACAACGAGGTCGTTCTCGGAGGTCGTGTGTCGGGGGAACCGACCGTCCGTGTTCTCCCGAGTGGCGACGAGTTGGTGAGTTGGCGGCTCGTCGTCGGCCGTGACAACCGCGGGGTCTCGCCGGGTGGTCGGCAGCTACCGACGGTCGACACGATCGACTGCGTGGCCTTCAAGGCAGGAGTGCGGCGGACGGCGGCTCGATGGGCCGGCGGTGAGGTGATCGAGGTCCGCGGCGAGCTGCGGCGCCGGTTCTGGCGCGGCGCGCAAGGCGCCGCAAGTCGCTGCGAGGTCGAGGTGCTCGAGATCCGAAAGATCAGCGCGGCGCCATGATCGCTACCGACGACATCAGTCTTCGAATCGGAATGCGCGCATCGCCATGCCGGATCGAGGCTTGGGCAAGAACAAGGTCGACTTGCGAGGCATCGCGTCGCCGGCCTCGGCTACCGCAACGATGCCGGCCAGGGGAGCGGGCTTGAGAAACAGCGCAATTCCGCTGTCCCGTTCGGCGAGCCGTAATGCCGCTTCCGGATCGTGCTCGGCCTCGACCTGCCCAGCTGCATCTGACACACCCAGAATCGACTCCAAGACAAAGACACTCGCAACGCTCGCGTCCAAGGCCCACCAGGCCGGCGTCCGGTCTGCTGGTTTTGCCGCCGCTAGGCGGTCTGGATCGGGATCAACGAGAAGCGCATACGAACGTCCGTCAGCAACGAGAAACGCGGGGCCTTCGTGTCCAGCGAGGAGTACGAGAGCATCGTCGACGTCGGTCACATCCGCGTCGAGACGCACTACCCGGAAGCCGTCCGCCGCCGCAGCAAGTGCCACCTCCAAAGACAGGTTCGGCACGACCCGGTGAATCGCCCGAATGTCAGGAGTCGCGACGCTCGCATCGACGAGCAGGGTGAGTCCGGCGTCCCACGGGCCGGCGTCATCACCAGCGGCGTGTAACTCGTCGCGTAGATATCCGTAGGTCGTGTACCGGTGGTGCCCGTCCGCGATCATCGCTGTGCGCCCGGCGAGGTCGGCCGCGATCGCGTCCAACTCCTGTGGGTCGGTGATCGCCCAGATCTCGTGAGTGATGCCGTCCGACGTGATCGCGGTGGCAAGAGGGTCGCGCGTCACCGCCAGGGCGCTACTCGTCGTCGCCGCCCCGCCGCCGTCATAGAGCAGGAAGATCGGCTCGGGGTTTGCGCGCATCGCTCGCATCAGAGCCAGCCGATCCTCGACCGGCCCGGTCCGTACGTTCTCGTGCGGCAAGATGACGCCGCCGTCGAGGCGCTGCATCACAACCGCGCCGAGCAGCCCACGCTGCAGCACGACGCCCGCTCGGGTTTGCTGGTACACGTAGAGGGCGGGAGTGTCGTCGACCAGCAGCGTTTCGTCGTCCAACCATTGTTCGAAGGTCTGCGCCGCCGCGGCATAGCGGTCGACACCCGGGATGCCCGGATCACGCGGCAGGATGAGCCGCACCACGTTGTGCGGATCGGCTGCCTCAAGCGCGGACTGCTGGGCGTCGTCGATGACGTCGTAGGGCGGTGCGATCACCGCGGCGAGATCTGAGACGCTCGGGTTGTAGCGGACCGCACGAAAGGGGAGCAGTTGCAATGTCGCGGTCGGCGATGCGGTCACGGTGCTCCCTGAGTGCGGCTAGCTGTTGAGTGCGCCTACAAGCGCCGGTCGGAGGCGACACGGGGCGTGGGCCGTCCGGCGGGCACATGCTAGTAGTCGTGGAGTGAGGAGGCCGCAGTGGAAGAACCAGCGCAGGGTGAGGGGCCTTACGACTGGTACACGCGCGGGCTTGGACTGCTTGAAGCGGGCAGTGCGGCGGCTGCCGAGCAGCTGTTGGCCCGGGCGGCCGCTGCCGAGCCGGATTCACGCAGCGTGCTCGAGGCTCTCGGCCGTGCCCAGTTCGAGGCGCGCCAGTACGCGAAGGCAAAGGCGACGTTCAGCCGCATCATCGAGGCCGATCCGACCGACGACTACGGTCAGTTCGCCCTGGGTCTGAGCGCAGCTCGGATCGGCGAGTTGCGAACTGCTGTTGAGCATCTCGCGCTGGCTGCCGCGATGCGACCTGATCTGGCCCACTACGGTCGGGAACTGCGGATGGCCCGCGCCCGACTCGAAGGAGCCACGTGACCCGTGCCGCGGGCCGCAGCCTGTTGGGAATCAGCACTCCGCTCGCGACCACTTACGACGTGGCCCTGCTCGACCTCGACGGTGTCGTCTACGTCGGTCCTGACCCGATCCCAAGTGCTGCGCCTGCATTAGCGAAGGCGCGTGCAGCGGGTATGCGGCTCGCGTTCGTGACCAACAACGCGTCGCGCGATCCGGCTGCGGTCGCTGCGCATCTGGCGGCTTTGGGGGTGCCAGCTGCTGCGGACGAAGTCGTCACATCGTCGCAAGCAGCTGCCACCGTGCTCGCCGAACGACTCGGTGCCGGTGCGTCGGTGCTTGTGACGGGAAGTGCGGCGCTGCGCAGTGCCGTCGAAGGTGTGGGGCTGCGGGTTGTCACGTCGTCCGATGACCGGCCGGACGCCGTTGTGCAGGGCTATTCACCGGATCTGCGATACGCCGACCTCGCCGAAACGGCGCTGGCGGTGCGCGCGGGCGCACTCTGGGTGGCGACGAACACCGACAGCACATTGCCGAGTGCACGCGGGTTGCTGCCGGGCAACGGCTCGCTGGTTGCGTTGGTCGCCGTGGCAACCGGCCGGCGACCGATCGTGGCAGGCAAGCCGCAGCTGCCCATGCACGCGGAGGGCGTTCGTCGCACCGGCGCGAAGAATCCGCTCGTGGTTGGGGACCGACTCGACACTGACATCGAGGGTGCGAACGTGGCAGACACCGACAGCCTGCTGGTGCTGACGGGCGTGACTGCGGCCGCCGACTTGGTCGACGCATCCGTCGAACACCGCCCGACGTACCTGGCACTCGACCTCTCGGGTCTGGTCGACACCCAGCCCGACGTCGAAGCTGACGGCGCTGCCGCGCGATGTGGGGGCTGGACGGCGTCGGCTGGCCAGCTCGACGGCCGCGTCGCGATCAACATCGAGGGTGACGGTCGCCCACTTGATGGTTTGCGCGCGGTGTTGACGGCGGGGTGGGCCGCCCGCGACGCGGGGGCTACTGAGGTGGATGCGACAGACTCACTTCGGCGGCTCAGCTTTTCGTAGCCGCCGGTTTGGTGATGCGGCTCAGATCATGGTCCGCAGTCGCAGCATGTCTGTGAGCGACGCTTGCAGCTTCACCCGACCCGAGAGCCACGCGGATCCAAGCGAAAGCTCGCCGACGGCGAGGAGGACCAGGTCATCGCTGCTGAGGATCAGTCGGATCTGCGCAGGCGGGCCTTCGTATGTCGTGATTTCGTCGAGGACCCCGTCATGCAGGTGGCCGCGAAAAACGACGCCGAGGTCGGTCACCTCAGCACTGACCGAGCGGTCAAGACCGTTAGCCCGGCGGTCGCCAGGGCCAGCCAGGCGGGCCGCCAGTTGGGCGATCGCAGCCTTGCATTCTTCGGGGCTGGCCACGCGGGTCCTCTCTGCCGGGCTTGGCTGATGGAGCCGCGCCGAGGCTACCTCAGCGGCAACGCGGCGACCGGTAACGTGGTCGCGTGACTGACGACAGGTTCGACGATTACGTCGACGAGGAAAGCATCTCCGACTTCGCGGCGCAGGACGTTGACAGCGGCAGCGATCTCGAGACGGACGCCGCGACCGACCCCGAGATCGACCGCGAGCCCGACAGCGAGGCCGACAGCAATATCGATGGCTCGATCGAGGCACCGGGAGCGTGGGCGCTGCCCGACGCCACGGGCGTGCCGAGCGTGGACGCGGCAATCACCGAACTCGCGCGGCTCGACGAGCTCCCAACGAGCGAGCACGTCGGGGTCTACGAGGGCCTGCATCGCCAGCTGCAGGATGCGCTTGCCGATCTCGACGGCTCCTGAGCTGCAGCGGGCCTCGGGCACTGTGGTGAGACGGGCGCGGTTGGATGCCGAGTTGGTGCGGCGGGGCCTGGCTCGCTCGCGCGGCCAAGCCGCTGAGCTCGTGGTCGCGGGTCGCGTCACGGTCGGGGGACAGGTGGCCACGAAAGCTGCCACGGCCATCGGACCCGACGATCCGCTGCTTGTCATATCGGACGACGATCAGCCGGGCTATGTGTCGCGCGGCGGCGCGAAGTTAGCGGGCGCCCTGGCTGCGTTCGAACCGCTCGGACTGCGCGTCGCAGGCCGCCGCTGCCTCGACGCCGGCGCCTCGACCGGAGGATTCACTGATGTCCTGTTGCGAGCCGGCGCCAAGGCCGTTGTCGCGGTCGACGTCGGCTACGGACAGCTGGCGTGGTCGTTGCGTACGGACGAGCGAGTCGAAGTTGTCGACCGTACGAATGTGCGCGACCTCACCGCGGGTTCGGTCGGTGCGCCGATCGAACTGCTCGTCGCGGACTTGTCCTTCATCTCGCTCGCGGTTGTCTTGCCGGCCCTGATCCAGGTCGCCGCGCCGGACGCGGACTTCGTCTTGATGGTGAAGCCCCAGTTCGAGGCCGGCCGCGAGAAGGTCGGCTCTGGTGGGGTCGTCCGTGATCCGCAGGTGCGCGCGGACGCCGTCGCCGGCGTCGCCCACGCCGCGAATGTGCTTGGCTTCGGCGTCCGTGGAGTTGTCGCAAGCCCGCTGCCAGGCCCGGCTGGAAACGTGGAGTATTTCCTTTGGCTGCAGGCTGGAGCGCCACCTCTGGACGACAGTGAGCTGGCTCGGGCCATCGCGGAAGGACCCTCGTGAGCCGAAGTGTTCTGCTCGTGTGCCACACAGGGCGCGCAGAAGCAGTGACCGCCGCCCGCGACGTCGCACGATTCCTCGGCGAGGCTGCGATCGACGTCCGCGTTCTTGAGAGTGAAGCCGTCGACCTCGCTCTTGCCAGCGCGGCCATCGTTCCGAACGCACCGGACGGTGCGCGCGGTGCGGAAGCAGTGATCGTCCTCGGTGGTGACGGCACGCTCCTGCGCGCCGCAGAGGTAGCGCGCGAAGCAGAGGTTCCACTGCTCGGCATCAATCTTGGCCACATCGGCTTTCTTGCGGAGGCGGAGCCCGCCGACCTTGCCGGGACGGTGCAGCGCATTGCCGACCGCGACTATGTCGTTGAAGAGCGGCTGACGCTCGACGTCGAGGTCACCGTCGACGGCCAGGTGGTCTGGCAGAACTGGGCATTGAACGAGGCGTCGGTCGAGAAGTCCGACCGCGAACGCATGATGGACGTCGTCATCGAAGTCGACGGGCGGCCGTTGTCGCAGTTCGGTTGTGACGGCGTGGTCATGGCAACCGCAACAGGTTCGACGGCGTATGCGTTCTCCGCCGGCGGGCCGATCCTGTGGCCTGAGGTAGAGGCACTTCTCGTCGTCCCGCTTAATGCTCATGCCTTGTTCTCGCGGCCTGTTGTCGTGACCCCGAAGTCAACGCTCGCGGTGGAGGTCCTCGGGATCGAGCCTGTTGGAGTTGTCTGGTGTGACGGCCGGCGCGGAACCAAGCTTGCACCGGGGGCCAGGGTGCAGACCCGCGGCAGCGAGCGCCGGCTCAAACTGGCCCGCCTGCACCAGCGCCCGTTCACCGACCGGCTGGTGGCCAAGTTCGGCCTTCCTGTGCGCGGATGGCGTGGCGCCGTCCGTCCGCCCGACTAGCATCCGACCGTGCTCGAAGAGCTGCGGATCAGCGGACTCGGCGTCATCGACGACGCCGTGCTCGAGCTCTCGCCCGGGCTGACCGTGGTCACCGGTGAGACGGGCGCAGGCAAGACGATGGTGGTCAGCGGTCTCGGCCTGCTGTTCGGGGGCCGTGGTGATGCGGGCCTGGTGCGCGTCGGGTCGGCGCGCGCAGCCATTGATGGGCGACTGCGCGTGGGCCCTGGGCGTGTTGTCGAGATGGTCGACGACCTGGGCGGCGACCTCGACGATCACACGTTGTTGTTGAGCCGGGTCGTCGGCGCCGATGGGCGTTCGCGTGCCCAAGTCGGTGGGCGTTCGGTACCGGTGGGCACGCTTGCTGAGCTGGCCGATGAACTCATTGCCGTGCACGGTCAGACCGATCAGCTTCGTCTTCGCGCGCCCGCTCGGCAGCGCGACGCGATCGACCGGTTCGGCGGAGATGACGTTGCGCATGCACTCGGTGCCTATCGCGAGGTGTATCGCAAGTATCTTGATGTCGAGACAACGTTGACGGAACTCACGACACGCGCGCGTGATCGTGCACGCGAGGCTGATGTACTGCGCTTCGGTCTTGCTGAGATCGAGGCCGCCGCACCGCAGGCTGCTGAGGATGTCGTTCTCGCGTCCGAGGTTGGCCGCCTTACGCACGCCGACCTGCTTGCGAGCGCGGCTGCGTCCGCGCATGCAGGATTGCTCGGTGATCCGGCTGGTGACGACATCCCCGACGCGGTCGGCCTTGTTGCCGGTGCCAGAGCCGGGTTGGAGCGCGTAGCCGAGCATGATCCGGCCCTGAAGCTGATGGCTGACCGGCTCGCCGAAGCGGGCTACCTGCTGTCGGACGTCGCGACCGACCTTGCTGCGTACGCCGACGACATCGAGGCCGATCCTTCGCGCTTGGCCGCGGCACAAGAACGGCAGTCCGTGCTTGCGGGTCTGGTGCGCAAGTACGCAACATCCGGAGGAGGCGTCGACACAGTAATCGCGTGGGCAGACGATGCAGGATTGCGGTTGGCCGAACTCGACAATGACGACAGCCGGCTGGCCGAGCTCGCGATTGAATCGGGTCGCCTGCGTGAATCAATGGTGGCGCTGGCCGGCGAGCTCACCGCCGTGCGTACCAAGGCGGCCGAGCGCTTTGCCGAGGCGGTGACTGCGGAGCTACGCGACCTCGCTATGCCACACGCCGTCGTGACCGTCGACGTGCGCACGGGTACAGATTACGGCTCCCACGGTGCAGACGACGTCGAGGTGTTATTGGCTCCGCACCCCGGCGCGCCGCCGCGGCCACTCGCGAAAGGTGCCAGCGGCGGTGAATTGTCGCGCGTCATGCTCGCGGTCGAAGTCGTCTTTGCGGGCGCCGACCCGGTGCCGACGTTCGTGTTCGACGAAGTCGATGCGGGTGTAGGTGGCAAGGCCGCGGTCGAGGTCGGACGCCGATTGGCTCGCCTTGCGCGCGTCGCTCAGGTCATCGTCGTCACGCACTTGCCCCAGGTCGCGGCGTTCGCCGACCGCCACCTGTTGGTAGTGAAATCCGACGACGGCATGGTGACCCGCAGTGGCGTGGTGGCCCTTGATGAGACGGGCAGGGTCAACGAATTGTCCCGAATGCTGGCCGGTCTCGAGGGCTCGTCGTTAGCGCAAGGTCACGCCGGCGAACTGCTAGCGGCCGCGTCGGGGTTCAAGCAAGACCTGTAGGCGTTCGTAGCTGCTCGGCGCGGTTAACCCGGTCAGACGGTTACTGTCTGCCACGATGGGCCGGGTGAGACTCGCGACTCTTTGGCGTACTAAGCACCCTGCGCTGCCAGGAATTACAGCGGTGGCGAGAGTCGACCGGCGGACGCGTCAGCTGGTCAAGCGGTTGCGTCCAGGCGACATCGCCATCATCGACCACGTCGATATCGACCGGCTGGCCGCGGAGTCGTTAGTCGAGTGCGGAGTTGCTGCAGTCGTGAATGCCGCAACGAGTATCAGCGGTCGCTATCCCAACCTCGGCCCGGAGATTCTGGTCGCCAACGGCATACCGCTGCTTGATGGCGTCGGAACCGGCGTGCTCGCTGATGTTCGCGACGGCGACATCATCCGACTCTGCGAAGGCGCTTTGTACGCTGGCGATCGCGTGATCGCGACGGGGGAGCAGCAGACGATCGAGACCGTGCAGCAGGCGATGGCCGATGCACGTGCCGGCCTGGCTGTACAGCTCGAGGCGTTCGCGGCCAACACCATGGAGTACCTACGTCGCGACCGCGACCTGCTTCTCGATGGTGTGGGTGTGCCGGAGATCGCCACCGACCTTGCAGGCAAGCAGGTGCTCGTCGTCGTGCGCGGATACAACCACCGCGAAGACCTTGCTGCGCTGCGCCGGTACATCCGCGCGTACCGCCCTGTGCTCATCGGCGTCGACGCCGGTGCCGACGTCCTTCTTGACAGTGGTTACCGGCCGGCCGTGGTGGTCGGCGACCTCGAATCGCTCTCCAATGAGGCGCTGCGATGCGGCGCCGAGATCGTGGTGCGCACCGATCCAGACGGCCGCGCGCCCGATCTTGATCGCATCCACAATCTCGGCCTGACCGCGGTCGAATTTGCGGCGAGCGGGACGAGCGAAGACGCCGCGCTGCTGTTGGCAGACGCGAAGGGCGCCGCCCTGATCGCCACGGCAGGCACCCACGCCACCCTCGTGGAGTTCCTTGACAAGGGTCGCTCCGGGATGGCGAGCACCTTCCTGACGCGCCTGCGCGTCGGCGGCAAGCTCGTCGACGCGAAGAGTGTGAACCGGCTCTACCGCAGCCGCATCTCGACGTCCGCCCTGCTTTGGCTTTCGTTCGTCGTCGTGCTCGCGGTAGCTGTCGTGTCGACGGGTGCGGTCGTCCGAAGTCATGACCTGAAGGGAAAGCGGGCCGAAGTCAGCCAGCTTCAACAGCAGGTTCAGGGCTTGCAAACGCATAGTGCGGGGCTGCAGAGCGAGGTCGACGCAGGTACCGCGTTTGCCCGGGGGGTGGAACCACTCGCGGTCGCCGGCCGGCTGCGCGGTGAGCCGGTGGTGGTCATCGTCGCGCCCAATGCTCCGAAGAGCGTGCTCGATGCGACCGTAAAGAGCCTGGCCGATGCCGGTGCCACCGTGACCGGCGTCATCGACGTGCGCCCGAGCTTTGTCGATCCGAGCCAGGTGGCCGGTCTCGGAGCGCTGGCGACATCGTTGGGCGCGACGGCTCCCAGCCAGAACGTTCCGGCGCAGGCGTCGGCGCTGCTCGCCAGCGCGCTCGTCGGGCAGCCCGCAGCGAGCTCATCGACCGGCGGCACCCTCGATGCAGCCAGCACCGAGACGCTCGCTGGTCTGGCACAGGGCGGATTTATCACGGTGGCGCAGGCGCCGACGCAACACGCCCGGCTGGCGGTCATCGTCGCGCCTACCTCCGCCGCCCCGCCGTCCGCCCAGACCGCGACCGCGACGGCGTCCCGCAACGCGCTCGTCGATCTCGTCGCCGCGTTCCCGCCCGCCGGAGGCACCACCGTTGTCGCCGGGGCTAGCGGCTCCGCGGCCGACGGAGGACTGCTCGCCGCGTTGCGCGTGGGCGGTAGCTCGAGCGCGAGCACGGCTGCCGTCAGCACGGTCGATGACGCTGACGGGCCGGCCGGCACCATCGCGGTGATCATGGCTCTTCAGGCCGAGCAGGCCCAGCCCGGCAACCCGGCGGCGGTCGGTCATTACGGCAACGGTCCCGGCGCGCGGGCCGCGCTGCCCGCCCCGCCACCCTCGTAAGCTGTTACCCTGAGAGCCCGTGGGCAGTGCACCTGCCAGAGACCACGGGAGTCATGAATTGGCAACGCCGCAGCAGACCAGGCATGTGTTCGTTACCGGGGGCGTCGCCTCGTCGCTGGGCAAAGGCCTCACGGCATCGAGCCTCGGCAACCTGCTGAAAGCGCGCGGGTTGCGAGTGACGATGCAAAAACTCGACCCGTATCTGAACGTCGACCCAGGCACGATGAATCCGTTCCAGCACGGCGAGGTGTTCGTCACCGACGACGGTGCGGAGACCGACCTCGATATCGGTCACTACGAACGGTTCCTCGACACCGACTTGCACGGGTCCGCGAATGTCACCACCGGTCAGATCTACTCGACCGTGATTGCGAAAGAGCGCCGAGGCGAGTACCTGGGTGACACGGTCCAGGTGATTCCGCACATCACCAACGAGATCAAGTCGCGGATTCGGCAAATGAGTGGCCCCGACGTCGACATCGTCATCACCGAGGTTGGTGGCACGGTTGGCGACATCGAGTCGCTGCCCTTCCTCGAGGCCGCACGGCAGGTGCGGCACGAAGTCGGTCGTGACAACGTGTTCTTCTTGCACGTATCGCTGGTTCCCTACATCGGCCCGAGTGGCGAACTGAAGACAAAGCCGACGCAGCACTCGGTCGCTGCGCTGCGTCAGGTCGGTATCCAGCCGGACGCCGTTGTGTGCCGAGCCGACCGGCCGATCCCTCAGAACGTCAAACGCAAGATCAGCCTGATGTGCGACGTCGACGAAGAAGCTGTTATCGCGGCGGTCGACGCGCCAAGCATCTATGACATCCCGAAAGTGCTGCACGCAGAGGGCCTCGACGCGTATGTCGTGCGCCGACTCGGTCTGCCGTTCCGCGATGTCGACTGGACTGCATGGGACGATCTCCTGCGTCGCGTGCACCACCCTGCCCACGAGGTGACGATCGCCCTCGTGGGCAAGTACATCGACTTGCCTGACGCATATCTCTCGGTGACGGAGGCACTGCGTGCAGGTGGATTTGCCAACGATGCCAGGGTGAATATCCGTTGGGTGACCTCCGACGACTGCTCGACACCCGAAGGTGCCGCGAAGGCGTTGCTCGGTGTCGACGGCGTTGTCATCCCCGGTGGCTTTGGGGTGCGGGGGATTGAAGGCAAGCTCGGCGCCATTCAGTACGCGCGTGAGAATTTGGTTCCGACGCTGGGATTGTGTCTCGGTCTGCAATGCCTCGTCATCGAGTCGGCGCGAAATGTCGCAGGTCTGCCAGGTGCGAACTCGGCCGAGTTCGACGCCGCAACGCCTCATCCGGTTATCGCGACGATGGCCGACCAGCGCGACGTCGTCGCTGGCGAGCGCGACATGGGCGGCACGATGCGGCTCGGGCTTTACCCGGCCGACCTGCTCGCCGGTTCCATCGTTCGTGAGGTGTACGGCGAGGCGCGCGTCAACGAACGCCACCGGCACCGCTACGAAGTCAACAACGACTATCGCGCGCAGCTCGAAGCGGCCGGGCTGATCATCTCGGGAACGTCGCCCGACGGTCGACTCGTCGAGTTCGTCGAGTTGCCTCGCGAAGTGCATCCGTACTTCGTTGCCACGCAGGCACATCCGGAGCTTCGCTCGCGGCCAGCTCGACCACACCCACTCTTTCGTGGCCTGGTCGCTGCTGCCCTTGCGCGTGCGGCCGGCGAGTCACCGGTCGACCTGCGGGCAGAGCCCGTCGGCACTGCATGACGGACGCCACCCCCGCCGATTCACCCGTTGCTGATCCACTGCTTGCGGACGCGGTCGCCGATCGTGATGTGGTGCAGTCGATACCCCGTTTCCATGGCCGGGTATGGGATATCCGCACGGACGTTGTCGACCTCGGCGGCGGCGAGCAGGTCGAGCGCGACTTGGTGGTGCACCCTGGTGCGGTCGCGATCATTGCGGTCGACGACGACCAGCAGGTGCTTCTGGTCCAGCAGTACCGGCATCCCGTTTCTGCTCTGCTCTGGGAGCCGCCCGCAGGACTGCTCGATATTGCGGGCGAAGAGCCACTCGCTGCCGCGCAACGCGAGTTGTTCGAGGAGGCCGGCTATCGCGCTTCCCGCTGGTCGGTGTTGCTTGACGTGTTCATGTCGCCTGGCGGCTCTAGTGAATCGGTTCGGCTCTTCCTCGCCCAGGACCTCACTCCTGTTGCTGAAGCCGAGCGGTTTCTTGGTGAGGCCGAGGAGCGCACCATGGTGACCCGGTGGGTTCCGCTCGACCGCGCTCGCGCCGGCCTGTTTTCTGGCGACCTTCACAGCCCACTGTGCGTCATGGGGATCCTTGCCGTTACCCGGGTACTCATCGACGGTGACGCTTCGACGAGGCCGGTCGAGTCACCGTGGTTTCGCGGCGGCGCACACCCGAGTTGATCGCTGCCGCGTGCAGCCGTGAGCCATAGACTCCTGCTGGCGACGGCGATCCCGCGCCACCGATCGGGCGTCAACGAAGCCGCTCGCCGGTCGACCCGGAAGGCAGCGAGCCGTGAAGATCGGCGTGCCGCGCGAAGTCAAGAATCACGAGTACCGCGTTGCGATTACCCCTGCAGGCGTGCACGAGTTGGTTCGAAACGGCCACGACGTGGTCGTCGAGCAATCGGCAGGCGTCGGTTCCTCGATTCCCGATGACGACTATGTTGGCGCCGGCGCTGAGATTCTGGCGACCGCCGACGAAGTCTGGGGTACCGCCGACCTGATCTTGAAGGTCAAGGAGCCCATCCAGCAGGAATACCACCGGATGCGCAAGGACCAGGTGCTGTTCACCTACCTGCACCTCGCGGCGTCCCGCGAATGCACAGACGCCCTGCTTGAATCTGACACGACCGCGATCGCCTACGAGACGGTGCAACTACCTGATCGATCGCTGCCCCTGCTCGCGCCGATGTCGGAGGTTGCCGGGCGCATGGCGCCGCAGGTCGGCGCACGTTGCCTCGAGCGCGAGGCGGGCGGCCGCGGCATCCTCATGGGCGGTGTTTCCGGTGTCTACGCAGCAAAAGTTGTGGTGCTGGGCGCGGGCGTGGCCGGCATGAACGCGGCTGCCATCTCCCTTGGTATGCAGGCGGAGGTTCTGGTGCTCGACAACAACATCGAGAGGCTTCGCCAGGCCGACCGGATCTATCAGGGTCATCTGCAGACCGTCGCCTCGAACTCCTACGAGATCGAGAAGGCTTGCATCGACGCCGATCTGGTGATCGGGGCAGTGCTGGTCGTCGGTGCCAAGGCGCCGAAGCTGATCCGCGACGAGCTCGTGGCGCGGATGAAGCCGGGCGCGGTGCTGGTCGATATCGCCATCGATCAGGGCGGTTGTTTCGAGTCGTCGCGGCCGACAACTCACGACGCGCCGACCTACCGGGTTTTCGACACGCTCTTCTACTGCGTGGCGAACATGCCGGGCGCGGTTCCGCACACGTCCACCTACGCACTGACCAACGTGACCTTGCCCTACGCCTTGGCGATCGCGAATCTCGGTTGGCGCGATGCCTGCAAGGCTGATCCGGCGTTGGGGCTTGGTGTGAACGTCCATGAGGGAGCCATCGTCAGCGCGCCAGTCGCTGAAGCGCACGGACTTGCGCACCAGAGCCTCGACGAGGTCCTAGCCTGAGGTCGTGACGTCTGGGCAGGAGCGCGAGGGAGATATCGCGCGGCTCGTCCGTACCTACCTTGACCATCTCGCGGTCGAGCGGGGGTTGGCCAAGAACACGCTCAGCAGCTATCGGCGCGATCTGCGCCGTTACCTCGACTTCCTTGCCCAGCACGAACGCGACGACCTGAGCCAGGTCACCGAGGCCGATGTGGCGGCGTTTCTCGCCGCTCTTCGGCTCGGCGACTCAGAACATCCACCGCTTAGCGCCAGCTCGGCGGGCCGGACCATCGTCGCGGTCAGGGGTTTCCATCGCTTCGCCGTTCGCGAGGGCAACGTTGACGCCGACACGGCCGGCGCGATCCGCCCTCCGACGCCGGCCCGTCGACTTCCGAAGGCCATCGCGGTCGAGGACGTCGCGCGGCTGCTCGAAGCGGCCGGCGCGCAGGGGACGCCGCGTGCGCAGCGAGATCGTGCCTTGCTCGAGGTGCTCTACGGAACGGGCGCGCGCATCTCCGAGGCCGTCGGCCTCGACATCGACGACGTCGATATGGACGTCGGAATGGTGCGGCTGTTCGGAAAGGGCTCGAAGGACAGAATGGTCCCGCTGGGTAGCTACGCTAAAGCTGCACTTGAGCGTTATCTCGCTTTGGGCCGACCGACTCTTGCTGTGGAAGCGCCCTCGTCGAGAACAGCTCGAGATTCGCGGGCAGCCGTCTTCCTCAATGCCAGGGGCGGCCGCCTATCGCGGCAAAGCGCCTGGACCGTCTTACGGACCGCGGCAACGCGCGCTGGACTGACAGCCGGGATATCGCCGCACACGCTGAGGCACTCGTTTGCCACCCATCTTCTCGACGGGGGAGCAGACGTCCGGGTCGTCCAGGAATTGCTCGGCCACGCGTCGGTGACCACGACGCAGATCTACACGATGGTGACCGTCGAGCGACTGCGCGAGGTGTACGCCTCAGCGCATCCGCGGGCCCGCGCGTGACGAATTTCTGAGGCTGCTGGTACTGCTGGGGCTGCCGCGCCGCGCGGGACGGAATCGTTTGTCCAGATGCTGGCTAACCCCTAGTCTTCTCGACTCGTCGGCACGACGATGTGTCTTTGGATCGGCTCATCGTCAGAGAGGTTCAGCGATATATGGCTAAGTCGATAATCCCAGGCGACTCGGAGTCCGCCGACGCCCTTCGGGCACGGCTGGACCCCCGGACTCCGGCTGGGTCGGCTGCCGACGATGAGGCGGCTCTTGAGCTGCCTCTCGGTGGTGCGCAGCGGGGTGCCAAGCCTGGGCTCGACGCTGCTGGCCGGCCGATGCCGGTCTTCCCCGATCCGCCGTTGCTCGATCACCATGGCCCTGCTTGGGTGCTGGCGATGTGCAACCAGAAGGGTGGCGTCGGCAAGACCACGAGCACCATCAACCTCGGCGCCGCGCTCGCCGAGTGGGGACGCCGCGTGCTGCTGGTCGACTTCGACCCGCAAGGTGCCTTGTCAGTCGGTCTTGGCGTTAACCCGCACGATCTGGACCGCACGATCTACAACGTGTTGATCGAGCGCGACGTCGCCGTTGACGACGTGCTGCTCAAGACGAACACGCCGGGGATGGATCTACTGCCGAGCAACATCGACCTGTCCGCCGCCGAGATCCAGCTGGTGAACGAGGTGGCCCGCGAGCAGGTACTGGCCCACGCGCTGGCACCAGTCCTGCCCGACTACGACATCGTGCTGATCGACTGCCAGCCGTCCCTGGGATTGCTGACGCTCAACGCGCTGACGGCGGCACACGGCGTGATCATCCCGCTCGAGTGCGAGTTCTTCGCGCTCCGAGGCGTCGCACTGTTGATGCAGACTGTGGACAAGGTGAAACAACGGTTAAACCCTCAGCTTGAGGTCGAGGGTATTTTGGCAACGATGTTCGATCCACGCACGCTCCACAGCCGCGAGGTCTTGTCGCGCGTCGTGGAGGCTTTCTCTGACAAGGTCTTCCATACGGTGATCGCCCGCACGGTGCGATTCCCTGAGACAACGGTGGTCGGTGAGCCGATTACTACCTATGCCTCCAGTTCGGTCGGCGCCCGGGCCTACCGCGAGCTTGCGAAAGAGGTGCTCGCCAGATGAACCGCCGCCCACGTCTGCCCGGAGCCGACGAGCTGTTCCGCTCGACCGGCGGATCTCGCGCCCTGTCGAACGGGGCCCAGTCGGCCCTGGCCGAGGTCGAGGAGCCCGAGCCCGACGGCGCGCCGTTTGGCGCACTTGGGCGCGCCCGGCGCCCAGCCGACGGCCGCCGCGCGGATGCCGACCTCTCCGCGATGGCGGGAGGGCCGGTCGTTGACGACCGGGACGGCGACTCCAACCCGCCGCCCCGCCCGGTCCGGATCGCGCGCCGCGCTGCCGAGGCACGGCCGACTGGTCGTGAGCGCCATGACGAGAAGATCACCGTGTACTGCTCGCCGGAGGAATTGCTCCAAATCGAGCACGCCCGGTTGACGCTGCGGGGGTCGCACAGTCTGGCGGTCGACCGCGGTCGCATCGTGCGCGAGGCGATCGCGGTGGTGCTGGCTGACCTCGAGTCCAAGGGTGAGCAGAGCATCCTGGTCCGCCGGCTGCGCGGACGCTGATCGTCGGTGCTCTATGCCTTGCGGTACCCCTTCTCCTTCGGCGTCCTGATTGTCACTTTCGTCGTCGGTGTGACCGTCCGGGGGCTGGTCCAACAGCTCGTGTCGGGGGAGCGCCGGCCGAAATGGGTGAGGGCCAACACGAAGCGACGGCGATCAACCTGGCTCAGGCCGTATTTCGACGTCTACGGCGCGATCGCTGCGTTGCTCGGCGGCGTTGGCTGGGGAGCGCCCGTCGACACCAGTGACCCTCGGCACCGGTCGAGGGGACGCCGGGTCGTGCAACTTCTACTGGGCCCGATCGTTCTCGCAGCCCTTGGCGTGGGATTGCTCGTGGTCTTCCGCTCCTGGACGCACTTCAACGGGGTTAACTCGAAGCAATTTCCCGCACTCGCCGACCAAATCAGCCTCTACGCCGTCTCGACCGGGCAGTCGTTCGCCGGCAGTGTCCCGGGCCACCTGCACAGCCACGTGCACTACGTGCTCCCGTTCGGCCAGGTCGCGTTGCTCCTTGCCGGAGTCGAGTTGCTGGCGATGGGCGTGCTCGCGATCCTGCCGATTCCACCGCTGGACGGCGGCCGGTTGCTGTTCGCCCTCACGCCCCGGTCAGGTGCCTGGCAGCGGGTCCGATTCCGGCTCGACGAAGAGAACTGGGGCCTACTCATCCTGTTGTTCTGTTCGTTCCCGGTGATCTTTCGCAGGGTCCTTCTCATCTCGATCCTCGGCGCGATCGTCAACCCCTTGGTAAGACTGATCGCGTGAGTGTCGAAACGAACGAGGCAGCGCCAGTCGGGGCCGGCCCTCACGACCACCGGTTCTCGTCCGAGCCCCGAGCCGGCTTCGACGTGCACCTGGGCGTCTTCGACGGCCCGTTCGACCTGTTGCTCGGCCTGATCGCCAAGCACGAGCTCGACATCACCGCAGTGTCGCTTTCGACGGTCACCGACGAGTTCATCGCGTTCATCAGGGCGATGGGGCCGGTGTGGGACCTTGACCGCGCGAGTGAGTTCTTGGTCATCGCGGCCACGCTTGTCGATCTGAAGGCCGCTCGACTGCTGCCGGCTGCCGAGGTAGAGGACGAGGACGACCTGGCGCTGCTTGAGGCGCGTGACCTGTTGTTCGCGCGTCTCCTGCAATACCGTGCCTACAAGGAAGTCTCGGCCATTTTCGCCGCCATGTTCGCCGCAGAGAGCCGCCGTTACCCTCGAGCGGTCGGGCAAGAGCCTCGGTTCGCGGCGCTGCTTCCTGAGGTGCTCCTAGGCCTTGGTCCTCAGCAGTTCGCCGAGCTTGCGGGGCGTGCGTTGACCCCACGGCCACCTGCGGTCGTGTCCGTCGCTCACCTGCACAGCCCGACGGTAAGCGTCCGGGAACAGGTGGCGATCCTGCGCGACCGCCTCCGCCGCTCCGGCACAGCAACGTTTCGGTCGCTCACAGCCGACTGCACAGCGACGGTCGAGGTTGTCGCGCGATTCTTAGCGCTACTCGACCTGTTCCGGGACGGCTGTATCGCCTTCGAGCAGGTGACTGCGCTCGGGGATCTCTTGGTCCGGTGGACGCTGCAGGAGGATGGGGATGCCGTCGACGTGGCCTCCAGCTTCGACGGCGAGCCGGACGCCACGGTCGTGCCTGACGCGCTCGATCCGACGCCCTCGACCGTCGACGACTAGTCTCGCCGGGTGCCAGAGATCGACCCAGTGAGACGGAGGCAGGTGCGATGACGATCGAGTCCGAGGGCGAAGACGAGGTATCCGACCGTGGCCACCTCGCCGGGCTGCAGCTGCGAGGTGCGCTCGAGGCAGTCCTCCTAGTCGTCGACGAGCCGGCGGATCCGACCGTTCTCGCGCAGGTGCTCGCCACCCCAGAGCCCGACATCGTCGCGATGTTGGAGGCGCTGCAGGCCGACTACGACGAGGCTGGGAGAGGCTTCGAGCTACGAGAAATCGCAGGTGGTTGGCGCCTGTACACATGTGCCGAGTTCGCGCCCTACGTGGAGCGGTTCGTCCTCGAGGGACAGCAGGCGCGGCTCACGCAGGCGGCGCTGGAGACGCTTGCCGTGGTCGCGTACAGACAGCCGGTGAGCCGCACAAGGGTAAGCGCGGTCCGGGGCGTCAACGTCGACGGCGTCATTCGGACCCTGGTGAGCAGGGGTCTCGTCGAGGAGGCCGGTGCCGATCACGAGTCGGGCGCGATCTTGTACCGAACGTCTCCGTACTTCCTCGAACGTTTGGGCTTGGGTGACTTGACAGAACTGCCGAATTTGGCTGACTTTCTGCCTGAGTCTACGACGATTGACGCACTTGAAGACGAACTCTCAAGTGAAGGTTGAGATGACGAGCTCGGATATCGGCCAGTCAGAGATCCGCCTGCAGAAGGTTCTCGCTGCGGCCGGATTGGGCAGTCGGCGGGCGTGCGAGGAGATGATCGCGCAGGGCCGGGTCGAGGTCGATGGCCAGCTCGTTCTCGAGCAGGGCAGGCGGGTCGACCCCGAGAACGCGGTCATCAAGGTTGACGGGATGCGCGTCACGACCCGCATGTCGGCGGTATATCTGGCGCTGAATAAGCCGCGCGGGATGGTCAGCACGATGTCGGATCCGCAGGGACGTCCCTGCCTGGCCGATCTGGTCGGCAATCGTGAGCAGCGGCTCTTCCACGTGGGACGCCTGGACGCCGACAGCGAAGGCCTGATCCTGCTGACGAACGACGGGGAGCTCGGTCACCGACTGACGCACCCCTCATTCGGCGTCCCGAAGACCTACCTGGCGGAGGTCGTGGGGGCGGTTCCGCGCGACCTGGGCAAGACATTGAAGGCCGGCGTCGAGCTGGAGGACGGCCTGGTCCAGGTCGATTCGTTCCGGGTTATTGGCCGTTCCGGCGCCCGGGTGATGGTCGAGGTCGTCCTGCACGAGGGCCGAAACCACGTCGTACGCCGCCTGCTCGCGGCGGTCGATCACCCCGTCCAGCGGCTCATCAGGACCGCGGTTGGACCGGTCCGGCTGGGGGATCTGCGCCCCGGACGGAGCCGCCCGTTGAACAGCCACGAGATCGCCGAGCTCTTCGCCGCCGTCGATCTTTAGGCCAACTTTTGACCGAGCGGGTCCAGTAGTCGGCGTTGCGGCAAAGCGGGGTATCGGTAAGTCGATAAACAGACTGAGCCATGTGTCGGCCTCCATGCGGCTGCGGCCGGAGCTCGGCGCCAGCGACCTTTCTTGCCCATCGAACGGGCGTTCGTGCAGGTCAGAGCCTTGCAAAGAATCGACTTATTGCTAAGTCACCAGTACGTGTACGTCTCGTCCAACCTTGCGAAGTCGCCGAACAGGCGGGTTGCTTTGTCGATAGGGCGGTATTGCGACTGACCGACACACCGTTCTAGCGCTTTGAGGCGATGTCACTAGCTCGCTATGGTGACCTCCGGGTCGGCCAACGCATGAGGAGCAACCGTGGCGGTTCGCGCTGTTCGAGGCGCCATCCAGGTTGATGCCGACGAGCCCGAGTTGATCTTCCAGGGGGTACGCGAGATGTTGGCCGCCGTCCTGCTTCGCAACGAGCTCGATTCGCAGGACGTGATCAGCATCTTCTTCACGGCGACCACCGACCTGACCTCCTGCTTTCCGGCCGCCGGCGCCCGCGAGGTCGGGTTCTCCGACGTCCCCCTGCTCTGCGCCAGTGAGATCGCGGTCCCTGGGGCGATGCCGCGAACGCTGCGGCTGCTTGCCCACGTCGAGACGCCGCTGCCCCGCTCGGAGATCAGGCACGCGTTTCTCGGCGCGGCTGCCGCGTTGCGTGACGACCTCCAGCAATGAGCACGGAGGGTTCGATGCCAGCCGGCGACGGCGAACCTGAGACGGATGGCATCCATCGGGTGCTGATCGTCGGGGCCGGTCTGATCGGGACCTCGATCGGGCTCGCGCTGCGGCAGCGGTTCGTGGACGTTGCACTCGAAGACCGTGCACCGGGACGCCTGGCGTTGGCGACCGAACTCGGTGCTGGGCGCCCGTCGACCGCCGGGGAGCGTTTTGACGTCGCCGTCGTGGCGGTTCCGCCGGCAGCAGTCGCCAGTGAGCTTTTACGACTGCAGCGTCTCGATCTCGCTCGGACATATACAGACGTCGCCTCTGCAAAGGCTGAACCTCAGCAGGAAGCTAAGACCATAGGGGTGAATATGTCGACATATGTCGGCGGGCACCCTGTGGCGGGCCGCGAGCGCTCAGGTCCGGCAGCTGCACACGCCGATTTGTTCGTCGGACGCCCATGGGTCGTCACGACCACTCGTGCGGCCTCGGAGCAGGCGGTCACCGACGTCGATGCCCTCGCTCGCGCCTGCGGCGCCGTCCCGGTGGCGATGACAGCCGACGATCACGACGCCGCGCTTGCCACGGTGTCCCACCTTCCGCACCTCGTGGCATCGCTTCTCGCCGCTCAACTCGTCAGCTCCGACGAGGCGACTGTCGCCCTCGGGGGTACTGGGCTCCATGACACGACGCGGGTGGCAGCGGGGGATCCGGACCTGTGGACCCAGATCCTGCTGGCAAACGCTGATCATCTGGCCACTGCGCTGTCCGGCTTCGCGATCGACGTGGCGCGCACGGTCGATGACCTGCAGCGCATCGCCAGCGGGGATCGAGCCGCGGCGACAGCGCTTACCGAGACCCTGCGTCGCGGTGCTGCAGGGCGCGCAAGGGTGCCGGTGAAACGGGGCCAACCGGCCGCCGGGTTCGTCACCGTTCCAATCGTCGTGCGCGACGCGCCTGGTGAGTTGGCATTAGTGCTACGGACCATTGGTGACGCCGGGATCAACCTCGAGGACGTGCGGGTCGAACACGAGCCTGGCCGTGCACGCGGTGTTGTCGAGATCGACGTGCGCGAGGACGCGGCATCGAAGTTGATTTCGGTTATGCAGGAAGCCGGCTGGGAGGTCTACTCCTAACGCCGGAGGCGTTCTCACCGGTCGGGTCACTCCGCCGCGGCGGCTATCATGGCTGCTGCGCCTCGTCTCGAGCCGGTCTCGAGTCGCACGACCGAATCTATGTCGCCCTACGGTTGCGTGGGAGCGGCGCACGCGGTTACGGCAGCCGCGAACACTTTGGAGACAGACGATGCTCGCCGATGAGGCGCCAGGCCCACTATCTGGGTCAGCCAGCACCCCTACGTTGGTGATTGCGATCGACGGTCCGTCGGGTTCCGGCAAGTCAACCGTCGCCCGGCGGGTCGCTGCGGCGTTGCACCTTCGCTATCTCGACACCGGCGCCGTCTACAGGGCGTTGACATGGGCGGTCCTCGACAGGGCTGTCGAGCCCGACAACGTCGATGGTGTGTTGGCAGTTGCAGGAGTGGCGCAGATCCGAGTCTCGACCGACCCGCAGGCGCAGGCGGTGTCGGTTGACGGGCGCGATGTGGCCGCAGCGATTAGAGGGCCCGAGGTGACGGGCGCTGTCAGTGCGGTCAGTGCGATCCCGCAAGTGCGTGAGCGTTTGGTCGCCCTGCAACGGGCGATCATTGGCGCGGGCGGAATCGTCGTCGAGGGGCGCGACATCGGAACGGTCGTGGCTCCGGACTCGCCGGTTAAAATCTTCCTCACAGCCTCTCCGGAAATGCGTGCGGCTCGTCGATCCGCGGACGCCGAGATATCTGTCGGCGATCGCGACGTCAGCAGCGTCCAAGCAGATCTCGCCAGGCGCGACACGCTTGACTCAACTCGCGCCGCTTCGCCACTGGCAATGGCGCCAGACGCAGTGCAACTCGACTCGACGGCGATGGATGAGGACGCGGTAGTGGCTCGGGTGCTCGATCTGGTTGCGCAGCGTTCGCGCGAGCTTGCGAGTTCGTCGCAGTCGACCGGGCAAGGGGCGCGCACCGATGAAGCCTGAGAACACCGACGACCCGCAGTCCGTCAACAGCAAATCATCCGACGGTGAGATCACCGACAGTGAACTCCCCGACGGCGAGACGTGGGATAGCGAGGCGGACTGGGTCGGCCTCGATGACGCGGACGACGATGAAGCCGAGGCCGAGATCTCCGCCGCAAGCATCGATGACTACCTAGCCCCAGCCGTCCCCGTTGTCGCCATCGTCGGGCGGCCCAACGTCGGAAAGTCGACGTTGGTCAACCGAATCCTCGGCCGGCGTGAAGCCGTCGTCGAAGATGTACCCGGTGTGACACGCGACCGGGTGATGTACGACGCGAACTGGCGCGGGCGTGCGTTCACTGTCGTCGACACCGGGGGATGGGAACCCGCCGCGCTTGGGCTTCAGGCACAGGTTTCCGCGCAGGCTGAGATTGGCGCATTCGCAGCGCAGGTCGTCGTCATGGTCGTTGACGCGACTGTCGGTGCGACCGATACCGATGAGGCGGTTGCAAGGGTTCTGCGCAAGGCACGCAAGCCCGTCGTGCTCGTCGCAAACAAGGTTGACACCGCGAAGACCGAGTCCGACGCTTCGAGCCTTTGGTCGTTGGGTCTTGGCGAGCCGTACGCCGTCAGCGCGTTGCACGGGCGTGGCAGCGGTGAGTTGCTCGACGCAATCTTCGAGGCGCTACCAGAGCCGCCACCCGAAGACGGTATTCGAGGTGGCGGTCCGCGTCGCGTTGCACTGCTCGGCCGTCCGAACGTTGGCAAGTCCAGCCTGCTGAACAAGGTGTCCGGTGAAGATCGGGCCGTCGTCGATTCCGTTGCCGGAACGACGCGTGACCCGGTCGACTCGCTTGTGACGCTTGGCGGAGTTACCTGGCGTTTCATCGACACAGCAGGCATTCGGCGGCGCGTGCGTGAAGCCAGCGGCGCCGAGTACTACTCAAGCTTGCGGACGGCGACAGCTTTGCGTGAAGCGGAAGTTGCCGTCGTCCTGCTTGATTCGAGTGAACCCCTCGCAGAACAAGATCTGCGCATCATCGAGATGGTGGTCGAAGCAGGGCGCGCGTTGGTTCTCGCATTCAACAAGTGGGACCTCGTCGACGAGGATCGGCACGATCTGCTCGAGAAGGAGATCGACCGCCAACTTCACCATGTGGCATGGGCGCCGCGAGTGAACCTGTCCGCGAAGACTGGCCGCGCGATCGACAAACTCACACCCGCAATCGAACTCGCTCTCGATGGATGGTCGCAGCGTGTCGCGACGAGCAAGCTCAACGCGTGGCTCAGTGCCTTGATCGCCGCAACACCGCCGCCCGTTCGCGGTGGTCGGCAGCCGAAGGTCCTGTTCGCAACGCAGGCTGGCACGCAGCCACCCCGCTTCGTGCTGTTCTCCTCGGGCTTTCTCGAGGCGACGTATCGCCGATTCATCGAACGGCGATTGCGCGAGGATTTCGGATTTCCTGGCACGCCGGTTGAGGTGGCGGTGCGCGTGAAGGAGTCCCGCAAAGGCCGACCGCGTGGTGTGCGCAATCGCGCCGGACGAACCTCGTAACTGGGGCCAGACGCACGTCGCAACTCGAGAGCGCTCGCGCGGTCGAGAAGGCGGGCGCTGCGGGTGCGATATCGTCGGGCCTGCTCGGGGAACCGAGCGCCGGGATGTGGCGCAGCTTGGTAGCGCACTTGACTGGGGGTCAAGGGGTCGCAGGTTCAAATCCTGTCATCCCGACGGCGAACTGCAGCTCAGCGGACCGTCGGTCGGCATTGTGAGTAGTAGGCGGCGTGATCGCCCGCTACGCCGACGGCGGACGGGTGTCCGCGAAATGGCGCAACCGTCGTTGACCCGATCGAAGACCGGGGATTGGGCCGATCTCAGGCCTCTTCGCTAGGCCAAATGGTCTAACCGGATGGGCCTCTTCGCGAAGGTTGGCCCTGAACCATAAAGGCGTACCCCTATCCCGCCCGATAGCAACGGGGACGCACGTACCGCGGGGCCGGTCGGTGCGCACGAACAGGGAGAGCTATGAAGAAGAGGTTCGCGCTGCTGACGCTGTGCGCCGCGTTCGCCGTGAGTGCCTGTGGCTCGTCTCACAAGGCGAAGCCGCCCGGCACAGACGTGAACTTCAAGCCAGAGTTCACCTCGGTCGGCTTCAGCGCGTTCTCGGACGAGTTGGCCAAGAAGACGAACGACCTGCCTGCCTTGGAGCAGCTGTCCTCAGACACCGCGACCCTGGCGGCGGTCGAAGACACGGCTTTTACCGACGCCGACAACCAGGATGTTCCGCGATTCACCGCTGACTGCCTGCAGCTCAAGCCACTCGGCGACCGATGGACTGCGGATCTGGCGAGCATCAAGAAGAACTTCCCGACGGTGCTTGCTCCCGGTGCCTTGGACCCGACAGACGCCGAAACCACCCTGGCCGAATTGCTCGCCGGATGTGCTCCGTTCATGGGGTCGCCCTCACCGTCTCCCGTCGGCTAGCTCGCCGCCCAGCCTGCCGCCGGGTTTGGTCGAAAGGCCTGAGGGAAGTAGTCCGGTGACGGTGGGTGTGGATTATGTCAATCTCCACCACCTCGACCGGCATGATTGTGAGCCGAGAACAGGCGGGCAGTAAGCCATGACTGATGCGGCTCAAAACAGCCAGGCATTGCGAGATGCCGTACGTGCAGGTTCCGAGCTCCTCGAAGCTCAAGAAGCGGGCGCGTCGGCGACCATATTGGCCGAGCTCATCAAGGTCCGCAGCTCCGCCGATGCCCGGGTCGACTCTTTGCGCCGCAGGGTCGGCTAGCGGGGCGCAGGGTCGGCTAGCGAGCCGCACGGTTGGCTAGCGAGGCGTCGGTCGGGCGTACTGTCACCCGCCTAAGCTGATCCCGAGCAAAACGGACGGCGGGCCGCGGAAGGACGTCGGGTGAGCGTCGGGGTGACAGTCGAACAGGCAGCGTCGGATCGTGTTCTGACCGTGCCCAATGCGCTGAGCTTCCTGCGACTCCTTGGGGTCCCCCTGTTCTTGTGGTTGGCACTAGGCCCAAAGGCTGACGGTTGGGCGATCGTGGTCCTCGGCATCAGCAGCTTCACCGACTGGCTTGACGGCAAACTTGCGCGGCTCCTGCACCAGACGAGCCGACTCGGCCAGCTCCTCGATCCCGCGGCCGATCGCCTCTACATCTTCGCAACCGTGCTGGCACTGTCACTGCGCCACATCATGCCGTGGTGGTTGGCCGGCGTGCTGATCGCCCGCGACATCGTCCTCGCCGGATTCCTGCCCGTTTTAAAGAGACATGGGTATGGGCCATTGCCAGTTCACTACCTCGGCAAGGCGGCGACGTTCAACCTGTTGTACGCACTCCCACTGTTGCTTCTCGGTGACGGACACGAGACCGTCAACCACGTGGCAAGGATTATCGGCTGGGCGTTCGCCATCTGGGGCACCGCGCTCTACTGGTGGGCCGGTGGCCTCTACGCCCTGCAGGTCCGGCAACTCATGCGCGCCGATCGATTCGGCGTGCCGTCGGTGCCGGGTGGCCTTGATCACGTCGAAGGGGCGGCCGTATGACTGCCTGCGCGCACCCGGGTTCCCCTCCAGGTGCCGGCATGAAAGCCGTGGTGATGGCCGGCGGCGAAGGCACCCGCCTGCGGCCGATGACCGCGAACCAGCCGAAGCCGCTGCTGCCCGTCGTGAACCGCCCGATCATGGAACATGTGCTGCGGTTGTTGCGCAGGCACGGGTTCACCGACACCGTCGTCACGGTGCAATTCCTCGCGTCGTTGATCCGAAACTACTTCGGGGACGGCGATGAGCTGGGGATGAATCTCCAGTACGCCACGGAGGAGAAGCCTCTCGGCACTGCGGGCAGCGTGAAGAACGCCGAGGCGGAGCTGCGTGACAGTCGGTTTGTCGTTATCTCCGGCGATGCGTTGACTGACATCGACCTGACCGCGATGGCGCGCTTCCACGAGGCCAACAACGCACTTGTCACCGTTGCTCTCAAGCGAGTGCCAAACCCGCTCGAGTTCGGCATCGTGAACACCGCCGATGACGGCCGCATCGAGCGCTTCCTCGAGAAGCCGACGTGGGGACAGGTGTTTTCCGACACAGCGAACACCGGCATTTACATCATGGAGCCGGAGATCTTCAAGTACGTGGCAGCCGGCGAATCCGTCGACTGGTCGCAAGACGTCTTTCCGAAGCTGCTCGATCTCGGTGCACCGGTCTTCGGTTATGTGGCAGACGCGTACTGGGAAGACGTCGGCACGCTGGAAAGCCTTCTCCAGGTGCAGGCTGACGTGCTGAACCGGCAGGTCGATATCGACATCGAGGGCTTCGAGATGATGCCGGGTGTCTGGGTCTGCGAGGGCGCCGAGGTCGATCCCGAAGCGATCCTGAAAGGCCCGCTGTACATCGGCGATTACGCAAAGGTCGAAGGCGGCGCCGAACTGCGTGAATACACGGTTCTGGGCAGCAACGTTGTCGTGAAGAGCGGCGCGTTCTTGCATCGTGCGGTGGTGCACGACAACGTGTTCATCGGATCCCAGGTGAACCTGCGTGGCTGCATCATCGGCAAGAACACCGACATCATGCGTGGCGCGCGGATCGAAGAGGGGGCCGTCGTCGGCGACGAATGCGTCGTCGAGGAGGAGGCCTACATCTCAGCCGGCGTGAAGGTCTATCCGTTCAAGACCATCGAAGCTGGCGCTCTCGTGAATACCAGCGTGATCTGGGAATCGCGAGGACAGCGCAACCTGTTCGGGCCCCGCGGCGTCTCCGGGCTCGTCAACGTCGAGATCACGCCCGAACTCGCCGTCCGGTTGGCTTCTGCCTATGCGACGACGCTGAAGAAGGGTGACGTCGTCACCACCGCGCGTGACGTGTCGCGAGCAGCCCGGGCATTGAAGCGAGCCGTCATCAGCGCGTTGACCGCGAGCGCGATCAATGTGCGCGACCTCGAAGCCGCGCCAGCGCCGGTGACCCGCTTCGAGATCGCGCATAGCGATTCGGCAGGCGGCATCATGATCCGGACCACACCAGGTGACGCGCAAAGTGTTGACATCAGCTTCCTCGATGAACGCGGGGCCGATCTGTCGCAGGGAGCTCGGCGCAAGCTCGAGCGGGTGTTCTCACGCCAGGAGTTCCGGCGTGCGTTCCCAGGTGAAATTGCCGACTTGACCAACCCGTCGCGCACGCTCGAGGACTACTCCCAAGAGGTGATGCGATGCGTCGACACCACGGGTGTGCTCGACGCTGGCCTGAAGGTCGTCATCGATACCGCAGGCGGCACGGCCGCCTTGGTGTTGCCGACGTTGCTCGGGCGGATCGGCATCGACGTACTAACCGTCAACAACCGGCTCGACGAATCCTCTCCGACCGAGACCGTCGCTGAGCACATGCGGGCACTGGAACGGCTCGGTGAGCTGGTTGCGTCTTCGCGAGCCG
>DATCDK010000198.1:0-20829 GCA_036510735.1 Acidothermaceae bacterium | reverse complement strand
CGGTAGCGGGTGACGAGCTTGCTCACCCAACCCTTGGACACCCCATAGGTGCGGACGACCTCAGCTTGAGTTCGGCCCTCCAACACAACCGCAGTGATCACCAAACGCGTTTTGCTCATCGAGCAGCATCAGCGCACCAGGTTTCCTATGACGCGAGAGATAGGTTTCCTATGTCCTGATGCAGAACACTGCCGGGGCACTGCTGCGCGATCAGCTTTCGAATCGAACGCCGTGCCACGCCGGCGACGCGCGCAGTCGGTGATCTGGATGTGCTTCTGCGCTGACCCCTGGCCTTGGGTGAGGCCAGTGTGTTCTGCCGCACGCAGTGCGCTTGCACGCACAATCGGTGCTGGTTAGCATTTTCGAAAACACGCACTCATGCTTCCACGATACGGAATTGGAGTATTTCTTCGTGGCTTCCTATGACCGTCTCCCGCCTGGTGTCCAGTTGACGGCGACCCAGGGCTCTTCCCCACTCCACGACGAAGTGCTCACGCCGGAAGCGGTCGCGTTCGTCGTTGATCTTCAGCGACGTTTCGGTGCCCGGCGCCTGGACCTCCTGCACACGAGAGTGGGTCGGCAAAACGAGATCAAGGACGGCGGGATGTTGGCCTTCTTGCCCGAGACTCTGGACGTGCGTTCAGGTGATTGGACGGTCGCGGGTCCTGCACCCGGACTGGTGGATCGTCGGGTTGAAATCACCGGGCCGACTGACGCGAAAATGGCGATCAATGCGCTGAACTCCGGTGCGAAGGTCTGGCTAGCGGACTTCGAGGACGCGAATACGCCGCTGTGGGAGAACATGCTCGAGGGACATCTGAACCTGCGCAACGCTCTCGACGGCACTCTGACGTTTGCAAGCGCGGAGGGAAAAAAGTACGCGCTGGCCGGCGCTGTCGGCGAGCTGGCCACGATTGTGGTGCGGCCCCGCGGGTGGCATCTTCCGGAGAAGCATGTGATCGTCGACGGTGAGCCGATGTCGGGCAGCCTGTTCGACTTCGGTATGTATTTCTTCCACTGCGCGCAGCCCCAACTGGACGCGGGCAAGGGCCCGTACTTCTATCTCCCGAAGATGGAGAGCCACCTCGAGGCGCGGTTGTGGAACGACGTCTTTGTCTATGCCCAAGAACTGATGGGCATCCCTGGAGGCACCATCCGGGCGACCGTGCTCATCGAGACGATCTGGGCGGCCTTTGAGATGGAAGAGATCCTGTATGAACTGCGGGAACATTCCGCGGGACTGAACGCCGGCCGCTGGGACTACCTCTTTAGCATCATCAAGGTTTTCCGTACCCGTGGTCAGGAATTCCTGCTGCCAGACCGCAACACCGTGACGATGACCGCACCGATGATGCGCGCCTACACCGACCTGCTGGTGAGCACCTGCCACAAGCGGGGTGCACACGCGATCGGCGGTATGGCCGCGTTCATACCCAACCGCCGCAACGCCGAGGTTAACGACGTCGCGATGGCGAAGGTGCGTAGCGACAAAGAGCGCGAAGCCGGCGACGGCTTCGACGGCTCGTGGGTGGCGCACCCCGATCTGGTGCCGCTGTGCGATGAGGTCTTCACTGCGGTGCTCGGCCAGCGGCCCAACCAGCGCGAGCGGCTGCGCGACGACGTCCATGTGACGGCCGAACAGATCCTCGACGCGCGGTCCACACCCGGGGACGTTACCGAAGAAGGCCTCCGCAGCAACATCAACGTCGCGATCCAGTACCTGGCCTCGTGGCTGCGTGGTGGCGGCGCGGTGGCGATCAACAACCTCATGGAGGATGCCGCTACCGCGGAGATCTGCCGGTCGCAGGTGTGGCAGTGGATGCGCAACGACGTGAAGCTCAGCAACGGCGAGGTGGTGACTCGGGAAATGGTCGTGCGGATACTAGGCGAAGAGATCGACAAGCTCGGCGCCGAGAACTACGTCGAAGCGCGGAAAACCTTCGAGGAGATCACCCTCGCCGACGAATTCGTGGACTTCTTGACGCTAGCTGCCTACGAACGGATGCCTTAGTGCTTGACGAAGTAATCAGCGATCTCCGCGCCCAGCTCGGTAGCGAGGCGGTGATCACTGACCGGCAGGAACGCCGAACGTATGAGTGCGATGGGCTGTCGCAGTTCCGGTCGATTCCTGCGGTGGTAGTGCTGGCCGATAGCACCGCCAGCGTCGCGAAGGCAGTCGCGGTATGTGCCTCGGCCGGCGTGCCGTTCGTGGCCCGCGGGTCGGGCACTGGATTGTCTGGTGGTGCACTGCCACACGCCGACGGCGTGCTGATCGTGATGTCGCAGATGCGCACCATCCACGAGGTCGATCTGGTGAACCAGCGCGCGGTCGTCGATCCCGGCGTGATCAACCTGCAGGTGACCCGCGAGGCTGCACCTGGCGGCTTCTACTACGCACCAGACCCGTCAAGCCAGCAAATCTGCTCGATCGGTGGGAACGTCGCGGAGAACTCCGGCGGCGCGCACTGCCTGAAATACGGTTTCACCACCAACCACGTCACCGGCGTCCAGGTCGTCACCCCCGACGGTGAGCTGGTTGATCTCGGTGGCGGCAAGAGTGTCGACCCCCCTGGATATGACCTGATGGGAGTGTTCGTCGGCTCAGAAGGCACCCTGGGCATCGCAACCCAGGTCACCGTGCGGCTGCTGCGGGCACCTCAGGCAGTGACCACATTGCTGGCCGGGTTCGCCTCCACCGACACGGCAGGAGCGGCAGTGTCGGCGATTATCGCCACCGGCATCATCCCGGCCGCAATCGAGATGATGGACGCGTTGGCGATCGAAGCCGCCGAGGCCGCGGTGAACTGCGGATATCCCGCCGGTGCAGGAGCCGTGCTGATCGTGGAACTGGACGGCCCAGTCGAGGAAGTCGACCACCTGACTCCGATCGTGCAAGACCTGTGTCGCGCACACGGGGCGACCGAAATCCGGATCGCCCAAGACGACCAGGAGCGGGCGCTGATTTGGAAGGGCCGCAAGTCCGCGTTCGCCGCCGTCGGACGAATCAGCCCCGACTACATCGTCCAGGACGGCGTGATTCCGCGCACCGCGCTACCGCAAGTTCTACGAGCGATCGGTGAACTCTCCCGTGCGAGTGGGGTGCGGGTGGCGAACGTGTTCCACGCCGGCGACGGGAACCTGCATCCCCTCGTGCTTTTTGACGACGCGATCGAGGGTGCGGGTGAGCGCGCCGAAGGCGTGTCCGGCGCAATATTGGAGTTGTGCGTGAGCCATGGCGGATCGATCACCGGTGAACACGGCGTCGGATCCGACAAGTCCAAGTACATGCTGAAGATGTTCACTGATGACGACCTCGACACCATGCAACTGGTTCGCGACGCTTTCGACCCCGCGAACCTGTCCAACCCGGGCAAGGTGTTCCCGACCCCCCGGTTGTGTGGTGAACGTCCTGGGCGCCGCAAAGGCACGCACCCGCTACAGCAAGCCGGTATCGCGGAGATCTTCTGATGTCGACCCTGAAAGTCCTCGCCCGCGCATGTGGGCAGGAGCAAGTCAGTGCGGGCACCGACAAAGACGCGGTCGACGGCGTCCGGCCCTCATACGTCGCGACCCCGCGCGACGCCGACGCGGTCGCCGCTGTGATGGCTGTCGCAGATGATGAGAACCTGCGCGTGGTGGCCCGGGGCGCGGGCAGCAAACTGTCTTGGGGTAACCCGCCCACCAACGTTGACCTGGTACTGGATCTGTCTGGGCTGGACGCGGTGCTAGAACATGCCGCGGGCGACTTGATCGTGCGGGTGCAACCAGGAGTACGGCTGGCCCAGTTGCAGGACGCGCTCGCTCCGGCAGGGCAGCGGGTCGCCATCGACGAAGTGGTGCCTGGTTCGACGGTCGGCGGGATCATCGCCACCGGGCTGTCCGGGCCGTCGCGGCTGCTGCACGGTGCAGTGCGCGATCTGTTGATCGGTGTGAGTGTGGTCCGCGCGAACGGCGTGGCCGCCCGCAGCGGCGGGCGGGTCGTCAAGAATGTCGCCGGATATGACCTGTGCAAGATTTACACCGGGTCCTATGGCACTTTGGGCATCATCACCGAGGCGATCTTCCGGCTGCACCCGATACCCGCAGCGACCGCCTACATCGCGGTTTCCGCACCCGACGAAGAAACAGCCGGTGCCAAGGTCGCCGCCGTGCTTGCATCGCAGGTGACGCCCACCGCAATCGAGGTCGACCGGCCCCGCCCCGACTCGCAGATGACGGTCTGCGTTCTCGTGGAGGGCTTCGGACCTGGCGTCACGGCCCGGGCCGCCCGGGTCGAGGCACTACTCGGCAGGGACGCCGTCGTATCGACGCATCGCCCGCCCTGGTGGGGCCTGTTGCCCACCGCTGCGACAACGATCCGGATGACCTGCCAGCCCTCGGGCGTTACGGCCGTGGCACGGGCGGTCGCACGCGGCGGCGCTGCGGTGCACGCCAGCGTCCGCGGGTCAGCCGGAACCGGCGTGCTGTATGCCGGAATCGCTGCGGAGGCCGATCCGGCCGAGGTTGCGCGTCTTCTCGCCGAGGTGCGCGGGGTGTGCGCGGCCGAAGGTGGCTCGGCGGTGCTGCTGGACGCACCCGCGCCGGTGAAGGCGCTCGTTGATGTGTGGGGGCCGATCCCGGCGATCACCCTGATGCGGAAGGTCAAACAGAGTTTTGACCCCCAGCGCAGGCTCTCGCCGGGCCGTTTCGTCGGAGGAATCTGATGTCCACTCCCCATGACGAAGGCCCGATCATGACCGGCGCGTTCGACGACGATCACCCCCCGAGCTTGCAACTGCTTGAGGACTGCGTGCATTGCGGGTTCTGCCTAGCAAGCTGTCCGACGTATTCACTGTGGGGCGAGGAAATGGACTCTCCCCGCGGTCGCATCGACCTCATGCTTCAAGGGGTCGGGGGTGAACCGTTAACCGCCTCGATGGTCACGCATTTCGACCAGTGCCTGGGCTGCATGGCCTGCATACCAGCCTGCCCGTCCGGCGTCCAGTACGACAAACTCATTGAGGCGACCCGCTCCCAAGTCGAGCGTCGCTACAAGCGCCCTCTGCGAGATCGGGCGCTGCGGTCACTTATCTTCGCGGTCTTCCCGTACCCACGCCGGGTCCGCGCCCTGACCCAACCACTGCGAGTATTTCAACGACTCGGACTGGACCGGCGGCTACGCCGGACGAAACTCTATGCACGGTTGCCGCTGTCGGTGCGAGCGATGGAAGCAATCGCCCCCGTCGTCACCGCCACGCAACCGATCGCCGCTTTCACTCCTGCAACTGGGCCTCGCCGCGCCGTGGTCGGGGTGCTTACCGGCTGCGTGCAATCGGTATTCTTCTCCGGGGTCAACGCCGCCACGGTGCGGGTGCTCGCGGCCGAAGGCTGTGAGGTAATCGCACCCGCTGCGCAGGCGTGCTGCGGTGCACTCTCCGCACACAACGGCCGCGAAGTCGAAGCGATGCGGTTTGCCAGAAACCTCATCGACACCTTCGAGCAGACCAACGTCGACACGGTCGTCGTGAACTCAGCCGGCTGCGGATCAACGATGAAGGAATACGCGCACCTTCTGCGCGACGATCCCATATATGCCACCAAGGCGATACGGTTTTCGGAACGCACCAAGGACATCGCCGAGTTTCTCTACGACCTCGGCCCCGCGGCCCCCCGCCATCCGCTGCCCGTCACGCTCGCTTATCACGACGCCTGCCACCTCTCCAACGCCCAGGGCATCCGAAATCAACCCCGCAAGCTTCTACGCGACATTCCCGGGGTCGAACTTCTCGAGATCGCAAACAGCGCCCAGTGCTGTGGATCAGCGGGCATTTACAACCTGCTCCAACCGGTCGCCGCGGCTCAACTTGGTGACCGCAAAGCCACAGAGGTACAGAACACCGGCGCCACCCTGCTCGTCACCGCCAACCCCGGCTGCCTCATGCAGATAGCCGGCGCGCTCGAACGCAAAGGTGCCGCCGCCATTGCAACCGCACATACCATCGAGATAATCGACGCATCAATTCGCGGCCTGCCGCTGGCGGTTGTGCTGCACAGCGCTAAGAGATTGTGACCTTAGGCTGTGTCGTCCTGGTGTTCGTTCGCCACAATTCCTAGTTGCGCTGCCACCGACGTCAAGATAGGCGCGATGCGTTGCAGATCGGCCTCAGTAAGCCGCGCCTGCGGACCCGATACCGACAAGGCCATCAACGCAGGCGCGCGCAAGACAGGCGCCGCAATACAACGAACACCGACCTCCTGTTCGCCGTTGTCGAGTGCGTAACCGTCATGCCGAATGCGGACTAGTTGCGCAAGAAGGTCATCGACGTCCGTGATCGTCTGGGCGGTCATGGCCGGCATACCCGTACGACTCAGAATCGGGCGAACCGACGCAGTAGGCAGTTGCGCCAGGAGCGCCTTTCCGACACCCGTGCAGTGGAGCATGACGCGGCGGCCAGGCTCGGTGAACATCCGCATTGAATGGGCGCCGGGGACGTGCGCGACATACACCGCGGCGTCGCCGTCCATGATTGCCAAATTCGCTGTCTCTTCCGTGAGTTCGACGACCTTGCGGAGGCTGGGAAGTGCCCATGCACCGAAAGCACGGTTCGCCGCTTCGCCGAGACGCACGAGTTGTGGACCCAATGTGTAGCGACGAGAAGCCTCCCGACGCACGTAGCCGCGCTGGGTCAATGTCCGCATCAGCCGGTGAATCGTGGGCAGTGGAAGACCAGAGCTGGCAGCAAGCTGGGTCAAACCTTGTGGAGTGCCGGCTCTGGCGAGCACGTCGAGCAAATCGAGCGCACGTTCGACCGCCTGCACGCCACCCAGAGCGGGCGTATCGCTCGTGACGCGCGCCAAGTGAGCCTCCGCGAAACGTGTCGCACGTCTATCAACACACGTCAGTCTATCCAGTTATGCACGTACAGATCGGTCAGGCGAGGATCTGGGCGGGCGCCTCGACCATGGCGAGAAATGCCGCCATCCATCGTGCCGCAACCGCACCATCGATCGGTCGGTGGTCGACAGTCAGCGTCACGTTCATCACCGTCCGCACCTCAAGGCGGCCTTCGACCACCACGGCGGCCTGCGCCGCCGCGCCGACAGCCAGGATCGCCGACTGCGGCGGGTTAATGATCGCCGTGAAGTCCTCGGTACCGAAGGGACCAAGGTTGGTCACCGTAATGCTTCCGCCCTCGAGCTCCTCCTGGCGGATCCGTCCTGCCCGAGCCCGCTCGACGAGGTCCGCGTTCGCTGCCGCCAGTGCGCTGATGGTCATCGACTCGACACCGCGGAGCACCGGCGTCAGGAGGCCATGCTCGGTGGCCACTGCGACCGACACATCAACGCGCTCGAAGGAGCGAACCGCGTCAGGCATCCAGATCACGTTCATCTCGGGAACGACGCGATGTGTACGGCCCACGGCGGCCACGACGAGATCGTTCAATGACACCTTGATCCGGCCGGCCGCGTTAAGTTCCGACCGCAAACGAATCAGCGCATCGACGCGGGCGCCGCTGCGGATCGAGAAGGCCGGCGCCTCCTGGACACTCTGGGTCAACCGCCGGGCAATCGCGCGGCGCATCCGAGTGTGCGGGACATCGTCGTACTCGGCCGCATCCGCGGCTCCAGAACTCGAAGGTGCTGCAAGCCTCGTCATCGAGACCGCATTCGGCGGTTGCGGGGTTGCGACTGGTCCCGAAGCTATCGCGCCTAGAACGTCGCGGCGGACCACCCTGCCGCCCGGACCAGTCGCCGCGATCTCGGCGAGGTCAAGGTCGGCCTCTTTCGCCATCCGCCGAGCGAGCGGACTGCTAAAGATGCGTCGTGGCGATTCAGTTGCCGACACTCCATCGGCCGAGGTCGGTGACGCTGCCGCGACGACTGGTACGTCAGGAGCCGATGTATCAAGAAGCTCTGTCGCAGGCCGCAATCCGGCCAGCAACTCCGCGATATCCGCGTCGGACTCCCCTGGTTCCCCGAGAACGGCGATCGGGTCACCAACAGCCACCGTGGCTCCGGCCGAGACCAAGGTCTTGAGAATAATCCCGGCAGAGTCCGCAGGTAGGTCGACGATCGCTTTGTCGGTCTCGATCGTGGCAATTGCATCCAACGCAGCGAATGGGACCGACTGCTCGACCAGCCAGCCGACGAGTACTGCTCCTTCCCCGCCAGCGGAAACCTCGGGCATCCGCAGCAGCCACGCCACGTCAGTTGCTCATGATCTCGACGAGACGGCTGGCGACCTCGGCGGCCTGCGCTATGGCCGCTCGCTCGAGCACCTTGCTGATGCTCGGCGAGGCTTCCGCGCCGGTGATGCGTTGTACGGGCTGATCGAGCCAATCGAAGAGACGGCGCTGGATCTCGTCGGCGAGCCACCCGCCGTACGAGGTCCCCACTGGGCCTTGTTCGGCAATAACAACGACTCCGGTCTTCTTCACGCTCGCTTCGATCGTGCCCCAGTCGATGCTCGCCCGGTCGAGCCAGCGCAGGTCGATAACCTCCGCATCGATCGTGCCGACCTCCGCGACGCCGTCGAGCACGTACTGCACCATCGCGAGGTAACAGAGCACAGTGACGTCACTGCCCTCGCGACGCACCGCGGCCTTGCCCACCGGCAACACGTAGTCAAAGTCGTCGACGGGTCCCTCACCGACCGAGGCATACAGGTCGACATGTTCCAGAACGACCACTGGGTCTTCGCATCGCAATGCCGCGTTCATCAGCCCGATGTAGTCGAACGGAGTTGTCGGGGCGACGATCCGCCAGCCCGGCGCCGTCGCGAAGATCCCCGCCGGGTCCATTGAATGCTGCGACCCGTAGCCCGTACCCATTGCGACCTTGCTCCGCAGCACGAAAGGCACCGAGCCCCCACCGCCGAACATGTGCCGGGCCTTGCCGATCTGGTTGAACAGCTGATCCGCCGCGACCCACATAAAATCTGCGTACATGAATTCCACGATGGGCCGGTAACGGCCGTCGATCGCAACGCCCCCACCGAGGCCGGCGAAGGCGTTCTCGCTGATTGGCGTCCCGAGCACTCGGTCGGGATAAGCCTCCTTGAGACCGCGAGTAGCGCCATTGGTCCCGCCTTTGAGGCGGTGAACATCCTCACCCATGATGACGACGCGTGGGTCGGTCGCCAGCTGGCGACCCATGACGCCTGACACGGCATCGATGAACTTCATCTCCGCGACCGCACCTGCATAGCAATCGCGGTCGACGGTCTCGATGCCCGCAAACTCCGACAGATCGCCCCGTACGCCGACGTCGACAAACGCCGGGTCGGGCCACTCGGCGGGACGGATACGTTTGCTCCCTGGCTTGCCTCCCGGCATCGGCTCGAGCAACTGGTCCCCGGTCGCCGCCATGGTCTGCTTGGCCCGGAGCAGCGACTCCTCGATCGCGGTCTGCGACAGGATTCCGCGCCGGACGAGATGAGCAGCGGTCTGGTCGAGCGGGTCGCGGTCGCGCCAGTGTTGCTCTTCCTCCTTCGTGCGATAGCCGAACGCGCTGCCGGGAAACCCCCCGTTTTGATGGAAGAACCGATAGGTATCGGCCTCGATCATGGTCGGCCCGCAGCCGGAGCGCATGACGCTCAGGGCTTCACGGGTCGCGAGATACACGGCAAGGGGGTCCATGCCGTCGACCTTCCAGCTGGGAATGTTGAACCCGAGCCCGCGGGCCGAGAGCCGAGGCTCGCCGGTCGCCTCATCGACGTTGGTCGACACCGCGTACCTGTTGTTCTCGATGAAGAAGAGGATCGGCAGGTGCCAGGCCGACGCTAGATTGAATGTCTCCAGAGTTGAGCCGATGTTGACCGCGCCGTCGCCGAAGTACGTGATCGAGACGGCATCAGTGCCCGCCTGCCGATGCGCCCAGGCGTAACCCGCTGCCTGCGGAACGCCGCCGCCGACGATCGCGTTGGTCCCCATCGCGCCGGCCGCCTTCCACTGCAGGTGCATAGACCCGCCTCGACCGTGGCTGTAACCACGGTCGAGACCACAGATCTCTGCGAGCGTTCGCAGCAGTACTTCCTGCACCTCGTCCTCAAGCGGCGCACTGAGATCGATGCCCTTCGGTGCCACGTGCCCGAGCGCCTTCGCAAGGAACTGGTGGTGCCCGCGATGGGAGCCATTGACGGTGTCCTCACTCGTCAACGGCATGACCGAGCCAACCGCCCCGGCCTCCTGGCCAATGCTGGAGTGCGCGGGCCCGTGTACGAGGCCGGCGGCGGACAGTTCGAGCACGTACTCCTCAAAGCTCCGGATCAGCACCAACTGCGCCCACATCGCGGTCAGCAGCGCCGGCTCTGCGGCGTCCCAGTCCTCGCTTGTTGCCCGAAGCTCGACCCAGCTCGAGGCCGGTTCAAGAACACGATGCTCGCTCATGTGGTGCCCCAAAGCGTGGCCATAACAATCGGTTGTCACCGGTACCGTACGCGATTGGGATCCCATCTGGCCAGATCCATCACACAGTTGCCCTGCGATGCTATTTTTGGGATCCACTTCTGGCGCAGGAGGCAACCTGTGGCGATCCCCGGTCTCCAACGGCTCGATCACATCGGCTTCACTGTGCCGGATCTCGACCAGGCGACGGCATTCCTTGTCGACGTGCTCGGTTGCGAGTTGCTCTACTCCCTTGGTCCATTCGAGGACAGCGGCGACTGGATGGCAACACACCTCGGCGTCCACCCCCGCGCGCGCGTCCCCGAGAACCGGTTCTTCCGCTTCGGCGGTCTCGCGATCTTCGAAGTCTTCTCGTACACCTCGCCCGACCAACGCCAGACGCCGCCACGAAACAGCGACATCGGGGGGCATCACATCGCGCTGTACGTGGCAGACCTCGACGCGGCCGTCGCATATTTGCTCGACCACGCAATCACGGTCTTCGGCGAGCCGACCGCGAGCCGAGGACCACACCTGGGTCAGCGTTGGGTCTACTTCTTGTCGCCCTGGGGAATGCAGTTCGAGTTGGTGTCCTATCCGAACGGCAAAGCGTTCGACCGCGGCGACTGGCCGGGCAGCGAATGACCGCGATCCCGAGCGAGTCGGCCAGCGTCCGAATCGCCGACAGCCTCCGCACTTCGATACTGCGCGGCGATATCGCTCCAGGCGAGCGAGTGCGCCAGCAAGAAGTCGGGCGCCGGCTCGGGGCGAGCCGACTACCGGTCCGCGAGGCGTTGCGCATACTGCAGGCCGAGGGTCTGGTCGAGCACCATCCGAACAAGAGCGCCCGGGTGCCGCGACTTGCCATGCACGAAGTCGACGTCATGTACCGGATGCGCGAGCGACTGGAGCCGCTCGCTCTGCACGAGAGCCTGCCGCTGCTCTCGGAGGCCGACCTCGCCCGCTTGGCGCAGATCCAGGACAACATCGAGCAGGGGTTCGACCTCAGCCGGTTCCTCGAGCTCGACCGCGAGTTCCACTTTCTTACCTACAGCGCCTGCCGTATCGACCAGCTGAACTCGATGGTGACGAGCCTGTGGAACTCGACCCAGTTCTATCGGCGCGCGTTCGTGATGATGAGCGGGCAGGAGCGGCTCTGGGTCATCAACGCCGAACATCGGCTGATCCTCGATGCTCTGGAGCGCCGCGACAGCACTGATGCAGGGCACTACCTCGCAGGACACATCCGCCGTACCAGGGTCGAGCTCGCACGACACCCGGAAGTCTTCCAGGAGGCAGCGCCGCGTCAGGCGTGACTTCGGTCCGGACGGCGGTGGGTTACACCGTCAGGACGAGCTTGCCGACTGCCATCCGCTGCTCGAACACCCGATGAGCGGCGGCTGCATCGGCGAGCGGGATCACCGCCGACACGTCAATCTTTACGGTGCCGTCGGCGACAAGGTCTACCGAGCGTTGTAATGCCTGCCGGTACAAGTCTGGGGCTCGACCGGACAGGTAGCCGTTCGACAGCCCAACGTAGCCGATGCACCGCGAGCGCATCCACTCCGCATCCGGCAACTCCTGGCTCGCCCGAGAGATGTTGCTGAACGACACCAGTCGGCCAAACGGCGGCAAGACGGCGAGCGACCTCGCCTGTATGTCGCCACCGATCGGATCCAGGATCACGTCGGGCCCGCGTCCCTGGGTGGCAGCGGCGATGCGCTCGTCAAAGTCGTCGTATCCGAAAGCCTCCAGATAGCCGAGTCCGTGCATGTACTCATGCTTACTCGCGCTGCTAGTGGTGCCGTACAAACGGACGCCGTCCATCCGCTTCAGAAGTTGCGCGACTACCGAACCGACTCCTCCGGCGGCGGCATGCAACAACACGACCTCACCGGGACGTACGACAGCCGATCGTTCAATCACGTTGAGCGCAAGTGGAACCGTCACAAGCATCCCCGCCGCTGCGGGCTGACCGCGCAAACCTTCCGGCACCGCGAAGGTGCCCGCGGCCGGCGCAGTGACGACCTCCGCGTATGCCTGGCCGCGTGTCATGGCTGCAACTTCCTGACCGTGCACGAAGCCCTCGACACCGGGCCCGCAGGACATGATCGTGCCGCTTACCTCGACGCCGGGCACGAACGGAAGGACCCCAAGGCCGTCGCCCCATCGATTTCGTACGTCGGTGAAGTTGACGCCCGCGTACTGCACCTTGATCTGCACTTCGCCAGCGCCAGGCTCGGGTATGTCGCGGTCTTCGAGTCGGAGCACGTCGGGACCACCGAACTCTCGGACCACGATGGCCTTCACGTTGAGCCTCCTCGACAACACGACATCCGACGTTCACACAGTCTTGCCTGCAAACGATTGCCGTGCAAGAGTGTGGCGTTGCTTTCTGAATCGTGGCAAGGATTTCGGGCTGTCATGTAAAAAGGGAGAGAGCGTCATGGATGCTGACATCGTGGTCGCCGGTGCTGGCCACAACAGCCTCATCACCAGCTGTTACCTAGCGAAGGCCGGCTATCGCGTTCAGGTGCTCGACGCGAGGCATATCCCCGGCGGCGGTGCGGCGACGGAGGAGATCCTCGACCCGGGCTTCTTCATCGACAGCTGCTCCACCGGACACACCCTGATCCGAGCCAACCCGCTCCTGGTCGACGACGAGCTTGGACTCGTCAAGGAATATGGGCTCTCCTATCTCGAGCCGGATCCGGTCGCTCACGTGGCTTTCCCCGATGGGGAGCAGATCACCATGTGGCTGGACTTCGAGCGAACGATCGAAGAGATCGCTCGGTTCAGCGCTGAAGATGCCGCCGCCTACCGGCGGATGTCACACGAGTACGACAAAGTGAAGTCGCTGTTCACTGCTGCGCAGTTCACGCCCATCGGCTTCGGGCCCTCGCTCGACCAGCGGCTGTCCGAGCATCCCGACGGCAAGATCTGGGCCAGGCGCCGCGCGTTGAGTGCGTGGGACATCATCCGCCACGAGTTCAAGGAACGGCACGTCCAGTCATTCATGCTGTGGATGGCCTTCCAGACCTTCGTCCTCTACGACCAGCCAGGCACCGGCATGCTCGCGTACATGATCTTCGCTCGGCAGGTGCGTAGTTGGTCCATCCCCGAGGGCGGCTCCGGTCAACTCACGCACGCACTCGTCAGCTACCTCGAGGCACACGGCGGCAGTGTCACCTGCGACAAGTTGGTGTCCCGTCTGATTATCGAGGACGGTCGCTGCGTCGGCGTCGAGACAGCCGACGGTGACAGCTACCGCGCAACGACCGCCGTACTCTCCACGATCCACGTCAAGCACCTGATCGAGATGGCCCCAAAGGACTCGTGGCCGGAGGAGTTCCAGTACGGCGTCGACACGTACAACGTCGGAATCCCAGGCTTCGCCGCCTACTTCGGGACGTCTCGACCTCCGATCTTCGAGACTCCGCGGGGCGGCATCAGCGCGGTCAGTGCCGGACTCGCGGGCTGGCCCGAGGACTTCATCAAGCTCAGTGCCGACATCCGACTCGAGCGCTTCATCGACGGCACACCGTGGATGCTGGTGGCCACACCGAGCCTGGTCGACCCACAGCGGGCGCCCGACGGCATGCACACGGTGAAGTTCTTGAGCCCCCAGGCCTACCGGCTGCCGGCCGACCAGAAGGACGATTGGGACACCGTCAAGGAGCAGGTGGCCCAGCGCCAGCTTGCTGCTCTTCAGCGGGTCGCGCCGAGCTTCAGCTCCGACGTCATCCTGTCGCATCTGGTGAAGGCACCAGTGGACATCGAGCGCTCCAACATCCACATGGTCAACGGTGCGTTCCACGGCGGCGATCGAGGCTCCGCCTTCAGCGGTCCGCTGCGGCCAGCCCCGGGCTGGGCCTCCCACCGGATGCCGATCCCGGGGCTCTATCAGACCGGCGGAACCACTCACCCGGGCGGCTCCATCACGGGTGCACCTGGCCGCAATGCGGCGATCGTCATGCTGAAGGATCTCGGCCACGATCTCGGTGAAGTCGTATCCGCAGCCGAAGTGCCAGTCGCAGCCACCGCCGGTTAGCGGCCGCGGTTCACGCTAGATCAGGCCTACCGTCTCGAGGTCCTTCCGGATTTCGTCGCGCTGCTGCTGGGTGACCTGGCTCAGCGGCGGACGGACGAGCCCGCCTGACATACCGAGCAGCTCGCCCCACGCCTTCATGAAGGGGACGGGGTTAATGCGGTTCGCGACCCACTGACCGTGCAGCCACTTGGTCGACAAGGCACGAACCGGATCTAGTTGGGCGGACGCCTTCGCCGCGGCGTCGAAGTCGCCGCTCAACGCCAGTTCGGTGTACTCACGCATCGGCTGCCAGGAGGGGGTCTGGATCAGGTACGGCGACGCAGAAGACATGTAGACCCGCTGCCCGTGGTCGCGAATGTTCTCTAGCCAGTGCGCCTCGCTTGGCTCGCAGACCAGGATCCGGTCGCCGACAGCCGCGAGAATTTCCAGGTACCGGGCGTGATCGTGGCCAACCTTGATTCCGCAGACGTTCTCTGTGTCCGCCAGCCGCTTGATCAAGTCGAGCGAGAGCGACACCCCTGAGTAGTTGGTGTCGAAGAGCCACACTCCGATGTCGACGTTGTCGAGCACCTCTGTGAACCAGGCGCACAGTCCGTCGTCCGAGCCCGCGGGGTAGTAGGGGTTGATCACCACGGCGAAGTCAGCGCCGGCGTCCGCCGCCTGCCGCGTCAAGGCAATGGTGTCGGCGGCGCTGTGGTGACCGGTGTGGGCGAGGACGGGCAGGCGGCCGGCACTGGCCTCGACAACAAGACGCACAGAGCGCTGCCGCTCGGGCATGCTCAGCGACCAAAACTCGGCCATCACACCGGTGCAGAAAAGGCCATCCATGCGAAGCGGCCCTGCTAACCGCTCGACGTCCCTGACGAGTGCGTCATCGTCGACACCACCACCTGCGGCGAATGGTGTGGTCAGCGCCGCCCAGATTCCATGGAAGGAGTCGCGGGCCGCCTGCTTGGCGTCAGCGCGTGCGTAATCGATCATGCCGTCTCCGTACGTTGGGCCCAGGCTCGCGCCTGGGAGCTTCCCAGCCGCATGGTCATGAGGGGGTTGGTTCCGTTTCCGTGGGTGAGGGTAAGCGCGTCGCGAACGAGTCGCTCGACGGTGAAGGGCGTCATCATGCCGCGGCCACCGAACAGCAGCATGGCCTTCTGGGTGACCTCGATAGCCACATCCGAGGAGAAGACGCGCACCTCCCAGCAGCGCTCGGGCGAGAAGGACGGCGTGTGCGAGTACTCGTAGGCCACCGCGTGCAGGTGGTCGCGCGCCGCCTGAACGAGCATCCGCATCCGGCCCAGGTCGTGGGCCACTAGCTGGTGTTCGCAGATCGGCTTGCCGCCTTGGACGCGCTTGGTCGACCAGTCCAGCGCCAGGTCGTACGCCTCGCGAGCGACGCCGACGCACATGGCGGCGTTGGTGATGTTCGCGGCAACGAGGCCGCGCTCGCTGACCTCATAGCCCGCGCCAGGTGCCGTAATCGCGTAGTCCAACGGCACGCGACAGTCATCGAGGATCACGTCCGCCTGCGGCGAACCGCGCTGGCCCATCTTGGAATACAGCGGACCAACGCTCAGGCCGGGCGTCGTTGCAGGGACGGCGATCATGGTCGCGCCCGAGCGGATGCCCACCGTGGAGTCGGTTCGGGCCAGAACAAAATAGAGGGACGCGATACCGGCGTTGGTGATCATCGTCTTCGTACCGTTCAAGCGCCAGACGTCACCCTCCTGCCGGGCACTGAGCATCGCCCCGTGCCCGGGAGCGTCGTATGGGAACGCGTTATCGCTACCGGCATCAGCCTCCGTGCTGGCGCTGGCCGGCACGAAACGCTCGTCATTCGCGATTCCGTCCACCACGAGGTCACGGATGGAGGTGGGCAACCTCGGAATGAGCCGAGCGAACCGCCAATAGTGGCGAAAGAAATAAGCCACTGACAGGTCTCCCGCGGCCAGTTCCTCGGCAACAAGACACTGCGTGAGCATGTCGGCATCTGCGCCACCGAGTTCGACTGGGAGCGGCAATGACTTCAGGCCGAGATCCATCCCCTCGCGCATGAGGTCGAACGGAAAGTCCTCTGCGGCGCGCAAGGATTCGAGCCTGCCTGCCGCCGGCCGTACAACACGCGTCGCATAGTCGCGGGTGCGCAGCACCAACTCCTGCTGCCACTCTGTCAACTCATACGCCATCTGATGGTCGTTCGATCGCGGACGTCAGTTCGGCCTCCGGCGCCACCGCCTCTGGCACGCTTCCACCGAGGTACAGCACGCGCATTTGGGGGTTCGCCAGAATCTCCGATCCGGTGCCCTCAAGGCGCACGCGGCCGCCCTCGAGCACCACACCGTGGCTCGCCAACTTCAGACCAGCACGAACATTCTGCTCGACCAGCAGAACGGTACGGCCGTCCGCGGCCATCTGGCGTACGTGCCCATACATCATGGCTGCAGCCTTGGGCTCGAGCCCCATCGAAGGTTCGTCGAGGACGACGAGCGACGGGTCGAGCATGAGCGCCCGGGCAAATTCGACCATCCGCTGCTGGCCACCGGACAGCGCTCCAGCCTTGTCACGAAAGCGCTCCTTGACGATGGGGAACTGCTCGATGACCTCGGCCATCCGCTTGCGGATGACTGCCTTGTCGCGCTCAAGGAACGCCCCTAGCTCGACGTTCTCCTCGACAGTGAGGTCCGGGAAGACGCTGCGAGCTTGCATGACTTGCACGATGCCCGCACGCAGGATCTGCTGCGGTGACCGACCCGCGATCGGCTTGTCGAGGAAGGTGATGGTGCCGAGGCGTGGCTTGAGGAGCCCGCTGATCACCTTGAGCAGCGTCGACTTGCCCGCACCGTTGGGACCGACCACGCAGGTGATCGAGCCCTTCGGGATCGTGAGATCGATACCGCGCAGGATGTCGCCGCCGCCGTAGCCAGCGAACACACCGTCGAGAGTCAGCACTAGTCCTCCTCGCCCAGGTCGCTACCGAGGTACGCCTCGAGGACTGCAGGGTTGGCGCGGACGTCGTCGGGAACTCCGGCGGTGAGCGCGCTGCCGTTGTGCATGACAGCGACCTGGTCGCACAGACCCATGACGAACTCCATGTCGTGCTCGACGATGATGAAAGTGACACCCTCGGCGTTGAGTTCGCGGATGCGCCCCGCCAGATGCTTGAGCAGTGTGGGGTTCACCCCGCCGGCCGGCTCGTCGAGCAGCATCATCTTCGGCTGCGCCACGATGATGGAGGCGAACTCCAGCAACTTCTGCTGACCGTACGACAAGTTCCCGGCCGGCTCATACGAGAGTCGAGTGAGGCCGACGAAGTCGAGCGCCTCGGTTGCTTGCCGGTGCTCGGCGCCCGTGGTCCAGCTGCGCAGTTGGCTTAGCAGGCCGCGGCGCTGTGCCGCCACGTGCACGTTCTCCAGGACGGTCAGCCGTGGGAACACCCTGGTCAGCTGAAAGGTGCGCCCGATGCCGGCCTCGAACGCTTTGTCAGGGGTGGCGTTGGTCAGATTCTTCCCGCGAAGCGTCACTGTTCCGGAGTCCGGACGCTCGTACCCGGTGATCACGTTGAACAGCGTTGTCTTGCCCGAGCCGTTTGGGCCGATCAGCCCGTTGATGGCGCCGTCCTGAAAAGACATGCTGCAGCCGCGCAACGCCTGGACTCCGCCGTAAGACTTGCGGACCTCGTCGACTTCGAGCAGCGCGGTCATGCCCGCTCACCGGTCACCGGAACGGTGTCCCGTCCAGCCGGGGGATTTGCGGTGACGGCGTCGAGCCTTCGGCGTTCTCGTGCGTCGTACCAGCTTCGCCAGCGCATGCTGATGCTCGGCACGATGCCGTCCGGCAGGAAGCGCAGGATGATGACGAACAGCGCGCCGTACACGATCAGGAAGACGTTGGCGCCGCCGAACTCCAGCAGGAAGTACTGCTGTGCCGACTCGATCACCAGCGCCCCGATCACGGGGCCGGCCACAGTCCCGAGGCCGCCGGTAAAGGCCATGACCGCCATCGCCAGGTCGAAGGTCGGGTCAAACGCGAACTGCGGAAAGATCGAACCGACGAAGGGAGCGTAGATGGCGCCCGCGACGCCCATAAACACTGCCGAGATGGCGAACGCAACCAGCTTCGTCGACTTGGTGTGGACACCGAGGCTGCGCGCGCGGTCTTCATCATCGCGGATCGCCATCAGCCCAAGCCCGAACTTGGACCGGCGGATGGTCCACGACGTGAAGATCGCGATCACCGACGCGAACAGCGCCACGTAATAGAACGGTTCGTTGAAGTAGCTGCCCTTCCAGCCAGGGAACGGCATCTGCAGGCCCTGCGAGCCGCCGGTGATGCTGCCGAGGTTGAACGCGAACAGCTGGAAGATGAACATCGACGCAATGGTCAAAACGATGAACGTGTGCTTCCTTACCCGCAGCAGGAGCCAGCCGACCGGGAAGGCGGCGAGTCCTGCGACTGCACCGGCCACCGGTAGCAGCAGGAACAGCGGCCAACCGGGCGAGATCTTGAGGTGGATCGTGAGCAGCGCCGAGGTGTACTGGCCGATCCCGAAGAAGACGGCGCCACCGAGCGCAATGTAGCCCGCGTAGCCGGAGAGGATATTCCACCCCGACACGGACAGCACGAAGATCAACGCGAAGACCCCGACCGACGTCACCGCTGGATTCGAAATGACGATAGGGAACGCGAGCAGCACAATGGCGACCAGCCCCAGCGTTCCGAACCGCACCCCGCCAGGCAGCCGGTAGGGCCGGGCGGGGGTACCGGTCGCGTGAGTGGTTACTGCCTGAGTCGTCACTGTGCGCGTACTCCCTGTCGTCCGAACAGCCCTTGTGGTCGCACGAGCAGCACGACGACAAGCACAATGTAGAAGATGGTCTGGCCCCAGACCGGCGACCATTCGACGGCGACGACGTCCTGGATCACCAGCATGAGGATGGCCGCCGTCAAAGCGCCGCCGACACTCCCGAAGCCGCCCAGGATGACGATGACAAGAAGCCGTGAGATCAGGTCGTAGGAGCTCGCTGCGTTGAACGAGTTGGTGGTGCCGAACACCATGCCCCCGGCGGCGGCAAGCCCAACGCCGATTCCGAGCGTGATGGCCGACACCTTGTCGATGTTCACGCCAATCAGGCGTGCAGCAGCGGGGTTCTGCATCGAGGCGCGCAGACTCCGGCCGAATCGTGTGCGGTACAGCAATGCGTAGAGGCCGCCGAGCAGCACCGCGCTCATCAGGAATGCGTACAAGTAAATCTTCGGGAACGTGATGCCACCGATCTCGAACGACTCCCGTGCGTACGGCACTTGGATCTGCACCAGGTTGCTCGTGAAGGTCAGGTCAAGGAAGCCCTCGACAAGGGTGGCAACAGCAAACATCACCAGCAGGGACATGACCGTGCGATCCCGCTTGATCGGCTTGATCAACAGCCAGTAGATCGCAACGCCGAGCAACCCCATCGCGGGCACCGTTGCGATCAGTGTGAGGAAGGGGTCGATGCTTGTGTGGGTCGTAATGGCGTAGCTCAGATACGCGCCCAAGACGACGAGCGCGCCCTGCGCGAAGTTGACGATGTCCATCACACCGAAGACCAGCGTGAGGCCAGCGGCCATCAATGCGTAGAAACCCCCGACGAGGATTCCATCCACTATCGCTTGGGTAATCAGCACTTCCGCTCCCCTAACCGCCCGCCCGAGTGCGATGGCCGGGTTCGTGCTGCCTGATCATCCTGGCAGGTCCGGCTCCCCTCGCGGGGAAGCCGGACCTGCCCAGGCATGGTTGCCGTGGAACTGCTATCCACCTGATCCCCAGGCCGGCTTGGGAACTTCGACGGCCTTGATGTCGGAACCACCGGTGGGCAGTACCGGTACGAAGGTCCCGTGCTGCCACTGGAAGATGTACGGCGTTGCACCGACGTTTTCCCCGTCACTGCCGAACGTCACCGGACCCTGGACGCTCTGGAACGTCGCACCCGAGTGCAGGTACGTCTCCAGCTCGGAGTTGCTCAGCGAGTTGTTGTGCGTCACGGCCTGCATCAGGACTTGACCCGCGGAGAAGGCCTCAGCCACGTCGGCACTGATGGCGTCCTTGGTGCCCCCAAACATCTTCAGGTACTCCGCGACCATGTCGGAGTTCTGGAAGAAAACGGAATCGGGGTACCACGTGTTGGGGACCATCACCGCTTCGGTGTTGCTTGCACCGATGGCCTTGATGAACTGCGCGCCCTGGTCCGGGCCGGAAGCCTCGGCAAGAATGTCCATGTTGTACTTGTCCTGGATGAAGTCCTGAATCAGGGCGTACCCATCCGGGGGCATCGTTCCGAGCAAGACGATTTTCGCGTGGGTTGCGGCGATGGCCGAGGCGATCGCAGTGAAGTCGGTGGTCTCCAGCGGGTACACCTTGTAGGTGGCCTCGGTGAAGCCCTT
>DATCDK010000197.1:0-15456 GCA_036510735.1 Acidothermaceae bacterium | reverse complement strand
CGCTGTGCGGGTGCGCGGTGGCAAGGTGCTGGTCACCGACGGCCCGTTCCTGGAGACCAAGGAGATTCTCGGCGGCTTCGACTTGCTCGAATGTCGCGACATGGCTGAAGCGATCGAGGTCGCAGCGGCGCATCCGTTCGCTACCCGGGGTGTGATGGAGCTCCGGCCGGTCTGGACTGGCTGACGCCACGTCTGCGCCGCGTCAGTGCCCGCTGACGCGCCGCGTCAGTGCCCGCTGACGCGGCGCGTCAGTGGCCGCTGTCGCGGCCGAGATTCCAGTAACCCTTCGCCGAAATCTCGGGCGGCTGCAGGCCGCGGCCGCCAAGGTCGTCTCTGAGTCGTCGCACCACGCGACTCTCGCCGAACAGATACACGTGCCGGTCGACGTCCGGTATCTCGATCGACGCAACCGCTCGATCGAGCAGCTCAGACTCCCCTGCCGGGGTAGCGAGTCGATGCAGCCACCGGACGTCGACCGGTCCCGCGGCGGCGATCGGCTGCTCGTCATCGGCGTCGGTGACTTCGATGACGGCAGCCGCCGTCGTCCCGGCTGGAAGCGCGCGGATCATCTCGGCGATCGCTGGGATCGCGGACTCATCGCCGACGAACAGCTGCCATCGTGCGTCAGCGAGTCGGACCTTCCCGCGCGGCCCGAACACCTCGACGTCGTCGCCAGTCGCGACCGACGCCGCCCACGCCGCACCCGGACCATGGCCGTGCATCACGACGTCGAGATCGAGGCGGCGCGTCTCGGTATCGAGATTGCGGATCGTGTACCGACGGCTGACTCCACCGCCGTGACCGTCACTGACGTGCACCACGACGTCTTGACCGGGCAGCGCGACGAAGTTCGCCAACACTTCGCCAGTCACGGTAATGCGCCGCATCCGTGGACCGACATCGACTACATCGCCAATGGCGAGCAGATGCGTACTTGCGGTCGGAAGCTCGGTCACACACACGATCCTGCCAGGGCAGGTCAGCTCAGACGCAATCAGCCGAGCCCCGACAACACCGCGCTCACCGTGGCGGGCGGAACAGCAGCCGTCTGACCGATTGTGACCAGCGTCTTCACCGTGCTCGATGCTGCGTGCAGATAGCTGGCCTGGTCGGCGTTCAGCGTCGTCGAACCAGGCGCCACCAGCACCATCGCCCAGCCGAAATGCGCTGCGTAGGCGGCACCGGCGAGTCCATCGGGGAAGTTGGCGCCGGTCGCGATCACGACACCGGCAGGGGTGGGCAAGACGCTCGCGGCGACCTTTGCCGCTGTCGCGTAGCGATCCGCACCGACAATCGGCGTCGCAGAAGGATCGGCCGCGGCCGCGGACCCTCCGATCGCGACGACCGTCATGCCCGGGTGCGCGCTCTCCCATTGCGCTGTCTCGGCCGCTACCGCCGTCCCGTCAGTGAGAAGCACTACTCCGGTGGTCACCGCCGCGGCATCGGCTGCCGACTCGGCGTCCGGGAAATTCAGCCCCGTCGCCAGGTAGATGTGGTTGACCATGTGGGTGGCCGCGATCTGATCGGCGATGAGACTGGCCGTCGCGTAGCGATCCGTGCCGCCAATGCGCACGGCCGTGTACCCGAGCCCTGTCAGTGTCGCCGCTGTCGCCGCGCTGATCGCACTCGTACCACCAAGCAGGTAGATCTTGCCGCCGGTAGCTAGCGAATGAGTGATCGCCGACCGCGCATCTGCAGACAGGACCGCCGGGTTTGTCAGCAGCAGCGGACCACCAAGTGCACTGGCCAGCGGTGAACCGGTCAGTCCGTCGGCGTACACGTCGTCGCGCGCGAGCACGACAGCCTTCGCCGATCCCGCAGTCGGAAACGCTGCAAGGGCAACTGCCGCCGCGGTCGCATCGCGGTTGGCTCCTCCGAGTCGCGACACCGCGATGTCGGTCGGGATGACGAGCAGCGTGATGCTATTGGCGGGGTAGGTGTGCGAGACGGAACCCGCCGAGAAGTTCGCGTCTGTGCCTTGCACGATTGCGTTCGGATTTGCTGCGCTGTAAGTAAATACCTGGGCTGCGGATGTCGACGCGTTGTGCACCGCGAGCGTGCTCGTCAGGTCGCCCCCGGTCTTGTTGATGACCTGCACCGTCAGTGCGCCGTCGGTCGTACGCTGCGCAGCGTACACAGAGAGCTGGCCTTGGTCTGCACTCGACGCCGCAACGCTCTCGTCACCGAATCGCGAACCGTGGCCGTCGTAGTTGCGGTACATGCGAAACGCGAAAGCGCCAGGACTGGACGACGCCGGCGGGCTCCACAACTGCGCGCGATCGACGCCCTGGGCACCGAAAATCCCCAGAACATCTGCTTCCGCGAGTGCACCGTTCATCGACTCGAGACCGCCCCAGTTGTATTCACTGATCGCGATCTTCGTGCCCGAGTAGTACTGCGCGACCCACTGCTTCATCCGCGGGATCAGCTCGACCGGCCCGAGGCCAAGATCCGCGGTCCACGATTCGTCGGTGTAGGTCGGGTCCCACAGCGCACGGGTCGACCGCAACCGCAGGGCCTGCGTCGCGGCGCTGCCCACCGTCGACAACGCGACTCCGGTCTCCTGCGGATAGAAGTGCTCGTCGAAATAGTCGAGCAGCCGCTGGCCGTGCGCCTTGTCATAGGCGGCGAACTGCTGCAGGTACCACGCGGCCAGCGGCAGGTTCCCGTGTGCCTGCTTGTCCGGACCAGGTCCGCACCCACCCGGATCGTCGGGCGCGTAGAAGTAGGCGCACCAGCCCCAATCGCCCGGCCCGTCGACTGTCGCGCTCGGATCTGCGGCCTTGATTCCCTGAGCGGCCGCGAGCGACTTGGTCCACAACTCGTTGTAGCTCAGGGGCGCGGGATGCACATCGACGTGCGTGCTGCTCCACAGCGACGGCTCGTTGTCGATCTCATAGCTACGCACACCGCCGCTCGCCGCAGTGCCGTACTTCGACACGAGATGCGCCACCATCGCCTGATCGAACGCGCCGTTTTCAGCCACCGACGTATCGGACGGCGACTTGCCGGTGATCTGCGTTCCGTTGGTGTGCTTGCCGTTCCCGCAGTTGGCGTCGAACGGATCGGTCGACTGTTGCGCGCCGTAGACAGAAACCTTGAAGCCGCAGTCGAACGGATGCGACGAGGGCGAAGTCTTCGACACCCATCCCATCGCCGGCACGGTGACCAGCGGGTTGTCGCCGTGCGCCAGGTCAGCCGCCACGAACGAGTCGAGTGACGTCGAGTCGACGATGTTCTCGAAGTAGTAATCGCTGCCCGTGTTGTGGGTGTTGTTCGCGTAGTTGTAGCGGCTGGTGCTGTTGCCGCCCCATCTGTCGGCGGTCAGACCGAGCTCGGTCGCCAGCGCCGCGTCGCTGAAGTTCATGCCGTAGACGTCGCTGCTGATCGCGTGCCGGCCCGCGGCCGCATCGACGGTGAGCGCTGGTCCGGCGCTGGCGGCGGCCGCGGAGGTCAGCGCGCCTGCTGGCACAGCGGCCACTGCCGCAAGAACGGCGACGACGAGCGTGGCCCGAGTGACCCTCCGCAGCATGCGCACGAGCCTAGGGCCACGACGTCCCGGATTGGGTGACTTCCGACCGATTTCCCCCCATCGGCCCAAGGCCCCGGGACTATCGGCAACAATGCGGCTATGAGCCTGCGGCCGGTCAGTCACGCGTGAAGGTGGCGATGCTGGCGCCGATCGCCTGGCGGACGCCGCCGGTGCACTACGGCCCGTGGGAACTCGTGACGAGCCTGCTCACCGAAGGTCTGGTTGCTCGGGGCGTCGACGTGACGTTGTTCGCGACGCTGGATTCGCACACCGATGCGCAACTGCGTGGCGTCAGCCCGCACGGTTACGCCGAGGATCCGTCGATGGATGGCCGGATCTGGGAAGCGCTGCACGTCGCCAACGCCCTGAGTGAGTCGAAGAACTTTGACCTCGTGCACAATCAACTCGATTGGTTGCCGCTCGCATTTGCGGCCCACTGCGCGGCCCCGATGGTCACGACGATCCACGGATTTTCCGGCGCAGGCATATTGCCCGCGTACAAGCAGGCGCGCTCGCACTACGTCGCGATCTCGGACGCCGACCGCTCCCCCGAACTCGACTACATCGCGACGATCTATCACGGCGTCGATCTCGCGCAGTTGCCGCTGAACACCAGACCCGGCGACGATCTCGTGGTGTTCGGCCGCATCCATCCCGACAAGGGCACAGCCGATGCGATCAGGATCGCCAAGCTCGCCGGACGACGACTGGTGATCTGCGGCATCGTGCAGGACGAGCGGTACTTCGCCGAAGAGATCAAGCCACGAGTGGACGGCGACCAGATCCGTTATCTCGGATCGATCGGCCCGGAGCAACGCGCCGACGTGCTTGGGTCGGCCGCCGTACTGCTTCATCCGATCGCGTTCGACGAGCCGTTCGGCCTCTCGGTTGTCGAGGCAATGGCGTGCGGCACTCCCGTCATCGCCTACCGGAGAGGGTCGATGTCCGAGGTTGTCGACGAGGGCGTGACCGGCTTCCTGGTGCACGACGTCGATGGCGCCGTCGCGGCCGTGGAGCAAGCCGTCGGTCTCGATCGCAGCGCGGTCAGTGCACGTGCGGCATCACGCTTCGGCTCGGAACGGATGGTCGACGACTACCTGCGCGTCTACGAGACAATCCTCAGTAACAGCTGAGTACGGCAGCACGGGATCAGCGGTGGCGAAGGATTGCGTACTCACGGGTCAATCATTTCGGACCGGTCGACTGAAGGAATTACGTCCCTTTCCGTCGAAACGCGACCGAATTCCTTCACTCGGCGCCTACGCGCCGGCCCGCGTCGGGGTCATCTCGTCGAGCAGTTCGTCGACCGACGCCCAGACCACTCCGATGCGCGAGTCGCCAATTCCATAGGGCAGCCACAACAGCCCGTCGTGAATCAGACCACCGCACGAGTAGACAACGTTTGGCACGTACCCGTTTTGCTCCGCGAGCGTCGGCTGCAGGAACGGGCGATCAAGCCGGGCGATCACTTGCGTCGGATCCTCGAGGTCGAGCAGGATCGCGCCGATCGAGTAGATGCGCATCGGGCCGACGCCATGGGTCAACACCAACCACCCTCGGTCGGTCTCGATGGGTGGTCCGCAGTTACCAACTTGCAGAACTTCCCACGAGGCCGCAGGTGCCTGAATAACCTCAGGTGCGCTCCACACAAACCCATCGACGGACGTCGCGACGCTGGTGCTCTCACCGTCGGATCGGCACAGCGACCGGTAACGGCCACCAACCATGCGCGGGAACAGTGCCATGCCCTTGTTGCGCGCGGCCGGCCCGGCAAGACGGTGCGCCTGGAACGTGCGCAGGTCTGGGCTGATCAGCAACCGCGGCGCGATCTTGCGACCGTCGAATGCGGTATAGGTCGCCCGATACTCGACCGCCCCGTCGTCCGCTGTGAATCGCACGAACCGTGCGTCTTCCATGCCGTTGCTCTCGTCGGGTGCCGACGGAAGTAGGACCTGCTGGCTGAGTTCGAGATCCGATGGGAAGCCGACCGCGTACGCAGAGCCCACCAGCCGGCGGAGCAACTCGACGGTCACTTGCCCACCGGGCATTGTCAGCAGGTCCTGCCGCTCCTCAGCCAGAGCGTGTTCGAGATCGACGCCGGTAAAGACCGCAGGCAGGTGAGCAAGCACGCTGCGGGCGAGCCCGTCGATGCGACCTTCGTCGGTCAAGACCGCCCGCAGGTGGCTCTTCTTCCAATACGCAGGGGCGCTACTCCCGGCAACGATCGGTAGTGCCCGAGACTCGAACGTCCATGACGGACCTGGACCAACGACTGCACTGGTGAACCCAACCGACGAGATATGACCTTCGCCGATGCCACGCAGACTGACCGCCACTCGCGCCTGACCGTCGACGAGACCTGACTGGTCAGGGTGCAATACGGCGCTGGGATTACACAGGGCCGCGCCTTCAACGGCGTACTCCGCGGTGAAGCTTGCCCCGAGCACCAGCAAGCGGGCCTCTGACATCGCCGGCGTCGACTGCGCCTGCAAGCGCATCATCGACGCATGGTCCGTGAGCATGTCGACGTATTCGCGATGCCGCTGCGAGAAGTCGACGACCAAGTCAGCCGCGACGCGCTCGACTTCGTCCTCGGGCAATGCCAGCACCCGTGCGATGACGGCGCCGGTCCGTGAACGTCCCAGCGGCAGTTCTTCACCAGGCAAGAACAATTTCGCGACAACACGCGCCGGATCAGGCGCGAGCTGCGCTTCGACGCGACGAGCAAGGGACTCGGTAACCGTCACTGCAGCAGCGCGAGCCGTTGAGCATGCTGCGCCGTGGACAGCAGCGCGAGCGTCGACTCGGCGCCTTGATTGAGATTGCGGCCGTCGCGCAGCAATCCATCAAAGCCTGCGCCAGTGTCGGGGTCGAACATCGGCGTCGCGCTGTCGTTGTCGCCGTTGAACCACGACCACGCCATGCGAACGCCGCTCAACCAGCGACGGTCCTGCGTGAGCTCGTACGCGCGGGCGCACGCGTCGGCGATTGCGGCAACCTCGATCGGCTGCTGGTCAAAGCCTGCGTAGAGGTCATTGCGCCCGCGGCCTCCCACCGGTGTGACGGACAGGTGACCGTCACGTGTCTCGATCTCGAGCAGGAAGTCGAGCAACTGCAAGCCGCGTTCCAGTGCGGTCACATCGGGCAACGCCGACCCTGCGAGCAACAGCGCCTCGACGATCGAACCGTTGCCGTAGGTCAATCGTGGCTGCGGCCACGGCCACACAGGATCCACGCCCGACGGGCCGATCGCTTGCACCGCATCGCCCAACAACCGCTCTGCAGACAGTTCGCCGTCACGGTTCAGAAGGAGTTCGCCCGCGCCGAGTGCGGCAAACGCCATCGCTCGCGGATGCGGCGAACGAGCGCGAGCGGCGAGCCGGAAGCCCAGCAGCGCGCGTGCGCGCATCGCTTGCGTTGGCGCGTGCGCAGCCGCGACACCGAGCCCCCACAGAGCACGACCCCACCAGTCCTCGACTGCAGGCTCATCGCTCCACGAACCATCGATGCTCATCCTGTTGTGGCATGAGCCGTCGGCCTCGATCGCCGAGAGCGTGAAGTCGAGGTAGTGCCGACCGAGTGCCTGCAGCGCACGGCTCGGGCGCGGCTCGCGGCAGATCACGACGAGAGCGCGCGCCACATCGTCGAGGCAGTAGCCATGTTCAGGCCGCGGGTTCTCGTACTGCGCGTGCTCGAAGAGTCCCCGACCGTCGGTGAGCCGGTGCAGGTGATCGAACACCGGCCTCGCGAGCGCTGGGGCGGTATTCACGCGGCCACGCGCGCGCTGATCAGATCGCCCGCCAGGTCGAGATAGCGCTGCGCAACGGCCGCCCACACCAGCTCGGACCCAGCAGCTCCAGCCGCCTTCGTCATGCCGGCCGCCACCTCGCGATCAGTGAGCAACGTACGCAGCGCTGCGGCGATCGCTGCCGGGTTCTTTTGCGGCACGAGCAAGCCCGCACCGTCGGCCAACAACTCGATGGCGTGCGGGAAACGGGTCGCGATGACCGGCTTCCGCGCGCCGACGGCCTCGATGAGAACACCCGAGGTGACCTGGTCGGTCGAGTCATACGGCAACAACACGACGTCCGCTGAATCGACCAACTCACCAAGGGACACGTTGTCACGGTAGCGGCTGTCGAAGCTGACGCACTCGCCGAGCTCGAGCGCAGCCACCTGTGCCTTGAGTCGATCGCGATAGGCTTCACCGTCGCGCAACAGCACCTTGGGGTGCGTCTGACCGGCGATGACGTAACGCGGCGTCGGGTACAGGTCGGCGAGAGCGGCCATCGCCTCGATGCCCCACTCGATGCCCTTGCCCGGACCAATGAGGCCCCGCGTCAAAACGGTCGGCCGATCCGTGCGGACCGACAGCGTGTGGCTGCGGACAGCCGGCGCGCCGTGCGGAATGACATTCACCTTGCGCATGTCGACGGCGTAGCCGGTCGCAAGCCGATTGTGCGCAGTCGCCGTCATCGTCACGACGGCGTCGGCCGATGCGACAACGGCCTCAAGGACCGACTTCTGGTGCGCTGTCGGTGCACTGAGAACGGTATGCAGGACGACGACAGACGGCACGGTGAGAGCGCGCAGCAGGAGCAAGATTTCGTCGCCGTCGGGTCCGCCGTACACGCCGTACTCGTGTTGCACGATGGCGATGTCACCGTCGTTCAGCAACTCGGCCGCACGATACGCACTGTGCGGCTCGCCGGCAACCATTTGGCCGACGACCTCCGGACCAGCCTGCGGTTGCGGCGTCTCGACCAGGCGAATGACGCGACCCTCGTTGCCAGCCGATGTCACCAGCTCGTTAAACAGGGACGACGTGAAAGTGGCGAGCCCACAAATGGTGGGCTGGTACGTACTGACGAATCCGAATCGAGTTGTCATGATCGCAGCCTTCCGGTTGCCGGTGTCGCACGCGTGCGCGACGGTGCGCGCGAGCGAGCGTCAAAATCGCCGCAGCAGATTTAGTGATCAAGAAGCCCCCACCCGAGTCGGGCGAATAGGGCGATCATGTACTCCGCGAAGCGGAGCGATACCCCACAGACTACCTGCCCCAGCACCCTCTGGCCGAACCGTGAACGAGCTATAACTGCTGATAGCGCTCCCATCGCCTCGAGAAGTGAGCGGCATCACACGAAATCCGTGGCGCTTCTTCACCTCAGAGGTCAACAACCGTCACTTATTTCACTGTCACGAGGTCCGGCAACTGCACCGCGGGTCGCCCAAACCGTGGCGGTTGACCGGTTGCTTCGAGCACGGACGTTTCGGGCATGTGTCGTGAGCGTCCTGGCAGGGCTAGTGCGCCACGCCTTCCGATACCGCCCATGCGGCGATTTGGGTGCGCGACGTCATCGACAGTTTGGCCAGGATGTTCGATACGTGCACGGAGGCCGTCTTCGTCGAGATGAACAGTTTGCGGCCGATCTCTGAGTTGCTGAGACCCTCGGAAACGAGCGCCGCGACTTCGAGCTCACGCGCGGTCAACTGACCCGACACCACCCGAGCGCCGCCAGCTGCAAGACGATGCCGCAACGCCACGAGTTCGTCGCGTCGCCAGCCGGTCCACCGAGCAAGGAACACCTCGGCTTCGTCGGCAGCCGCCTGCGCTTCGTCGATTTTGCCGAGCACCAAAAGGCTGCGCGCCAGACCGATCCGGACGTCAGCATCGATAATCGCGCCCGGACGCCGACGTGGCTCGGCAAGTGCGGCCCGGTACAGCTCGACCGCAGCACCGTGATCGCCGGATGCAGCTGCGAGCGCGGCTTGCACGTGCAGACTCCATCCGGCATCGACGTCGCGAATCGATCGGTTCGGGCTGACGAACAGCAACTCGAGCACGTGCGAGACATCATCTGGAGGTAGCCCGGCCCGAACCGCGGCCAGGAGTCCAACGCCCCAGGTCCACGACGACAGGTCGCAGACCCCGGTCGGCGCAGCAACGGCACGTTGGCCCAGGTCAGCAAGTCGGCGGGCGACAGTAGCCACGTCACCTACACGCGCCGCCGATTCCATACTGAGAGTCTCGACCCAGTGATTGTGCGCGCTACTCGTACCGCCAACGGTGATCGGAGCCAGCGCAAACATCGCGCTCGCAGCTGCCATGTCATCGTCGTCGCCGAGTTCGCCCGCGAGCCATGCGCGTTCGGCCAACAGCCAACCGCGCTTGCCGCCCGCGTCGGCCGTCGAGTCGATCAGCGCGTCATCGAGCACGGTGCGCGCGGCGATTGCATCACCGAGCGCATTCGAGTGATATGCCGCGGTGATGCCGGCCAGGCTCGACACCCAGTCGTGCCGGCCGAAACTGGAAACCAATTCGCTCATCCGCGCAATGTGCGACCACACCTGATCTGCGGGCCATCGCACGAGTACGCCCTGCAGCAGGTTGTTCAACCCGCGCAGTGCGCTGAAGACATCGCCTTCTTCGACCGCTGTATCAATCGCGGTTACGAGCAGCCCGGCGCCTTCATCGAATCTGCCGGGGATGTCGAAAACAGCGGAGCCCTTATTCACCATCGCTGCGGCCCGCATGTCGTCGTCGTCCGCCATCAGCGCGAGCGCCCGGTCGGCCCATTCCACCGCCTCGGCGGATTGGCCCGCGAGCATCCGCACCTCGGCGACATAGCTGTACACGGCGGCGAGGTCATGGCCATCGGGCAACCGATCGGCGACGCTCAGCAGTCTGGCCACAAGAGCAGCATGCTGGTCTGTGTCGCCGATCTCCCAGTTGAGCCGCGCAAGTGCACGTAACGCGCGGCTCAGCTCACCGTCACTGGCTCCGGCTTCGGCGAGCACCGCCCACTGGCTGGCGTAGTTCGCGGCCTGCACCATGAGTCCGCAGGCCCACGCGGCTCGCATCGCGAGCTCGAGCAACACGGCGTCCGCGTCGACCTCTTGTAGACCAAGCTCGGCGAGCCGCAACGCTTCGTAGGTCGAGCCGGTACGCAGATGCACAGCCGCACCGCGACGGGCGGCATCGACGACGTCGTCCCACAAGTGCGCGCCCGCCGCGTGGTACGCGAGAGCGCCCCAGTCGTCGCTACCCATTTCCAACAACGCGGCGTGCGCCTTCTCGTGGAGCCGGCGGCGTTGCCGTCCGAGCAGGCGACTCGCAACCGCCTCGCGAGTCAGTGCGTGACGGAAGCTGAAGACGTCCGGCTCGATCTCCGTGACCAGGCTGCGTTCGACGAGTTCGCGCATGGTCGCGATCAGGTCGTCCTCACCGGCGCCGGACACGACCGCGAGCAGGTCGAACGGGATCCGGCGACCGAGCACGGCGGCCGAGTCGACGATTCGCCGCTGCGTGTCGGGCAGTCCGTCGAGGTGACGCAGCACCGCCTCGCTCACGCTGATCGGCAGCGGCAGCGCGCACAGCGCCTCGAGTTCGACATCCGGTGCCGAACTGACCAGTTCTTCGAGGAAGAACGGGTTGCCTGAGGTGCGGCGCGCGAGATCGGTCGCCACCCGCCATGGAACCCGGCTCTGGTAGACGGCTGCGAGCCACTCCGCGACCTGCGTCTCGGTCAGCGGTGCGAGCTCGACGTGTTCGACCAGCCGCTGCCGCGCGACCCGATCGATCATGTCGGCCAACAACCGACCCTCAGCCACACCTGGCCGAAACGTGCCGACGATCAGCAGCGGCAAATCGGCAGTGGTGGCCAGCCGTCCGATGAGCCGCAGGCTTTCCGCGTCGGCCCAATGCAGGTCTTCGGCGACGAGCACACCGGGGCGACCGTCAAGGAGATAGCGCACGAGATCGACGGCAGCGCGCAGGCTCTGCTCGCCGCCGACCGTGACGTCAGTGCGGGGGTCGCTGGACAGGATCGGGACGACCGGGCCGAGCAACACCCGTAAGGCTTCTTGCGACCTGGCGAGCTCCGGCGGGATCGAGGTCCACGACCCGACGCGCCGTTCGATCGCTTCGTGCAGCAGGTGGAAGGGTCGACCCAGCGGCCCAGGCTCAGCATGGGCGGCGAGTACTTGGTGGTCGGGCAGGGTGGCGACGAACTCGCGCACCAGCCGGCTCTTACCAACGCCGGCTTCGCCGTGAAGCAGGACGACGCGTGGCTCGGTCATCCCGTCGGCCATCGCCTGGAGGCGGCGCAGCTCGCCAGCCCGGCCGACCATCACCAGGCTGAGGCCGCTGCGGACCACCGTCACGTGCTCCAAGGTATCGCTCAGCTACCGCAAACCGCCGTGGCTTGCAGGCCGGAGGCCGTGGGTGAAGTGTGGCCGGAGGCCGAAGTAGTAGTGCTGGCGCGCGCGGGTTGCGGAGCGTGCTCGCGAGCGACCGCGTTCGCCTCTCGGCCAGCCCCCCTGGAGGCCCGGGCCGACCGGCGCCCGGCCCGCAGTGCCTGCCTAGCGACGCGCGAAGCCCGAGCCTCGCGCTGCAACCCGGCGCGGCGTGCGTTCACCGACGCCGCGAAGAAATCCTGGTTCGACATGATGCTGCTCCTCTGGCGCTATGCCGGACGACGCCTGCTGGCGTCCGCCTGTTCCGGCACATTCAGACTCGCTGCCTGAGGTAGGCCCGAGCATTGGGCAGCTGCCTAGTCCTTCTCGCCGCCCGATCTGAGCGCCGCCTAAGGTAGGCGCCCTAACCGCCGCGCGGCGTTACAGCAACCCCAGATCTACGCCGATTGTTCAGGTGTGCTTCAGCAGAATGTTGTCGGCGCTGCCGACACTGAAAGCGTGGAAACAGGCCGCGGCCGATCGCACCTGATCGCCGTCGTCCTTTCCATCGTCGTGGGCGTCGCCGCGATTTGGCGGGTTGCACCAGGATTTCGCAGCGCCAGCCACCAGCTCTCGAACCTGCCCGCGCCGTCATGGCCGTGGGTTGCGGTCGTCGCCGCCGCAATTAGCGTCAGTTACTTCTTCGCCGCGCTGGCTTTGCAGGCGGCCGCAGGTACCCGCCTGCCCCTGCCGCGAACAGTGCTGGTGCAACTGGCGGCTGCGGCGGCGAATCGGATCACCCCTGCTGGACTCGGCGGGGCGGCAGTGAACGCGCGCTATTTGACCCGTCGGGGCGTCACGGCCGGACGAGCAGCAACGGCGGTCGGGGTCTGCGGGCTCGCGCACATCGTCGTCGCCGCGATGGGTATCGCGGTCTTCGGCCCCGGTATAGCGGTGCGGGCGGCAGGGTGGTTCTTCGGTGGGCTGAGCGACGTCGACATGCTGTGGGTGGTCGGGGCACTTCTCGTCGCCGTCATCGCGCGGGCCGTGAACCTGCGCACCAGCCGCTCGCCGTCCAGGCTCAGTAAGAGCTGGGTCGGACGCACGGCGACCGAGGCTCGAGCCGCGGCGGCCGACCTGGTCAGTCATCCCGCCCGGCTGGCCATGTTGATCGCCTGCACAGCTGCGGTGAAGGCATCGAACCTGCTCGCCTTGTACGCAGCGCTGTGGGCATTCGACGGGGACGTCGCCACCTGGCGCGTCGCTGTTGTCTACCTAGTCGGCGCGACGGCCGCGGAGATCGTGCCGACGCCGGCCGGGCTCGGGACTGTCGACGCCGCGTTGATCGCGGGCCTGGTGACCGCCGGAGTCAGCGGCGGAGCCACACTTGCCGCCGTCATCGTCTACCGGCTGTTGTCCTTTTGGGCGCCGATCGTCCCTGGCTTGATAGCCTCGGCAATGCTGCGGCGCCGCCTGGCGCTGTAAGTCCCGATCCAGACATCGCTACCCTAATTGCCATGGCGGTCACCCTGCAGGCGATGTCGCCCGAAGACATCGGCCCGTGGCTCGAACAGAGCAGGGCCGATCACATCGCCGACCGGGTCGACACCGGCGAGGATCCCGAGACCGCCCGACGCACTACCAACGCGGCGAGCGACCGCCTCTTTCCTGGCGGCCTGCCGGCGCCGGGGCAATTCGTCTTCCTCGTCACCGAGGATGGCTTGCCGGTCGGGAGCGTGTGGATCGGTGCCGGACAAGACACTCCGCCCGACGTCTGGTTTCTGTGGTCGATCGAGATCGATGTCGCGGCGCGCGGCCATGGCCTCGGGCGCCAGGCGGTCGGACTCGTCGAGGACTTCGCGCGCAAGAGCGGTGCGACGAAGCTCGAGTTGAACGTGTTCGGCAACAACTCCGTGGCCCGGGCCTTGTACGAATCGCTCGGCTACCGGATCACGACGATCCAAATGTCGAAACTGCTGTAGCTCACGAGGCCGGGTAGCCGATCGTGATGCTGCCGTCGCCCGTTTCCGCCGTTATCGATGAGGCAGCGCTCAAGTCGCTCGGCACACTGACATGGACACTTCCATTCCCAGTGTGCGTCGACGTTCGATAAGGCCCGCTGCCTTGGGGGACTACGAGATGAATACCGCCGTTGCCGGTGGTCGCGACTACCGTCGTCGGCGCCATCGACCACGTGATGTGGATGTCACCGTCGCCGGTCGACGCCTGCACATTCCTCGAACTCACCTGCGAGCCACTGATGCCACCGTTGCCCGTGTGCGCGACCACGTCGCCGGTCACGTTGTCGAACTCGATGCCGCCGTTACCGCTATCGAGGGATAGCACGGCGGTGCTCCCGGTCACGTGGATGTCGCCGTCGCCGCTGTGCACATTCAGAGCTGCCGTGGCCGGCACGGTGAGCACGTAGTTGATCGCGCAGTTGTTGCCGAAGACAACAACTGCGCCCGGACACTTGGCCGTGAGTTGCAGGCCGCCGCCCGACGTCGCTGACGTCACGCTCGGCTTCTTCAACTGGTAGTGCTCGGTGTACATGACCGCGATCTGCGGGCTGCTACCGACCTCGACCGTGACATTTCCGTCGGTGCGCAGTGTGACCCCGCCACCGCTCCACGGATAACTGGCGACGTGGCGCTCACTGGTCTGCGCGAAGTCGCCGACGACGCTAAACGCACCGACGACAGCGACGCCCACGACGAACGGCAGACCCACCGCCAGCGCAGCCAGCCGGCCACCAGTGACATACACGATGTGTCCTCAGCTCTCGAGATAACGAAGGACCGCGAGCACGCGGCGATGGTCGGTATCTGCCGGTAGCAGATCGAGTTTGGTGAAGATGCTGCTCACGTGCTTCTCGACCGCGCCATCACCTACGACAAGCGCCGCGGCGATTGCACCGTTGGAGCGACCCTCGGCCATCAGGCCGAGAACCTCTCGCTCCCGCGCGGTGAGCTTGTCGAGTGGATGCGTACGCCGGCTCCGTGCAAGCAGTTGCGCGACGACCTCAGGGTCGAGCACCGTGCCGCCACTAGCGACCCGGCGCAACGCATCGATGAACTCGACGACATCAGCGACCCTGTCCTTCAGCAAATAGCCGACCCCGCGGGTCTCCCCCGCCAAGAGTTCAGTCGCGTAACGCTCCTCGACGTATTGCGAAAACACCAGCACTGCGACGTCCGGCCATTGACGACGGATCACCAGTGCTGCCCGCAGCCCTTCGTCCGTGTGCGTCGGCGGCATCCGAACGTCAAGCACCGCGACATCGGGTCGGTGATCATCTACTGCGCGCAGCGCCGATTCGCCGTCGGCAACGGCAGCAACAACATCCATGCCTGACTCCGTGAGCAGGCGCGACAGTCCTTCGCGCAGCAGCACCGAGTCCTCGGCGATTACGACTCGCATGGCAACTCCACGGTGAGATCGGTCGGACCGCCGACCGGGCTGTCGATGCGAAGAGATCCGTCGACGCCGCCGACACGATCGCTCAAGCCGGCGAGCCCGCTGCCCGGATGTGCGGCCGCGCCGCCGACGCCGTCATCGTGGATCGTCAGTCGCAAGCGGTCGCCGACGCGCCGCGCCACGATGTCGGCTCGACTCGCGCCGGAATGTTTGGCGATGTTGGCCAGTGCTTCGCTGACCACGAAGTACGCGATCGCTTCAATCGTGGGGTTGCAGCGAGGTTCGACAGCAACGTCCAGGGTCACCGGCACTGGTGAGCGGCCGGCAAGTCC
>DATCDK010000196.1:0-14434 GCA_036510735.1 Acidothermaceae bacterium | reverse complement strand
GATTCTCGGGCGCAGCGATCGGGTACCTGCTGGTCGGCTTGGGATTGCGCGACGGGTCACACGGTGGCTATTGGCTAGTGCCGTTGATGCTGGTGCTCGGCGCGTTCATGGGCGCCGCGTTCAGCCCGCTACTCGCGCACGGGCTCGTCCGAGTGCCACCAGCTAGGGCTGCTGATGCAAGCGGCTTGCTGACCACTGTGCTGCAGTTGTCGATCGTGCTCGGCATCACCGTGTTCGGCGACCTGTTCCTCAGCCTAAGCACGCACATCGGTCCGCACCCATCGGCGGCAGCGTTCGGCACCGTGTTACTCACACTGTGCGCAGTTTCAGCCGCTGGTCTGCTCGGTGCGGTGCCGTTGTCGCGCAACGTGCGTCGCGCACTGCATCACAGCGAGGCCACGCACCACAGCGAGCAGCCGCTGCCCGCGGAGTAGAACTACCGTCGCTACGACAGCAGGGTTTTGGCACAGCCCCCAGTCCGTCCGCTGAAGGCGATCATTTTTGCGATGAGCGTGCGGCGGGAGGTGGTCCTATGCGCGGCGCGTCCGGCCTCGGCCGACCGATGCGCGCGCCGTGCGATCGGAGCGCATACAACGAGTGATAGATCCTATACAATGCGGTTATGGAGTCCCGTGAGCATGTGATGACAGTGTCCCGTAACGGTCAGGTGTCGATCCCGGCAGAGACCCGAGCGAGGTGGAACACCCGGCAGGTGGTGGTTGTCGACCTTGGCGACCGGGTGGTGATGCGGCCGATCTCGGAGCATCCGATCTCCGAGCTGAAAGGCAAGTACGCCAATCGGGGACCATCGGCCGACGCGGCCCGCGCCCAGGAGCGGCGAGCGACCCGGGGTCGTGAGCGCTCTTGATCGTGCTCGACGCGTATGCGGTTATCGCTTTCTTGCGCGACGAACCCGCAGCCGATGAGGTGGCCTCGTTGATGCGTTCCGACGACGTGTCGTTGACCGCGGTAGGCGTGGGTGAGGTTGTCGATCATCTCATTCGGCTTGCAGGCGCCGACGAAGATGATGTGTTCCTTGACCTCGCCGAACTGGGACTGCACGACGCGCTCCCGATCGATGCACAAGCTGGCGCCCGGGCAGGGCGACTGCGGGGGCGCTACTACCACCAAACCCGGTGTGCAGTGAGTATGGCCGACTGCCTCGCTGCCGCCGTCGCCCACGACCGCGCCATACCGCTGGCTACCTCCGACCCCCATCTGCTGGAGCTTTGCCACGCCGAAAGCATCGGCACTGTTGTACTGCCCGGCTCGAACGGCGCGAGATGGACCCCGTCGAGCTAGCGACCCAGACGGGCCACCGAAGTGCCGCGAAGCAAACGGGCCGCGCAGGAGTGTCGAAGATGCCCTGAGGACACGGCTTCTTCGGCTCACACCTCGAGTCGTTGAGGTCGCATTCTTCCAATACCTTGTTCTGCTGACGCGCCGCGTCCACACCGGGTGGGAACTACCCGGTGGCAGAAAGAACCGTGGTCCTGATCGAGTGTCCGTCCAGCGCGGCCGGTCTTAGGCGGCCCCGGTAGCGTGCGCAACGAGGAGACTTCGGCGGCAATGACGTATCGCAACAGGCCTTCACCGACATGCAGTGTTTTGGCCGCGTTCAGCTGAACGCGGCTAGCACGCGCCGACGGCGTAGTGAGCTAACCGCGGGGCAACGCAGCTGCGCGAGCGAGCGCGCGCACCTCACGCAGGGCCACGGACAGCGTCGCGAGATCGGCTCCGTCACTTGCACTGATGTCGTCGACGAATGTGGTCGCCCTTGCGAGAGCGGCCTCGTTCACCTGCTGCCAGGCCGCAATCCGCGTGTCCGCCGACATCGTCGACGGTGTCGCGAGCAATACGTCCGTCGTCAGTTCTGCGTGCGCGGCCTCAAGGTCGTCGCGCGCGGCGGCCCTTGCCAAGGTGTGCCAGCGACTGTCGCGAGGCAACGCACCGATGAGAGTCCCGAGGCGCGAGAGGCCCAGCACATCGGCGAGTGCGAAGTGAACGGCGGCTACCTCCTCGACGTCCAGCTTCGTCTGCAACGCGATGTCGACGACGGCGAGCGCCGAGAGCCCTTCGGTGAGGATCATTGCGCGCGAGGCGACATCGTCGGGGACCCCCGCCTCGATGAGACGGTCACGTGCCGCGATGAGGTTCTCGGCGTCACTGCCACGCAGGCTATCCGACAATCCGTCGAGGACAGTCGCAATGCCCCAACTCAGTTGGTTGACGGTCTCGGGGACATCAATGGGCGGACGGCGATTGGCCAGGAACCATCGCGTCGCGCGATCGAGCAGTTGCCGGACGCCGAGCAGCAGCCCGGTCTGCACATCGCTTGCGACCACATCGTCGAGCGCTTCGATCGCGCGCCACAGCTCGTCAACGCGAAACGCTCGACGGGTCGCCGTGTGCGCACGCGTGATGTCGGCGACCGACGCCGCCGTCTCCCCCACGACGCGGAACAGGAACGAGCTTCCGGACAGGTTGACCAGCTCGTTGGAGAGCTGGGTTGCAATGATTTCGCGGCGCAACGGATGCTGCGTCATCGTCGTGGCGAATCGCTCCCGCAGTGCGCTCGGGAAGTAGTCGACGAGAGCTTGCTGGGCGAAGTTCTCGTCAGGCAGGACCGACGCGACGAGACTCTGCGTCGCTGTGATCTTCGCGTAGGCGAGCAGCAATGCGCGTTCGGGGCGGGTAAGTCCGAGACCTGCGGCCCGCCGCTGGGCGATCGCCTTGGAGTCGGGCAGGTGTTCGAGGTCTCTGACCAGATGACCAGTCTTTTCCAGCCAGTCGATGTAGCCCGCGTGGACATGCAACATCGACGGTGCCTGTACCTGCCCACACGACAGTGCCAGGTTCTGCGCGTAGTTGTCGCGCAGCACCAAGCTGCCTACCTCGTCAGTCATGCTGACGAGCAGTGGACCGCGTTCTTCCGTCTCGAGCTCGCCCGCACGCGCAGCAACGTCGAGCAGAATCTTGATGTTCACTTCGTGGTCGGAGGTGTCGACGCCGGCGGAGTTGTCGATGGCATCGGTGTTGATGTGGCCACCGGCGAGGGCGAACTCGAGGCGCCCGAGCTGGGTGAAGCCGAGATTGCCACCCTCACCGACGACACGGCAGCGCAGCTCGACGCCATCGATGCGGATCGCGTCGTTGGCCCGATCACCGACGTCGGCCTGGCTCTCCGTTTCCGCCTTGACGTACGTTCCGATCCCGCCGTTCCACAACAGATCGGCCGGCGCGCGCAGGATCGCTCGCATCACGTCATTGGGGGCCAGCGCGCCAGCATTGATGCCCAAGGCAGCAGCCATCTCGGGTGAGACAGGTATCGATTTCGCCGAGCGCGGCCACACCCCTCCTCCGGCGGAAATGAGTTGCCTGTCGTAGTCGGCCCATGAACTCCCGGCGAGGTCGAAGAGTCGCTGGCGTTCGACGAAGGAACTACCCGCATCAGGAAACGGGTCGACGAAGATGTGCCGATGGTCGAACGCTGCTAGCAAGCGGATGTGCTGTGACAGCAGCATGCCGTTGCCGAACACGTCGCCCGACATGTCACCGATTCCGACACACGTGAAGTCGGTGGTCTGGCAGTTGACGCCGAGCTCGCGGAAGTGGCGCATCACCGAGTCCCACGCGCCGCGGGCGGTGATGCCCATGGCCTTGTGGTCGTAGCCTGCCGACCCGCCCGACGCGAACGCGTCGCCGAGCCAGAAACCGTAGTCGGCAGAAATGCCGTTGGCGAGGTCGGAAAATGTGGCAGTGCCCTTGTCTGCTGCCACCACGAGATAGCTGTCGTCGCCGTCGTGGCGGACGACGTCGTTCGGCGGCACGGTCTGCTGCCCGTCAGCGTGCGCAATGAGATTGTCGGTGAGGTCGAGCAGGCCGCTGATCAGTGTGCGGTAGCACGCCACGACCTCGGCCTGCTGCGCCTTCCGGTCGCTCAGATCGGCGGGCGGGCGCTTGACCACGAAGCCACCTTTGGAGCCGACCGGCACGATTACCGCGTTCTTCACGGTCTGCGTCTTCGCCAGCCCGAGCACCTCGGTGCGGAAGTCCTCGCGGCGGTCGGAGTGTCGGATGCCCCCGCGCGCGATCGGACCGAACCGAAGATGCACGCCTTCTGTGCGCGGCGAGTACACCCAGATCTCGAACCACGGCCGCGGTTCGGGCAGATCGGCCACCGACCGCGACTCGATCTTCAACGAGAGGTACTCCTTCGGAGCACCCGCGGCGTCGAGTTGCCAGTGGTTCGTGCGAACCGTCGCGAGAATCAACAACAGGAAGCTGCGCAAGATGCGGTCTTCGTCGAGGCTGGCGACCGCGTCGAACGCCTGCTCAAGGTCCTGAACGATGCCCATCTCGGCGCCGGACCGGTTACGGGCGAACGCCGGGTCGAAGCGGGCTTCGAACAGCGATACAAGTAGCCGCACGACCTGGGTATTCGCCCGGAGCGCAGACTCGAGATATGCCTGGCTGAAGCGATAGCCGGCCTGGCGCAGATACTTTGCGTACGCCCGGATTACCGTCACTTGCCGCCAGGTCAGCCCGGCTTCGAGGACCAACGCTTGGAATCCATCGACCTCGGCACGCCCGTGCCAAGCAGCGGCAAGTGCGTCCTGGAAACGCTCGTGCAAAGTAGCCGGCGCGGCCTCGTCGCCGACAGGTGCATGCCGTAGCCCGAAGTCATAGATCCAGGCGACTGTGCCGTCGCGACGTTCGATTTCGTAGGGGCGCTCGTCAGTGACCTCGACGCCCATCGACTGCAGCATCGGCAGCATGTACGACAGCGATACCGGCGCACCGCGGCGGAACAGCTTGACCGCGAGATCGCATGCATCGGTGTCAACAGGCTGATACAACTCGACGTCGAGGTCGCCGTCGTCGTGCAACGCATCGAGCCGCTGCAGATCGTCGACAGCCACAGTGGCGGCGAAGTCTTCCTTGTATGCCTCGGGAAACGCATCGCCGTATCGCGCCGCGACGCTCGTGTTGAGCTCATCGCCGAATCGAGCCTCGAGCGCGTCAGCGAAGTCGTCCTCCCATGTGCGGGTGGCAACGACGAGCCGGCTCTCCAGGTCGTCGCGGTCGACCTCGACGGGACTGCGGGCATCAACGCGCACGACGAAGTGCACGCGGGCGAGCACCGACTCGGCCACCCGGAACGTGTCGTCGATGCTCGAACCGCCCAGAGCATCGAGCAAGATCGCGCGCATCTTCAGCCGCACCTGAGTGTCGTAGCGCTCACGCGGTAGATACACGAGGCAGGAGACGAAACGTCCGTACACATCGCGGCGCATGAACAACCGCAGCCGCCGCCGCTCCTGCAGATGCAGCACCCCCATCGCTGTCTCGTACAGCTCAGGCGCCGACATCTGGAACAGCTCGTCACGCGGATGATCCTCGATGATCTCGACGAGGTCCTTGCCACTGTGACTGCGCGGATTGAATCCGGAAAGCTCCAGCACCGCCGCCGACTTGCTCTTCAGCAGCGGGATTTTCCACACACTCTGGGTGTAGGCCACAGAAGTGAACAGCCCGAGGAAGCGGCGCTCGCCGATCACCGCGCCTGACTTGTCGAATGTCTTGATGCCGATGTAATCGAGGTAGACCCCACGATGAACGGTCGACCGCGAGTTGGCCTTGGTAATCAGCAACAGTTGCGGGTCGCGCACGCGAGCGCGCACTTCTTGCGGCAGGTCAGCGAGGGGGCGCGGCCGGAGCTTGTCGGCGCGCAGGATGCCGAGCCCGGTGCCAGACACCGCGGCCAACGCGTCAACACCCTCGTCGTCGACCAACCGGTACTCGCGGTAGCCGAGGAACGTGAAATGGTCGTCAGCCAGCCAGCGCAGGAACTCCACGACCTCGACGGTCTCCGGTGCCGGCACCGCGCTCGGCGGCTCTGCTTCGAGTTCGTCAGCGGCGCGTGACGCATACGCCCGCATCTTGGGCCAGTCCTCGACCGCATCGCGAACGTCTTGCAAGACCCGCACGATGTCTCGGCGCAGTACCTCTTCCGCATTCTGGTCAGCCGGCCCGAAGACCTCCAGATGCATCCACGATTCGACGACGGCGTCCGCGGGAGCCTCGTGCGCGTCGAGCGTGCCGGAGACGGCGAGCAACTGCCCGTGCAGGTCGCGACGAACAACGAACTGTGGGTGGACGACGAGATGGATCGCGACGTCGGTTCGGGCGAGTTCCTGCGTCACCGAATCGACGAGGAACGGCATGTCGTCTGTAACGATCTCGATGACTGCGTGCCGCGGCTGAGTCGGCGATGCGAAGACCCGCACCCTGGGTACGCCGGCTGGCCGGATCGACGCGAACTCACGATGCCCGAACGCGACGTCACGCATCTGTTCATCGGACAGACCGGCGAGATCCTCTGCCGCGACGTGCAGGAAGTACCTCGCGACGAAGTCAGCGTCCGCCGCGCCGTCAACGCCGTCGGTGCTCACCCGTTTTCCTCGGCGGCGTCCATGTGCGGGTAGCGCCAACTCGTGGCCGGCACGAAGGTCTCCTTGATGGCCCGCGTGCTTGTCCATCGCAGCAGGTTCTGTGCCGAGCCCGCCTTGTCGTTGGTGCCGCTGGCCCGCCCACCGCCGAACGGCTGCTGGCCGACCACCGCACCGGTCGGCTTGTCGTTCACGTAGAAGTTGCCGGCGGCAAAGCGCAATGCGTCGGTCGCGGTCGCGATCGCGGCCCGGTCCTGGGCGATGATCGCGCCCGTCAAGGCGTACGGCGAGACGTCGGCTGCTTGCGCGACCACTTCGGGATAGCGGTCATCGTCGAAGACGTGCACGGCCAGCAGCGGCCCGAAGTACTCGCGCACGAAGACCTCATCGGCAGGATCCTCACCCAGCACAACTGTCGGCCGGACGAACCAGCCCTCACTGTCGTCGGTCTGTCCGCCCGCGACAACGGAAAGGCCCGCGGTGGTACGTGCGCGTTCGATTGCGGCGTGCAAGCGCGCGAACGAGCGGCCGTCGATGACGGCACCCATGAAGTTCGAGAAATCGCTGACGTCGCCCATCGGCAACGCCTCGACTTCTGCGAGGAGACTGCCTTCGAGTCGCCGCCACACCGACAGGGGCACGTACGCACGTGACGCGGCCGAACACTTCTGGCCCTGATATTCGAACGCACCGCGTACGAGCGCAGTGCGCAACACATCGACGTCCGCCGATGGATGCGCGATGACGAAATCCTTGCCGCCTGTTTCGCCGACCATCCGCGGGTAGCTGCGGTAGCTCGCGAGGTTGTCGCCGACGGTGCGCCACAGCTGTTGGAACACCGGCGTCGACCCGGTGAAGTGGATGCCCGCGAGGTCACGATGGGGCAGCGCCACCTGCGACACGGCTGCCCCGAAGCCAGTCACCATGGTGATGACGCCGGGGGGCAGTCCGGCCTCGGCGAGCATGGCCATCAGGTAATGCGACGACAGCTGCGACGTCGGTGCGGGCTTCCAGACGACGACGTTGCCCATAATGGCCGGCGCGGTGGGCAGGTTGCCTGCGATCGACGTGAAGTTGAACGGGGTGATGGCGAGGACGAAGCCTTCGAGCGGCCGATGGTCGAGCCGGTTCCAGACTCCTGGCGGCGAGATCGGCTGCTCGGCCAAAATGCCCCGGGCGAAGTGCACGTTGAATCGCCAGAAGTCGGCGAGCTCGCAGGCTGCGTCGATGTCGGCCTGGTAGCACGTCTTGCTTTGGCCCAGCATCGTCGCGGCGTTGATCGTGTCGCGCCAGGGGCCAGCCAGCAGATCGGCGGCCTTCAAGAAGATGGCCGCGCGGTCGTCGAAACTCAAAGCTCTCCATGCGGGAGCCGCAGCCATCGCGGTCTCGATCGCGTCGGTCACGTCGGCGGTAGTCGCTTCATGCATACGACCCAAGACGGTGAACCGGCGATGCGGCGCGGCGACGTCGATGGGTTCGCCACCAGCGATCGGACGACGGGTGCCGAGCGACATCGTCAACTCGACCTGTTCGCCCGACATCTCTTTCAAGCGAAGCTCGAGCCGGGCACGCTCGGAGCTTCCTGGCGCAAAGTGCAGCGGCGGTTCATTGGTGGGGCTCGGCACCGTGGTGACGGCATCCATTGCTTCCACTCCTGGGGGGTGGGCCTCTTGGGCGCGTGATCGGGCTGGTCAGAGGGCCGGGTTGCGACCTCGTTCCATCCTGGCACGATCCGCACCAGAAGATCGCTCAGCGCAGAAGGAACGCAATCTCCTGCACGGCGTACCACTGCAACTCGTGATCCTCGAGCCCTTCGATCGCGAACTGCGCATCGTCGTCGCCGAGGTCGGCAGCCTCGACCAGGGAGGCCGCACCTGCGACGTCGGCCGCCGCACTCGGATCGTCAACGTGAGCCGAGACGACCTGGTCGAGCTGCACCGCATCGATAACTCGTACCGCGGCCGGGTCGTCGCCAGGATCGAAGACAACGGCGTCGTCGGCGACGTCGGCCGCCAAGACGACCCGGCGGTCACCACCAGTCTTGGCCAACAACCGCAGCGACGCGAGGGCAGCTCTAGTCAGCGCCGCGTACTCGAGCTCGTCGATGTCGCCGTCGCGGTACCACTCGCGCAATGACGGTGTGACCGCGCAGGCCGGTGCCCCGGCTACCGCAACAACGATCTGCGACGGGAGTTGGTCGGAGCCGACTCCGGCCGCTGTCAGACCAGGCAGTGTCGCCGGCAGGTAAATGCGCACGGCCGACATGCTGCCACGGTTGCGCGGGTCGCGGGCGGCCCGTGCACAGTCACGCCATTCGCACTCAGGCCGAGCGTCGTCCCTCACCCCGGGCGCGGTGCCGGCGAGTGGGTCGTGCCGAGCTGACACCTGCGTATCGCCGGGCTAATGGCAGCAACGCGCGGCGCACTGGGGAATCTGGCGCGATCTCACCAAGGGTGTGGCCACCGGCGATGGCCTTGTCGAGCGACAGTCGGTCGTACGGCACGAAGACCACATCGTCGATGCCGGCGTAGCGAGTCAACGCCTGCTGGATCTCTTGTTCGGCCTCGCCGTTGATCGGACCCTTACGTACCCGGTTCACCACGACCTGCGGACGACACTGCGGTAGCACCTCAGAGAGTTCGACAAGCCCACGCACCAGCCGTTGCAACCCGACCGGATCTGCGGAACCGACGGCGACGACGTGGTCGGCGTCGGCAAGAGTGGCCAACGTCGACCCGTTGCGGCGTGGCGCGGTCGTGTCGTAACTGAGCTCTTCGTCCTGCTCGAGACCAAAGCCGCAATCGACGACCGTGAGAGCGGCAAGTTGGCGCGCGATGGCGTACGCAGCAACGAGCCCGCTCGGCCGCAACTCCGGCCAACGCTCGGCACGGGCAATGCCCGTCAGCACCCGCAAATTCGGACCGACAACCCGCGCGAGGGTCGCAAGAGTATGCAGATCAAGGTTGCCCGCATTCGCCTGCCGGACAGCGGCGGCAAGGCCCGGCGATTCATCGAGCAACCCAAGCACTTGGGCAATCACCCCGCCGTAGCAATCGGCGTCCGCCAGTAATGAAGGGCAACCAAGACGAGCCGCCTCCGTCGCGAGGACGACCGCAATCGTCGTCCGGCCAGGCGCACCGGTCGGGCCCCAGACTGCAACCAGCCGTCCGTCGACGCGATCGGCTTCGACGTCTTCACCTGCGACGAGGGCCAGCGCGGGCACGTCAGGCAGCGCGGCGCGCGGGTCGGCGTATCCGAGACGCAGCGGATCCAGCCCACCCGTGGCGACTCCGTCGGCGATTGCAGTCGTCACCTCAGCAGAGATCAGCGCGGGACCAGCATCGGCAGCGAGTACATGGCGGACGCCGAGCTGCCGCAGTCGCCGTTCGGCGTCGTCACTCATGCCGGGTTTACCGCCTTGAGCAACCAAGCCAATGACCGCCACCCCTGCGGTTGCGAGTCGGGCTAGTGCGTCGCGGTCGAGCCTGCGCAGGTCGGCCGACAGAATCACCGCGCGAGCCGTTCCGGCGGCAGCCGCGGCGAGCAGATCCGCGAGGTCGACGCAACGCCGGATCACGACGACGCCGAAGTCTTGGTGCTCGAACGCCGACACGAGGTCGGCTTCCCAGACGGCGTCAGTGACCGCGGTCAGAACCGGGACGCTCACGGCGAAGCCAGACCAGCACTGTCGGACGGCGATGGGCTAGCGGTCGGGGACGACGGACCGACGGTGATACCCGCGGTGACGCCCGCAGTCGCGACAGCGGGCACCCGTACGAGGTCGACCGAGCCAAGCTGAGCGGCGGCGACAACGGCATCGACGAAGGCGACGGGAACCGACAAGACGACGCCGGAACCGTCGCTACTCCCAAGGGACGAATCAACGATCGTGTCGGCGATGGTGACGTTCGCAAGAACAAGTCGAGGCTTCGCCTGCGTCTCGCCATTGAGCGTCTTCGGCGTGACGTACAGGTCGACCTGCACGCCGTGCAGGTCGTTGCCCCTAGGCATGTGCAGTTTTGCGACCGGAATCGTGACGAGCCGAACTGCGGGCGGCGGCGTCGACGGGACTGCCACCAGCGGAATGAGCTGGCCGCTCGCGAGCGGCGAGACGGTGACGCGTCCGACCGGGCTTGCGCCAGCGGCGGAGATGTAAAGGGCGCCGTGATCCTTGAACCGGACGTCGACCTGGACCAAGTCGGATTTGATCAATGTGGTGCCGGGCGCGATGTCTCGCGATGCTGCCCACATCACGTCGTAGCGCTGGGACGACGAGATGATCTTCGCGCCCACCACCACGGAGAGCAGCACGAGGACGACGCCGATGACGAGCCGCCCGTCGAGCCAGGACGGCGATTTCAGGCGGGTCGCCGACGGCGCAGGCAGCTCTGACATGTTTTCCCCCGGTGACAAGGCCGCGCTGGCGGCGTCCCCATTCTGCCTCGTAGTCCGGGTTAGCGATGCCAAACAGAAGTGTTGTGTGGATAACGAAAGCATTCGTGGTCAACCGATGGCATACTGACGCCTTGCGACGTAGATGGCAGCGTCTGCCCGAGTTTGAGGAGAGTCGATGGACAAGCGATTTCTGCTCTTGTCGGATGTCGCTGAAGTGCTGAACATCTCCGCGGCACAGGCCTACGCACTCGTGCGGTCGGGCGAACTCCCGGCGATCAAAGTCGGCGGCCGTGGCCAATGGCGGGTTGAGGCGCCGGTCCTCGAGCGCTACATCCAAGACGCGTACACACGAACCCGCGACTTCGTCAGCAGCCACCCCTTCGGCGGCGGCGATCCGGACGAGTAGTGCGCCGCACACCCTTCGCCCGCCACATGTCGCTGAAATAGTTGCACCGTGGTTGATATGGATCTGTCATCTCCACTGCGCAGTCTCATCCCGAGTCTCGACTCTGCTGTCCTCGAAGTGCTTGCAGGCACCGAGTCCTCGCTGAGCCAAGCGCGGATCACAGATCTCGCTGCGCGAGGCTCACGTCAAGGCATCGCGACGGTGCTCCAGCGTCTTGTCGAACACGGACTGGTTCTGGCCCAACCCGCGAACCAGGGAGCGTTGTACCGACTCAATCGCGAACACGTGCTAGCTCACTGCGTGACGAGCGCCGCTGACGCCCGCAGCGAAATCACGCGCAGGCTTCGTGCGGCTGCGACCCGGCTTCGCCCGGCACCCACTGCGACGGCGCTCTTCGGGTCGTTCGTGAGACGACAAACCAACGTTGACAGTGACATCGACCTGCTCATCGTCGTTGCCAACGACGTAGATGTTGCGAGCACCGAATGGTCCGATCAGATCGAGTCGCTTGTGAAAGACACAACTCTCTGGACAGGCAATCGGCTCGAGCCGCTGGTGCTGACCGAGAACGCGGTCGCGGCGGCGGCCGCTGCCGACGAACCGTTGATCGACTCGCTGCGCGCCGAAGCGGTGCCCTTGACCGGTCACGAGTCTCTGACACACCTTCTCGACCGCCCAGCCAGGCCCCGAGGGCGTCGCACTGCCGTGGGCACGCGCACTATGGCGACCGCCTGCTTAGCGTGAAGGACCGGACGGCCGCCCTCTCGTCAACGAAGAAGCTCGTCACGAAAGCTCGGGAGCGCTACGTCTAGCCGAACCTCGCGTGTGTTGGTCCACACCTCGAAGCTATGCCCGCCGCACGACAACCAGCGACGTCAACGGATACGCACGAACAGCCCGGACGGCGTCGTGCCGGCGTGGTTCACCAGGCGCGTGTTCGGCCAGCTCGACGAAGTCAGCTCCGACGCGGTCGAGTGTGCCTGCGGCCGTTGATCCGTCCATGAGCGTCAGGGCGACAGCTGATCGATCGCGCACGATGCCGCGAAGCGCGTAGGCGAGATCGAGCCGGGCCGACACCTGTCCCTCGCCGTGCGGAACCGCGGTTTGAGCGGCGAGCCCACCGATCGACACGACCGCATGCGCGGCGACGAGCGCTTCACGGCCACCAACCTCGGCGAGCAACAACCAGTCAGGGCCGCTCGCCGTGAGTTCGCCCTCGATGACGCCCACGCCGACGAGCCGCAGGGTCACGGGCCGCCCGATAACCGGACGAAGCCGGTCGACAAGCCGCAACAGCGAGAGCTCGCGCCGGCTTCGGTCGGTCACCTCGGCGGCCAGCTCGGCCGTGGCAGCCTCATCGAACTGGGCCTCGAGATCGTTGAACAACTCGTCCCAACGCATTGCTGCCTCCAGTCCCCGCGCCCACCCGAATACGGCTAGGACAGCAGCTTCTCCGCCAGTAGGTTCGCAAACAGACCGATGGTTTCGCTGTGGTCGCCCACGAAGTCGGGCGGCCGTCCCATCGACGCGCGACTGGCGCGAGCGTAAGCCACGGTGTGCGGTCTTGGCTTGACACTCAAGAACAGGGGCAGCCGGTAGCGCAGCGCCAACCAGCCAACCCACACTCGCGCAGTCCTGCCGTTGCCGTTGGCGAACGGGTGCACACGCAGCCATTCGCCGTGCAGCGTGCCGGCCAGTTCAACGACCGCGGCGATCTCACGCGGAGTTGCAGCGCGCCCCGTTGCCGACAGACCGCGGTCCAACGCACCGAGCGCCTGGTGAACGCCGCGCAAGAACGCATCGACCTCGGATGTCACGGTGCTCGACCACACTCCTACCCGGTCGGGAAAGCCGTCGGGCTGGTCAGGCCCGACTCCGATCTCATATCCCACGAGTTCCGGCACGGTCGCATCGCCGCGAAAGTGCCCGACGTAGCCGGGTACTGGAACACGGCAGCCCGTGTATAGCTGCGTATGCCAACGGCACACCTCGGCGGCATCGATGTCGGCACGAGCCGGGGCACTGGCGTTCAACTCGGTCATCAACTTGGTCGCGTTGTGCGCAAGGCCTACGGCGTCCGACGGATCGTCGCTATCCCAAGCTGCGGGCGGCACTCGTCAGCGTCGTCCGGCGTCGAACGCCGCAATAACGCCGAGCTCATCGGGAGCGCTCGCCCGCGCCGACTCAGCGGACGCCCGAGACGCGGCGACATGGAACGCTCGCGCCTGCATCGGCTCAGGCAGACCTTCGCCGCGACCGAAATCTTCAATGCTCGCAACGATCAGGCGTTCACGCTGGTCTGCAGTCAGTTTCGCCAGACGCTCAGCGGACGCCGCGAGGTCGGCGGCAAGCAATGCCCCGCGTGCCACTACTTCGTTCTTGATGGCTCGCTCGATGAGCTCGTTCTGGCTGATGTGCTCACGGTCGGCGACCTCCCGCACCAGATCGCGCAGGCTGGCGTCGCGCAGGCGAAGCGGAAATACGGGCCGAGGCTCGTTCATGCAGTCCATCGTCTGCCTCCCCTCCCGTGATGTCAAATAGCCAAAGTGACATCAACCTGCCGTCTGCCGCTCCCCCAGCAGGTTCCCGCTATCCGACGCTAGTCACGTTGACAGGAGGGAGATAGAGCTGTACGAAGGTAAACACAAGCAAACGAAAGCAAAGGACACCAGAAGATGAACCCGCAGCCGCGGCGAACCGCACCAGCCGTCCGAGCGGGCGTCCTCATCGCCAGCATCGCCGCCTTGCTCAGTTGGGTCGCTGGCCCGCCGGTCGGCACATGGCATGCACTTGTTTTCGCGGTCGACGGGTCCGCAACGACTCCAAGTCTCGATCAGCTGCTTGGCGACTCGGCGGCGCTTGCGGCGTGGGTTGGCCTGCTCTGGCTCGGCATCGCGGTCTTCCTCGAAGTAGCGAGCGCGTTGCCTGGCGCCGCGGGCCGCGGGTGTGCAGCGGTCGCGGCAAGGCTCAGTCCGATGCTGGTTCGACGCATCGCTCAAGCGGCGATCGGGGTCAGCGTGCTCGCCGGTCCGATGACTGCGGGGTCGGCATTCGCAACCGGTCCTTCGACGACCACGACGACATCGACGCAGGCCGACCGGCCGGTGTCCGCAGCTGCACCGATGCAGGCCGACACCAGCTCGGCACCCGACACCAGCTCGGCACCCGACACCAGCTCGGC
>DATCDK010000195.1:0-7266 GCA_036510735.1 Acidothermaceae bacterium | reverse complement strand
ACGGCCCCGCCACTCGATCACGCGAACCGCTTGATCATTAGGTCCGGACTTCACGCAGAAATGCCAATCGCCACCCGGCAACCTGAACAGATTCGCCGGTGTCCACAGCCGACTCGGGAGCAGGTCCACGACCACGCTGGGAAGCAGTCTCACAATGCAACTGTCTCACGACGCGTCGTGCGACCCGAGGCCCCCGACGTAGGCGCAGGATGCGCGTCAACGCGGCATTACAGGATGTTGTTGAGCAGGTTCGTCATCCGAGGTTGCTCACACCCCGGCGAGCGTTTCAGAGGGTCCAAGTGGTGCCGCCCGGTCCGATTCGGGTATGAGTGACAGTGTGGACAGCATCGCCCCGCGATTGAGCAAGAAGCGCCAGGCGTTGCTCGGTGTTCTTATCTACGGCAGCTTCGCCGTGGCCATCGTGATCGGCCTTCTCACCCAGTCACTCCTGGCTGCCATGTTCGTGTTGTTTGGACTGGGTGGTCTAATCCTCGCGGTTGGCTCTATCGCGACGATGGTCGGGATGGGCCGCCGTCGCGCACGCCGATGAGTTCCTGACCCAACGCGTTGCCACCGGCACGACCGAACGCGCGTCACAGCGGCAAATGTGCGCGTTTCGCTCCGGCGTCAGTTGTGGCGCGCAAGCTCATCAAGGCTTCGTAGTAGTCGCTGGGCTTTGGCTCGTAACAGGGCTGAGATCGTTGGGCCCGCTCTTGTCTAGTCCGTAAAGAGTCTTGCCGGTGTTCGCGTCTACGAAGTCCACCAGGGTGCAGGTCGTTGGCGTCGGTGTGGCGCCAACGGGCGCGCCGGCTGGTGCGCAGGGGACGTTCGTCCACGTCAACACGTAGGCCAGCGTGTGGTCCATGACCGGGGTAAGTGAGCCGCCGGCTGCGGCCTGCCCACTATTGGGGTCTGTTACGACGGCGAGTTGGATGGTCGGCGCGCTGCCTTTGTCACATACGCCGTCAGTTGTGCAGCTGTCGACGTAGGCCTGGGTCGGCGTAATCGTGGCCACGGCGCCCGCTGCGGGAACGTCGGGAGTAATTCCGGCCGCGGGCATGATCTCTGGAACCGTCAGCCTCCTGAAGCTTGTAGCGGGCGCGAACCCAGGCGGCGGTGGGCCTAACGAGCTCATTAAGGCGACCACCGTGGGCGTAGTTGCAGTCGGCGGACCGGAAGCAGTGGTATCTGCGACCGTCCGACAGGCGCACCCGGCAACGCCGACAAGCACCGCCGCTGCGCAGATCAACAGCCGGGTGCGGCTTCCAGCAATGCTGATCACCTACCTAGGATGCGCCAGCTGTGAGTGCGGTTCCTGAACACTCGATTGACTCCCAGCGAGCACCGCCAGCCAGATGAGCAGCCATTGCTCCCACCCCCACTCGCACGACCGAACGCGCGTCAACGCGGCATGACCGTGCGACCGGTATGCCCACCGTCGGCGGCATGACCGGATGTGCTGTGCCCGCGTCAGGAATCATTTGATCGATCATTAGGACGTCGGTCCGTACGCCGCGCTTCTGCCTTGCGCGTCCAATTGAGGTGGCGCTCTCTGCGGATCAGGGGCGACAGGTGAAGGAGGCAGACCGATGACCCGAACTCGTTGGACGCGCGATCTTGTTGTCGTGGTGGCTGCGGCCGCCCTCGCGGTGGCGGGATGTTCGAGTTCCGGTGGCTCCGGCGTGCGATCCTCGCCACAGGAGACGAGTTCTTCTTCGTCGCAGTCGGTCTCGATCCCGGTCAGCAGTCCGGCTATCACCCCGTCTAACCCAATAACGACCTCGCCTGCAACGCCAGCCTGTGTTTCGAAGAGCAGCGTCGATGGGACCCTGACGATGTGTCCCGGGGAGGCATCCATCGGTGATCGAGTCACGATCACCTCAGACACGATGTGCGGTGCCCAGCCCAACCCTCCGGCAGCGCTCGTGTTCCTCGGCTCGAAGTCCTACATGGGTTCCGGTGGCGGCGGTGTGGACGTCAGGGCGATCACTCGACACGGGTCGGGCTTCGCAGTGAGCTTCGTCATTCCAAAGACCTACGTCTCCGGTGATCCCGTCAACGCCGAGGTCCCGGTTACTCCCGGCGCATACTTCTTCACCACGCTGCCAATCTCCACCTGCTATGTGCAGCTCCAAGTCGTGGGCTGACGGCGTCCCGGCGGCAGATCTGTCCGGCGCCCGCGACGAGCCGATCCCGTGTCGGGCCTGCAGGTTTCCTCCATTCGGCGGGTGATTCACGTAGGCGATCGAATCGCTGATCGCGCACCGCGGCCGCGATCGAGCTCGACCCGAGCACGATGTGGCGGCCACGGTTGACGATGCGCCGGAAACGCGTTGGCGGCACGTTCTCTGAAAGATCTTGTAACCGGATGGCCTACGGTCACGTAGTCGTAGTGTGAATGCCGCGACCGACCGCAAGGAAGCCGTGACTACCTTCGATGGGTTCTACGCCAAAGACCGGGTGCTGCTTGGTCGCTATCTGTTGGTAGCCGGATGTCCGCGGGACGCCGTCGAGGACGTTGCGCAGGAAGCGTACGGCCGTGCGCTCAAGCATTGGTCGGACATCGGCGACCGGAACCCCGAGGCCTGGGTGCGTGTCGTGGCCACCCGCATCTGGTTCGACGAATACCGCCGATCGGTCAAGCAGCACGCGGTAGGCGATCGTCTACGGCTCGTCGGCCCCACAGCCCGGGACTCGCACGCTGAGGCGTCGACCATGAAGGTCGACGTCGGGCGTGCGCTGGAGCGCTTGCCCGCTCACCAGCGAGCTGTCGTCGTGCTGTTCTACCTGACGGACGCATCCGTCGGCGAAATCGCGACCACATTGGGTTGGACGCGGGCGAAGGTCAAGGTTGACTTGTTCCGTGGCCGGCGTCGGTTGCTAGCTGTCCTCGCGACGTACGGCGCGGCCCCACCGGTGAAGGAAGACCACCATGCGTGACTTCGAGCGTGCAGAAGACAACCGACTGGCAGCCGCGCTGCAACGCCTCGACCCCGACTCTTTGGCGCCCGCCCCGCCGCCGACCAGTCAGTGGCGCGCAGCGGCCATCTGCGTCGTCGTCGCGATGGTTGCCTTGTCAGTTGGCACGTGGGCTTTTGCGCAGTCGCGCCACGATGGTCGCGCACCCGCAGTGGAACCCGTGTTGAGCAACACGCCCTCACCAGCTACCCCGTCCGTCGTGCCATCGCCAGCCTCAGTCGCGCCGACGCCGACGGCGGTGCCGACGCCGTCCGCCCAGCCGACGCCAACGCCGTCGACTTCTGCGCAACTGACGAGCCCGCCCGCGGTGGCCTCTGCACCCCCCACCTCGAGCCCGGTGCCGTCCGGGACGCAGATTGTGGGCGGGTCTGCGTGGAACAGCCACGTCCTTGTTATCACCGGCCACTCTTTGGGCGGCGTGAGCATCGGAATGTCTAGCGCCCAAGCGGCCCGCGCGGCCCGCGTTTCGGCGTTCACCCCAGTCGGCGACGGCGTGCTCGTACCCGCCGAACAGGCGAACAGCCCGCAGCAGCTTTACCTCTACTTGAGCAGCTTCGCCGGTCAACCCCCGGCGTCTTTCCGCGGGGACTTCCTCTGCGTCGCCGCCGATGGATCGCAGACCGCGACACAGTCCGTCGTGACCGCTGCGGGACTGCATCTGGGCGACTCCGCAGCTCGGCTGCGCGAAATCTACGGTGCGGCCGCCACCTTCATCCCGGAGCCCACCGGAGGCATCGAGCCCCACCCCGGCTACGTCGTCCACCAAGGACAATTCGACCTCGTCTTCAAACTCGACCCGTCCCTATCGCGCGTCATCGCCATCGCCGGCGGCATCGCGCCGATGACGCCCAGCCAATGCAACGGCTGAATGCCACCTGGTGTGCGCGGCGCCCCCTGCTGCTAGGTTCACACGCGCGTCAAAGCGACAATTGCGGATGCGTCTGGCTCAGACCACGACCGCATCGGACGTACTCAGTCAACCTGCAGCGGTGCTGATGCGTCTCATGATGAGAGATCTTCCGCACAGCAGAACGGAGATCGGATGGCCGCGATGCCGCTGCGGGTGTTGTGTGGTGTGACGTTGCTGCTGTTAGTCGGATGTCGCGCCAGCGGTCGCCAACCTGCGGCTTCCGAACCGACCACTCTTGCGTCGGTGGGCGGCTCAACCTCGTCGGCTTCGGTTTCGGCGCCCGCGGGCTCGGTATCGTCCCGGCCCTCCACGCCAATCAGCGCGTCCAGTCCCACTGCCAGCACCCCGGCTATCGCGCCTGCGACGCCCAGCCAGACGCGACCAGCAGACACCTCAACGCCCGCGTCGCCCGGCACCGGGCATGCAACCGCAAGCCCCGGCGGAAAGCCTGCAACCCCAAGCCCGGGCGGCAATCCGCTTGTCGATGAGATCTGGGGCAACAACGCCGTGCCGTTTCGGCCGTCAACATCTGCCGACTACCTGCACACCCCGCGTGTTCAACAATCTTTCGGAGGCCAAGCCGCAAGCCTGGTACCGGCGAACTGGAAATACGTCGACGAAACGATCCCCTCCGACCACAACGACCTCATGTGGTACGACCCGGCGAACCCGGCGGCGCGGATCGAGTTCACCGGCACCGGCTGCGAATCCTGTGTCCTTCAAAACGTCGATGCCACGCACCCCGTTCGCGACGTCGTGCGCGGACTGCCGTTCGACACGACCAGCTACGACGTGTACAACCACGGCCTCGACGCGGGCTTCCGCGAAACCGACGCCGACGGATACGCCGTCAACGGCGTCGTCGCACTGATCGGCACGGACGCCGACCCAAACGGCTACGTCACCTACCGCGTCTCGCTCCCTGCCGACGACACTCCGCTCGCCACCCGCATCCTCAACAGCTTCACCGGACTCAGCCAAGGGACCAGATGATGGTCGAGGACAAGGGAGCTGTTGTGGGGGCGTTGAGGTTCGTCGCGCTGACGGGATGCGTTGGCCTGCTCGTCAGCTGCACGCCGACCACCCAGGCACACAAGTCGGGGCCGTCGAGCGCACCGTTGACGGCATCGACGGCCGCGACCTCGTCGATGCCACCGCTATCCGCGATGGCCTCAGCGCGCCCAGCGCCAGTGGCGTCGACGACAGTCACCGCCAGCCCGGCTGCCAATGCCAGCCCAACCACGTTTGCCGCCAATGAGCTCGCGTCACTGGCGCGGCTGCCGATCAGGGCGGCTGCACCGATGACCGGCTACAACCCGGCGCAGTTCGGCCCCGCGTGGCCTGAGCTCGCCGGCTGCGACGCCCTCAATAGCGTGCTGGCCCGCGACCTGACCAAGACCAGGCTGCAGGGCAGCTGCATCGTCAAAAGCGGAATACTTGTCAGCCCCTACAGCGGGGCGACCATCAACTTCGGGTCGAACCCCGGTCTCGTGACGATCGATCACGTGGTCGCGCTCGGTGATGCGTGGCAGACCGGCGCGCAAACCTGGACCGCTGCGAAACGCGAGATTTTCGCCAACGACCTCCTCGAGCTGCTCGCCACCGACGCGGCAAGTGCCGGGCAGAAAGGCGACGCGGACGCGGCGACCTGGCTCCCCAGCAACAAAACGTTCCAATGCGACTACGTCGAGACCCAGGTCGACGTCAAAACCAGATACGGCCTGTGGGTCACCCAGGCAGAACATGACGCGATCGCGCGCGTGCTGGCCAGCTGCCTCACCCCGGCACCGGTCGCCGCGGCTGTCTTCCAGTTCCTGCCCGCCACCTATCGGGTGACGAGCACGACACCGGTCGACCTCGACGGATCCGACACCCCGCAAGTGGTCGTCACTGCGATCGGCACGATCCAAGACGGGGGCTCGTCCGGGTTGGCACCCACGACAGTGCTGCTGCTGACCTTCGACCCATTGGCGAATCGCTGGACTGAAGCATTCGACGCCTCCCAAGAACCGTCCTACCAAGCCAACTCCCAGCAAGGCGCCGGACCGGGCGTGGTTAGTCCGACCGGCTCGGGCCCGCAAATCGCACTCGTCCACGATCAGCCAGCTGGCGGAGCCGACCTGCTGTATTGGGTGAACTCTGTCGGCGGGAACAGCGGCAAACTCATCGTCGGCATCGTGCATTTCGCCAGTGGCGTCGCCACCCTGACCTACAGCGAGGACGGCGACGAAGGCCACGTCGGCAGCTTCGACGTACCGACCAGCACCCCAGCTGCGGTCAGCGTCACCGGTACCGGCCCGAACCAGACGGTGCAGATCACCCTGCCGTGGATCACCGCCGCAGACAGCAGATCGCAAGCCGCCCGAATGTACACACGAACACTCGCGCCCAACTGGACCGGCTACTACCAGGTCATCGCCGACGACCGGCCTTACGTCGGTGTCGCGATCTCACCGCTTCCTGGCCGCACCCAAGCGCGCGTCGAATCCGTCGACCCCACCTCACCCGCCAACGGCGAACTGCACGTCGGGGACATCCTCACCGGCGTAGCAGACACCGCACTCGGCACCACCATCACCAGCACCCTCATCGGGCCACCAGTCATCGACGAGGTCGCCATCCTGCAGCCCGAAACCACCGTCACCCTGCAAATCGTTCGCAACGGCACGTCGAGCGACGTGACGCTGCGACTGGCTCACTGGAGCGCCGCCGCTGACGCACTCACCAAAGTCGGGCCAACCGCCCTGTGACAGCCGCACGACCCCGACGCAGACATCGGCACGACCGAACGCGCGTCGCGGCATGTTAGTGCGTTGCGCGAGGGCTATCTCACTGAGCAGACCACGTCGGACGCGACAGCTTGACCGGCGGCGAGACTCACCGTGTCGGCGGTCGTTCGACAGCCACCTGGACTGTTGGTGTCCTGCCCCATCGCGCCAGTAACCGTGTACGTCCCGACAGGAAGCACTGCGGCGTACTTGCCATCTGATCCGACCGTTACATGTCGAGATACCGGGCCATCGATGTTCACTGACCCGGGAACAGGACGTGCCAACCCCGGCGCAGGCCCGCCAACCTCTATGAGGCGTCCAGTAAGTGTTGCGTTGCTGGCTGGCGAGGATGTCGGCGTGGTCGGACCCGCGTGCGTGCTAGTACACGCCGCAGCCAGACTGGTCGCGGCGAGGGCGAGCATCACACGGCGGAACATGGGCACGACGATACGATGCCAGCGATGGGCTCCGCGTTGCACGATCAGCCATCTAGGCATCCACCGACCACCGTCTGGGATGCCTCGAGTCGAGGCGGGACGCTGGCGGGCTGACCCGGTGGCCGACCCTCTCGGCGGCAGTTGATCGCGTTCAGCTGAACGCGATGGC
>DATCDK010000194.1:0-13448 GCA_036510735.1 Acidothermaceae bacterium | reverse complement strand
AACGCCAAGCTGGAACTGAACTATCAGGCGGACGTCGTGTACCTGGTGATGAGCGGTAGCGGCACCGTCACCGTTGCGGTGAACGGCGCGACGACGTCGACGATTGCGGTCACGGGTGTGCCCAAGCTCTACACGCTTGTGAAGGGCAGCTCAGACAAGCCCGCGATCCTCACTCTGAGTGCGACTCCCGGCGTCCAGGCCTATGACTTCACCTTCGGCTAACTCGGGGCTATCGTGCCCTAATATCGGATATTTGTCTGATCAATCGTGCTACTGGCTCTCGACTTTGGGATGCTTTGCGACCTTAAGGTCATAGATTCATTTGACCTTTTTGTCCGGTTCGCTCTAGGCTTCGATGCCATGGCTCGCACTGCAGACGTCGTCGCGGCCATCAAAGCGATGATCCTGACCGGTGAGTTGAGTGCGGGCGATCGGCTCCCGACGGAGAAGGATCTCGGCGCTCGGCTCGGTGTTTCGCGCGGCCCCCTGCGCGAGGGCGTCAGTGCGCTTGCGGCGATGGGGGTGCTGGACACCAGGCAGGGTGACGGCACGTACGTCACCACCCTCGAGCCCGGCCTATTGATGGCGCCACTGAGCTTCGTCGTCGATGTGCACAACGGAACCGGAGCGCGCCAATTCCTGGCTGTGCGTCGCGTCCTTGAGTGCGAGGCTGCCGCGCTGGCCGCGATGAACATCGATGCCGATGGCTTGGCGGCTGCTGAGCGGGTGCTTGCAGAAAGTGAGGCGGCAGCGCAGCCGCCTGCAGACATCGACCGTTTCTTTGCGGCAGACCTCGGGTTCCATCGCGCCGTCGCGGCAGGGTCGGGGAACCCGGCGCTGGCCGCGCTCATCGCCTCTCTTTCAGGTCGGACCGCGCGGGCCCGCCTGGTACTCACGGGGCTCGACGAAGGCGCGTTGGACCGCACCGTGGCGGAACATCGCGCCGTGCTGCAAGCCATCGCCGCGCACGACCCTGAGCGAGCGCGGCTGCGGATGGACGTGCATCTCGTCGGTGTCGAGGATTTCCTGCCGGGCTCGTCTTCAGAACTGCTTTAGGCGCTATCGCTGCGAGGCCGTGCCGGTCGCGGTCCTCGACCGCGTCGACGCACGGACGACAAGATCCGGCTCGAACTCGATCTGCCGGTGAATGTGGTGTTGCGGGTCTTGGGTCTCTTCGAGCAGGAGATCGGCGGCAGTCTTTCCCAGCAAGTGTCGAGGTTGGCGCACGGACGTCAGAGGAACAGCCGCAGCAGCGGCGAACTCGATGTCGTCGTAGCCCACGATCGCAACGTCGTTTGGTACGTCTAGGCCCTGCCGGATCATCTCCTGAAGCAAACCAAGAGCCAGCAGGTCGTTGCCGCAGAACGCCGCTGTCGGCCGGCGCTTCACCGGCAGGCCGCCGAGCCGTTCGCCAGCCCCGCGTCCGGCTGCGACGGTCATCGACGTCGTGATGATGCTCACGAGCGATTCGGGGTCACGCCCCGCGCGTGCGAGTGCATTGCGCGCACCCTGGAGCCGATCCTTGACCTGGGCAATCGTCGTAGGGCCGCCGATGAAGGCGATCCGCTCGTGTCCCATCTCCAGGAGGTGACTCACCGCGAGCTCGCCGCCGCTGATGTCGTCGACCGAGACAGAGCACATGCCAGCGCCCTCCGCGCGACGGTCGAGCAGCACGACGGGCATGCCGCGTTCGACGAGCTTGGACAGCCGGATCGGGTCGGCGTCGACCGGTGTCAGGAGTAGGCCCTGCACGCGTTGTTCCGCCATCAAATTCAGGTACGCCGACTCCTTCGCGGCGTCCTGGCCGCTGTTGCACAAGATGACCGCGAGACCGGCGTGCGCCGCGGCTTCTTCGGCGCCCCTGGAGACGTCGGCGAAGAAGGGGTTCGCCGCATCAAGGACGAGAAGGCCGATGGTGCGGCTGCGGCCGGCCCGCAATTGCCGTGCGGGCTCGTTGCGCACAAAGCCCAAGGCGATGATCGCCAACTGCACGCGTGTGCGCGTCTCCTCCGCGACCCGCTCGGGTCGGTTCAAGACGTTGGAGACAGTCCCGACCGAGACGCCGGCGCGGGCAGCGACATCTTTGATGCTCACGGTGGAACTCACGGCGTCCCTGCTCCTGATCCTCTGGCGAGCGGACTTACCTTACGCGGTACGCCTTCCACGTTGAAACGACTCAAGTATCTCCCAGAACACGTCGGAGTCACGTCTTGGTAACGGTCCCAGAATGTCTTGACACGGCGTGGAAACCCGCTCTAGCTTCGCCCCTATCGGTTGTATTGAAACGATTCACGTCCTGCCCACGATAGGGCGTCGAGCAGAAGGGACCTCCATGACCGCGAACGATGCGGCCACCGCGTCCCCGGGGCCGACCGACGATGCCCCCTTGCTCGAGTTGGTGCACGCGACGAAGTCTTTCGGCGCGGTCAAGGCGCTCGAAGACGGCTCTGTTCGCCTCTACGCAGGCGAAGCACACGCGCTGGTGGGCGAGAACGGCGCGGGCAAGTCGACGCTGGTCAAGATCCTGGCCGGGGTGCACCACCCCGACAGCGGCGAACTCCTCATCGGCGGCGTTCGAACGACCCTGAACGGCCCCGCCGCGTCGAGGTTTGCGGGCGTCTCGATCATCTACCAGGAGCCGACGCTGTTCCCCGACCTGAGCATCGCGGAGAACATCTTCGTCGGGCGGCAGATCCTCGGGCGAGGACGGCAGATCGATCGGGCGGCGATGCGCCGCCGCGCCGACGCTGCGTTTGCCCGCCTCGGCGTTGCGCTCGATTCCAACCGGCTCGCGCGTGGCCTCTCGGTCGCCGATCAGCAGATCGTCGAGATCGCCAAGGCCATCTCCTTCAATGCTCGGGTCATTGTGATGGACGAGCCCACCGCGGCCCTCAGTTCGGTCGAGGTCGACCGGCTCTTCGCCGTAGTCCGCGCGTTGCGGGCCGACAACACCGCCGTCCTCTTCATCTCGCACCGGCTCGAAGAGGTCTTTGCGATCTGCCAGCGGGTCACGATCATGCGCGACGGCAGGTTCGTGCGGACCGCACCGGTCGAGGAACTCACCATCGACGACATCATCCGGTCGATGGTCGGTCGCGACCTCGACACGCTGTTCCCGAAGACCGAGACCGCGCCCGGAGCAGAGGTTCTCGACGTCTCGCGGCTGACTCGCGAGGGCGTCTTCACCGATGTGTCGTTCAAGGTGCGTCGCGGCGAGATCGTCGGGCTGTCAGGGCTTGTCGGAGCCGGTCGCAGCGAGGTCGCGCGCGCCATCTTCGGCATCGATCGCTACGACGCTGGCACCGTGACGATGGGCGGCAAGGTGCTGCCGAACGGCTCGCCGCTTGCGGCGATGGGCGCTGGCATTGCGTTCGTCCCTGAGGATCGACGTCTGCAGGGTCTGGTCATGGAAATGGCCATCGACCACAACATCGCCCTCGCATCACTTGGCCGACTCGAGCGGCGCGGGCTCATTTCCCGCAAGCGCGAACGCGACCTAGCGGCGGAGTGGGCGGTGAAGCTGCGCCTGAAGTTCGGCCGCCTCAAGAACCCGGTTTCGACATTGTCGGGGGGCAACCAGCAGAAGGTCGTGCTCAGCAAATGGTTGGCCCGCAATCCGACGCTGCTGATCGTCGACGAACCGACTCGCGGTATCGACGTCGGAACCAAGGCGGAGGTGCACAGGTTGCTCGATCAGCTTGTGTCGCAGGGCGTTGCTGTCCTGATGATCTCCTCCGAACTCCCCGAGATCCTCGGCATGGCTGACCGAATTCTCGTCCTGCGAGAGGGCCGGCTGGTCGCGGAGATGCCACGTGAGGCTGCAACCGAGGCGTCGATCATGCGGGCCGCGACGGGCCAGAGCGTCGGGTCGGCAGCGTGACTTCGACGACGGCGCCGACGCTGAACCGGATCAGCCGGACTGGCTCGTTGCTACGAGCGCGCGAGCTCGGCATCGCGATCGTCATCGCCATCGTGTTCGGGCTCACGACGCTGCACAATCACTCGTTCGCCAGCGAGCACAGCGTTCAGCAACTGCTGGCTGGAGCCGCCCTGGTCGCGTTGCTCGCCGTCGGCGAGACCCTGGTGATCGTCACGCGCAACGTCGACCTCTCCGTCGGCTCGGTGCTTGGCCTCTCGGCGTATCTCGTCGGCGATCTGTTCGTGCATAACCCGCATATGCCGGCGATCTTCGGGTTCGTCGTCGGTACGGCGATCGGCGCAGGGATCGGCGCGATCAACGGCCTGATCACGACGGTGACCAGAGTGCCGAGCCTCGTCGTCACGCTCGCCGCGCTCTACATCGTTCGCGGCGTCGACGCGATCATCGTCAACGGCAAGCAGACCGACCCGGCGAGCATCCCTCGCTCGTTCCAGGCCGTTGGGTACGAGACCATCTTCGGCGTTCCGTGGCTCGCCGTCGTCGTTGCCGTGGTCATCGGTCTCATCGGTTACGCCATGAGGTCGTTCCGGTCGAGCCGCGATCTGTATGCGATCGGCTCCAACCCCGACGCGGCAGCACTTGCGGGCCTCCCAGTCGGACGACGGGTGTTCACTGCGTTCGTTGTCAGCGGTGCGCTTGCCGGACTCGGTGGCGCACTCTTCCTCGCCCAGTTCGCCACGATCAACGCCACTGGTGGCACGGGCTATGAGTTGCTCGTCATCTCCGCCGTGGTTGTCGGCGGTGTTGCAATCTTCGGCGGTAGCGGCACCGTGCTCGGCGCGGCGCTCGGTGCGCTGCTATTGAACACGATCAACCAGGCGCTCGTGGCCTCGAGGATCTCGTCGTTTTGGAACCAAGCGATCGCTGGCGCCCTGCTACTCGGCGCGATCGCCTTCGACCGTTGGCTTGGCCTGCGGGTAAGCCGTCGCCTGCAATCGGCGAAGGGCGAACGCCATGTCGTCTAACTCCACATTGAGTCAGGCTCCGGTCGCCGACCCACCCGCGAAGAACTCGGCTTCGTGGCGGGGACTCCTCCGGTGGGAGAGCGGTCTCGTGCTGGTGCTTCTTGCCAGCATCCTGTTTGGGGCGTCGGAGTCTCCGCACTTCCTGACGTCCACCGATGTGTTCTTCATCGGCCTGAACATGGGCGAGATCGCGATCATGGCGCTGCCGCTCACCTTGATCGTGATGACGGGAGAGATCGACCTCTCTGTTGCCTCGATGCTTGGGCTGTCGAGCACGCTGCTCGGGTACTTCTTCGAGCACCACTGGCCAATCGCCTGGGCGATCGTGGCGGTCCTCATCGTCGGTGCGGCAGGGGGTGCCCTCAACGGGGTCCTCGTCACCAAGCTCGGGCTGCCGTCGATCGCAGTGACGATCGGCACGCTCACCCTCTTTCGCGGAATCGCGGAGATCGTGCTCGGAACCAACTCGGTCGGCGGTTTCCCGCAGTCGCTGACAAAGGTCGGCGTCGTACCGATTCCGCACACCAAGATCGCGTACTCGATGGGCATCTTCTTGGTGATGGCCGTGATCTTCGGCGTCGTCTTACACGCGACACCGGTCGGGAGGTCGATCTTCGCCATCGGTCTGCAGTCCGAGGCCGCGCGTTTCTCTGGTATCCGAGTGACTCGTATCAAGTTCCTGCTTTTCGTCCTGTCCGGCGTCGTGTGCGCGTTCGCCGGCGTGCTCTGGACGATGCGGTTCGACACATCTCGCTACGACGCGGGCACTGGGCTCGAGCTCACCGTCGTCGCCGCCGTACTACTCGGCGGAGTCTCCATCTTCGGTGGTCGCGGCACGATTTTCGGTGTCGTTATCGCGATCGTCGTCATCGGTTGCATTCAAGAGGCACTCACCCTCATGAATGTTGCCGCGCAAGTGCAGAACATCGTCACCGGAGGTCTGCTCCTCGTCAGTGTCGTCGTCCCGAACAGTACCGAGGCAGTGCGTCGGATACGCGCTCGTGCGGTACGACGGCAATGAAATCGCCGCGCCAAGTCCGAACAGTCCCGCTAGTCCCGGCACAGTAACCACATTGGAAGGAAACAAGATGATCCGCATTACCGCGCGAAGCCGAAGGACCTCGGCCGTGCTTGCCATGACGGCGTTGGCCCTTGTCGCCACGGCGTGCAGTTCGAAGAAGTCAGCAACGCCAGCCGCCTCATCAGCGCCAGCTGCTACCTCCAGTGCCGCCGCAGCCCCGTCGACCGCGGCGTCGTCTGCCGCGGCTCCCGCGAGTTCCGCGGCTGCTCCTGCAAGCTCTGCCCCTGCCGCGCCCGCGAGTTCTGCGGCCGGCGTGCCGGCAAACATCAAGAAGGGCCTGACCGTCTACTTCATCCCGAAGGACACGCAGAACCCTTACGAGGTCATCGCTGACAAGGGTGGCCAGGCGGCACTCGCCGAACTCGGCGGCAAGGTGGTCGTCAGCAGTGGGACCTCCGATACTGCAGCGGCCCAGATTCCTTCCATCCAGGCAGCCATCCAGGCGAAGGCGGACGCCATCGTCATTGCCGGCAACGACCCGTCGGCGCTCTGCCCGTCGTTGGCACAGGCGGTATCGGCCGGTATCAAGGTCGTCTCGTTCGACTCTGACGTGACGTGCCCGAACCACCTCTTCATCAACCAGGCGAACACCCAGCAGATCGGCACCTCTGAGGTCGACCTGCTTGCGAAGGAGATCAACAGCACTGGCCAAATCGCGATCCTGTCGGCCGCTGCGACGGCGACGAACCAGAACGCCTGGATCGGCTACATGAAGCAACAGCTCGCGAAGTACCCGAACATGAAGCTCGTCACGACGGTCTACGGCAACGACGACCCCGCGACGTCCCTCACTGTTCTCCAGGGGCTGCTCTCGGCGTACCCGAATCTGCGAGGCATCATCTCGCCGACCACCGTCGGTATCTCGACCGCAGCGCAGTACCTCGACACGCACAAGTCATTGCTCTCTCACTTGACGCTCACCGGTCTCGGCCTGCCATCACAGATGAAGACCTACGTTCTGGACGGCACAGTCAAGGGGTTCGAACTGTGGAACCCGTCGAACCTCGGCTATCTCGCCGGGTACGCGGCTGCACAGGCTGCTTCAGGCACCGACATCACGACTGCTGGCGCCACCTTCACCGCAGGCAAACTCGGTAGCTACACCGTGCTGCCTGCTGCGAGTGGCACCGGACCTTCGGTTGTGCTCGGCCCGCCCACCGTGTTCGACGCCTCCAACGTCGCGCAGTTCAACTTCTAGCTGAGGTGGTGCTCCCGCGCGGCCTGCAATCAGGCCGCGCGGGAGCACCGAAAGCGAGGCACCATGCGTCGGTACTGTTTCCTGCTCCAAGTTCGGCCGGAGCTGCTCACCGAGTACCGCACTCGGCATGCAGCGGTGTGGCCTGCCATGTTGCAGGCGCTGCACGATTCCGGCTGGCACCGATACTCGTTGTTCGCCCGAGACGACGGCCTCTTAGTCGGCTACGTCGAGGCGGACGATCTAGCGAAGGCGCAAGAGAAAATGGCGGCGACCGAGGTGAACGGGCGCTGGCAGGAGTCGATGAGCAGGTTCTTCACCGGCCTCGAAGGCCGCCGCCCGGATGAACGATTCCTGGTCCTCGAGGAAGTCTTCAATCTCGATGACCAGCTCGCACAACTTGAAATGAAGGAGCCACCCCGACCATGACTTCCACAACAGACCCCCGCACGCACGCCGTCCAGGAGACGTTGCGGGCACAGCGGATCGAGTTGCCGTCATGGGCGTTTGGCAACTCGGGCACTCGCTTCAAGGTCTTCGCACAAGCAGGCGTTCCACGCGATCCGTTCGAGAAGATCGAGGACGCCGCGACGGTCAACCAACTGACTGGCGTCGCCCCCAAGGTCGCGTTGCACATTCCATGGGACCGCGTCGACGACTTCGCCAAGCTGCGGCAGCACGCGCATGATCTCGGTGTCGAGCTGGGCACGATCAACGCCAACGTGTTCCAGGACAACGACTACATGCTTGGCTCGGTGACCAACCCGAAAGCGTCCATCCGGCGCAAGGCGACCGACCATCTGCTCGAGTGCATCGACATCATGGACCAGACCGGCTCACGCGATCTGAAGCTGTGGTTCTCCGACGGCACGAACTACCCCGGGCAAGACGACGTGCGCGACCGGCAGGACCGGTTGGCCGAGTCTCTCGCCGAGGTGTATGCGCGCCTTGGCGACGATCAGCGGTTGCTGCTGGAGTACAAGCTCTTTGAGCCGGCCTTCTACACGATGGATGTCCCCGATTGGGGCACTGCTTACGCGCATTGCCTGCAGCTCGGCCCGAAGGCGCAGGTTGTCGTCGACACGGGCCATCACGCACCGGGCACGAACATCGAGTTCATCGTCGCGTTGCTGCTCCGGGCGGGCAAGCTCGGAGGCTTCGACTTCAACTCACGCTTCTATGCCGACGATGACTTGATGGTCGGCGCGGCGGATCCCTTCCAGTTGTTCAGGATCATGTGGGAGGTACGGCGCGGCGGCGGGCTCGATGCTTCGGTCGGCGTCGCGTTCATGCTCGACCAGTGCCATAACATCGAACCAAAGATCCCCGGACAGATTCGCTCGGTGATGAATGTGCAGGAAGCGACCGCCAAGGCGCTGCTCATCGACGCGGACGAACTCGCGGCGATGCAAGCGGCGGGCGACGTGCTCGGGGCGAACGCCGTGCTGATGGACGCGTACAACACCGACGTGCGGCCGTTACTAGCCGACCTTCGTGAGCACATGGGCGTCGACCGCAATCCGATGGCGTCGTACGCGGCGTCCGGCTACGCCGAGAAGATCTCCGCCGAGCGCACCGGCGGGCAAGCCGCCGGCTGGGGCGCCTGATGGCAGGCGGTCCGACCGACGGCGCGGTCCAAGTCGCTGCTCTCATCGCCCGCAGCAACAGGCTCGGCTCTGACCCGACCGTGACCAACTACGCGGGCGGGAACACGTCCGCCAAGGGCGACGAGATCGATCCAGTCACCGGCAGCCCCGTCGAGTTGTTATGGGTCAAGGGTTCCGGCGGCGACCTCGGAACACTGACCGAGAAGGGTCTCGCCGTGCTGCGGCTGGACCGCTTGAGATCCATGGTCGGCGTGTATCGCGGCGTCGAGCACGAAGACGAGATGGTCGCCGATTTCGACTTCTGCTTGCACGGTCGCGGAGGCGCCGCGCCTTCGATCGACACCGCGATGCACGGGCTGGTCGGTGCGGACCACGTCGATCACCTGCACCCCGACGCCGGGATCGCGTTCGCCACCGCAGCGGACGGCGAGGCGTTGACCCGCCAGTGCTTTGGCGACCGCGTGGGTTGGATCCCGTGGCGGCGACCCGGATTCCAGCTTGGACTGGAGATCGCCGAGGCATACAGAGCCAATCCCGGCGCGATCGGCGTCATCCTTGGCGGTCACGGAATTACCGCGTGGGGTGCTACGAGTGACGAGTGCGAAGCTCGATCGCTGGAGATCATTCGCAGTGCCCAGGCATTCATTGACGCGAACGGTTCACCGGAACCGTTCGGCGCGCCAAGGGCGGGATTTGGGGCACTGCCGCAAGCGGAGCGGCATCGGCGCGCCGCTGCGATCGCACCCGTCGTGCGCGGCCTCGCCTCCACCGATCACCGGCAGGTCGGCCATTTCGATGACGCCGACGAGGTGCTCGACTTCATCGCAGGTGCGAAGTGCGCCCACTTGGCCGAGCTCGGAACGTCATGCCCCGACCACTTTCTACGCACGAAGGTCCGCCCGATGCTCGTCGATCTCCCGAGCGACTCGAGCGTAGAACAGCTCGTTGCCCGCCTGCGTGAATTGCACGTCGCCTATCGGGCTAACTACCAGGCGTACTACGAGCGGCATGCGGACGCCGATTCGCCGGCGATGCGCGGAGCTGATCCAGCCATCGTGCTGGTGCCCGGCGTGGGCATGTTCAGCTTCGGCAAAGATGCGCAGACCGCACGCGTGGCCGGCGAGTTCTATCGCAACGCGATCCGGGTCATGCGCGGCGCCGAGGCCATCTCGGCATACGCACCAATCTCGGAGGCGGAGAAGTTTCGCATCGAGTACTGGCAGCTCGAGGAGGCCAAGCTGCAACGCATGCCTGTGCCACGTCCACTTGCGAGCAGAGTCGCTCTCGTCACCGGAGCGGGCTCAGGTATCGGTCGCGCGATCGCCCATAGGTTGGCCGCCGAAGGAGCGTGCGTCGTGGTCGCGGACCGCGACGCGTCGTCCGCGGAGATCGTCGCCAAGGAACTCGGCGGTCGCGACAAGGCGATCTCGGTACGCATGGATGTCACAAGTGAGGAGGAGGTCGCATCGGCGTTCGACGAGGCCGCACTCGCGTTCGGTGGCGTCGACCTTGTCGTGAACAACGCAGGGCTTTCCATCTCCAAGCCGTTGGCGCAGACCACGCTCGACGACTGGGATCTGCAGCACGACGTGATGGCCCGCGGTTCGTTCCTGGTCTCACGTGCGGCGGCGCAAATGATGCAGGCACAAGGTGGTGGCGGCGACATCGTCTACATCTCCAGCAAGAACTCGGTGTTCGCTGGTCCGAACAACGTCGCGTATGGCGCAGCCAAAGCCGACCAGGCGCATCAGGTGCGGTTGCTCGCGGCCGAGCTCGGTGAGTTCGGGATCCGGGTCAACGGCGTCAATCCAGATGGTGTTGTGCGTGGGTCGGGCATCTTTGCGGGCGGTTGGGGTGCGCAACGAGCGGCTGTGTACGGCGTCCCGGAAGAAGAGCTTGGCGCGTTCTACGCCCAACGCACGATCCTGAAGCGCGAAGTGCTGCCAGAACATGTGGCAGCAGCCGTCCTTGCCCTCACCGGCGGCGACCTTTCCCAGACGACGGGATTGCACATTCCGGTGGACGCCGGGGTGGCGGCCGCCTTCCTACGCTGATCGCCGTCCGGTAGTGATGTCCAACTGACGAGTGAGGAGAGACCGGTGACGCCAACTGAGCGCGACGTCGATCACGCCCCTGGTCTTCAGCGGATCACCGCTCGCAGACCGCGAGTCGGCCTCGTCGCCGGAGGCCTCGGCGCCTACTGGCCGCAGTTTCCCGACTTGCTCCCCCAACTGCAGCAGTCGTCTGCGCGAGTGTCGCAGCGCATGACGGAGCTGAACTGCGACGTTATCGACGTCGGCTTCATCTCCGATGCCGAAGAGGGCGCGCGGGCGGCGGAGCAGTTGCGCGTCGCCGGCTGTGACCTCATCGTCGGTTTTCTGACGACCTACATGACCGCGACGATGCTCGTCCCGATCGCGCAGCGGAGCGGTGCGCCGGTGCTGCTCATCAACCTGCAGCCGACGGAGTCGATGGACCACGCGACATTCGACACCGGGCAATGGCTTGCCTACTGCGGCGCCTGCCCGCTGCCGGAGATGGCGAACGCGTTCGAGCGATGCGGCGTGCCATTCCGTTCGGTCTCTGGCTACGTCGAAGACCCGCGCGCCTGGGAACGCATCAGCAGTTGGATCAAAGCCGCTAGCGTGCGCGGCACATTGCGCCACGCACGACATGGCTCCATGGGCCATCTGTACCCAGGCATGCTCGACGTCTCGACTGACCTCACAATGGTCACCTCGCACCTGGGCGGTCACATGGAGGTTGTCGAGTTCGACGATCTTCGGGTGCGTGTCGATGCTGTCACTGACGACCAAGCCGCGGCCCGCATCGAGCTTGCGCGCGAGATCTTCGAACTCGACGGCAGCGTCGACCCGGTCGACTTCGAATGGGCCGCGCGGGTATCGGTCGGGCTCGATCAGTTGGTCGAGGATTTCTCCCTCGACTCGATCGCCTACTACCACCGGGGCCTTGAGGGTGAGAAGCACGAGCGGCTCGGTGCCGGGATGATCCTCGGTGCATCGCTGTTGACGGCACGCGGCATTCCGGTGGTCGGTGAGTACGAGCTGCGCACATCGCTGGCCATGCTGGTGATGGATCGCTTGGGCGCCGGGGGATCGTTCACGGAGTTCCAGGCACTCAATTTCCGCGATGGGGTCGTCGAAATGGGCCATGACGGTCCGGCGCATCTAGCGATCAGTGATCAGCGTCCGCTGCTACGCGGTCTCGGGGTCTACCACGGCAAACGCGGTTGGGGTGTGTCGGTCGAGTTCGATGTGAAGCACGGACCGGTCACCGCATTCGGCATCGGCCAGCGGAGAGACGGTAGCTACGTCGGCATCGCTGCGGAAGGCGAAGTCGTTGGCGGTCCGCTCTTACGCGTCGGCAATACGACGTCCCGCGTCGATTTCGGCTGTGACCCCGGCGTGTGGACCGACGCATGGAGCGGCTCGGGTGTCGGTCACCACTGGGCGCTGGGCACCGGACATCGCATCGCTGAACTGCGCGCGACTGCGGAGTTGCTCGAGCTCGAGCTCGTCGAGGTCCGCCCTTGACGCAGGTGAGCGTCGCGGCGGTCGACCTCGGAGCGTCGAGCGGGCGGGTATTGGTCGGGCAGGTCGGCGACGGCCGTCTTGAGTTGCGTGAGGTCAATCGATTCGCGAACATCCCGGTGCGCGTCGCGGGAGTGTTGCAGTGGGACATCCTCGCGTTGTACCGCGGCGTGATCGAAGGCCTGCGTGCGGCGGGCAGGGAGGTCGGCCAACTCGACAGCGTCGGCATCGATTCGTGGGCAGTCGACTACGGGCTGCTCGACGCAACCGGTGCATTGCTGGCGAACCCTGTGCACTACCGCGACGAGCGGACAGCCGGTGTCATGGAACGCGTTCTCCAGAAAGTGCCCGCGGCGGATCTGTACCAGATCACTGGCATCCAGTTCTTACCGATCAACACGCTGTACCAACTGGTTGCAGCGTTGGGCACACCGGCGATGGCAGCGGCGAAGGCTGTGCTGCTGCTGCCTGATCTGGTGAGCTTTTGGCTCACTGGAGACATCGGCGCTGAGAGCACGAATGCCTCGACCACCCAGCTGCTCGACGTCAACACCGGGCAGTGGGCGACTGGCCTCATGAACCAGCTTGGGATCGACCCACAACTGTTTCCGCCGCTTCGCCATCCTGGCGCGCCGGCGGGCCATCTTCGCAGCGACGTGTTGGCGCAAACAGGTCTGATCGGGCCGGTCGCCGTCACGACAGTCGGGTCGCACGACACCGCGTCAGCCGTTGTCGGCGTGCCTGCAGTAGTCCCGAACTTCGGCTACGTCTCGTGCGGCACCTGGTCGCTGGTCGGGCTCGAACTTGACCAGCCAGTACTGACAGACGCCGCGCGGTCGGCGAACTTCACCAACGAGGCAGGCGTCGACGGCACCACTCGATTTTTACGCAATGTCATGGGGCTGTGGCTACTTCAGGAATGCGTGCGCACCTGGAATTCCTTGGGCCTGCCGGCCGACCTCGAGACGTTGCTCGTGGAGGCCGGCCGGGTGCCGCCGTTCACAGCGGTCATCGATCCCGATGACCCGGTGTTCCTGCCGCCAGGTGACATGCCGGCGCGCATCGCGAGCGCGTGTGAGCGGCGTGGACAGACCCCACCGCAAAGTCAG
>DATCDK010000193.1:0-7210 GCA_036510735.1 Acidothermaceae bacterium | reverse complement strand
GATCTGCTGATGACGCGCGTGACAGAACTGCTCGCCGACATCCGGGGTGAGACACCGCCCGCAACGTTCTTCGAAGCCAAGCCGGTGAGCGCGGCGTGACTCGAGCCGCAGTATTCGGAACCGGCACGTGGGGTACCGCCTTCGGCATGGTCTTGTCCGACGCCGGTACTGAAACGGTGCTCTGCGGTCGGCGTGCCGAGATCGTCGAGTCGATCAACAGCGATCATCAAAATCCTTGGTACCAAGAGGGTATTGAGCTTCCAGAGGCTCTCAGCGCCACGCTCGATCCCGCCGAGGCACTCGCCGGCGCCGACCTCGTCGTGCTCGCAATCCCGGCCCAGACGCTGCGCGCGAACCTCGCAGTCTGGACGCCGCTGTTCCCCGCGGCTGCCCTGCTCGTCAGCCTCATCAAAGGTGTCGAGCTCGGCACCACGAAGCGGATGAGCGAGGTGATCAGCGAGGTTGCCGATGCGCCGGCCGAACGCGTCGCCGTCGTCACTGGTCCGAACCTGGCAAGGGAGATCGCCGAGCGGCAGCCAGGTGCGTCGGTCGTTGCGTGCACGAACGCCGGCAATGCGGAGCGCTTGCAACTGGCCTGCCAGACTGCCTATTTCAGGCCGTACACCAACACCGACGTCGTGGGCTGTGAGCTGGCCGGGGCGGTCAAGAACGTGATCGCGCTCGCCGTCGGGATCGCCGACGGCATGGGATTCGGCGACAACTCGAAGGCGTCACTGATCACCCGCGGTCTCGCTGAAACGGCACGCCTCGGTGTTGCACTAGGAGCTGACCCGCACACGTTCTCCGGCCTGGCCGGCTTGGGTGACCTCGTCGCCACCTGCTCGAGCCCGTTGTCGCGCAACCACAGCGTCGGTGTGCACCTGGGTCGCGGTATGAGTGTCGAGGACGCGCTTGCGGCGACCACGACAACGGCCGAAGGCGTCATGTCGTGCAAGTCGATCCTCGAGCTTGCCCATAAGCACGACATCGAGGTGCCCATCATCGAGGTTGTCGTGTCGGTCCTTTACCAGCAGATGCAGCCAGGCGACGGGGTCGCGCGGCTGATGGGTCGAACCGCGAAGGCGGAGCGGCATACGCAGTAGGGTCGGCGACGTGGAAGCGACTCGGCCGACGCAGTCGGCGCAGTTGGAGCGAGCGCCCGATCAGGCTGGTGACCGCAAGGTGCGGGTCGCGGTTCTCTTCGGCGGCCGCAGCACCGAACACTCGATCTCCTGCATAACCGCTGGCAGTGTGCTCGCAGCCCTCGACCCGCAGCGCTACGACGTCGTGCCGATCGGCATCACTCGCGAGGGCCGCTGGGTACTGGCGTCCGACGATCCGACTACGTTCCAGATCCAGGGTGGCTCGCTGCCAGAAGTTGCCGCCTCCGACGCCTCGATCGTGCTCGCCGCAGACCCAACCGCGCCAGACCTTGTGGTATCTGAACCCGGCGCCGTCCCACGCATTTTGGCCGAGGTCGACGTCGTGTTCCCGTTGCTGCACGGCCCGTACGGCGAGGACGGCACGATTCAGGGATTGCTCGAGCTCGCCGGGATTCCGTACGTCGGTGCCGGTGTGCTTTCGTCTGCGGCCGCGATGGACAAGCACTACATGAAGCTCGTGCTGCAAGGCGGCGGCCTGCCTGACATCCCGCACGTGGTGGTGCGGCCGCGTGAATGGGACGACGACAAGTCTGCAGTGCGCGAATCGGTCGCCAGCTTGGGTTTTCCGGTCTTCGTAAAGCCGGCGCGGGGTGGGTCGAGCATTGGCATCAGCAAAGTGCACGACGTCGGCGAACTTGACGACGCCATTGAGCTGGCCCGGCGCAGCGACCCGAAGGTGATCGTCGAGGCGACGGTCGAGGGGCGTGAGATCGAGGTCGGCGTCCTGGAAGGCATCGATGGCGGTCCGCCGGAGGTCAGTGTCGCTGCTGAGATCACGGTGAGAGACCGCGAGTTCTATGACTTCGATGCGAAGTACCTCGACCTCGATACCGACATCGAGATCCCTGCATCGCTGAGCGCCGATGTCGAAGCACAGATTCGGCATCTCGCCGCCATGGCGTTCGAGGCGTTGTCGTGCGAAGGGCTGGCCAGGGTCGACTTCTTCGTCACGCCGGCAGAACGGGTGCTCGTCAACGAGGTCAACACCATGCCCGGGTTCACCCCGACTTCGGTGTTCCCGCGGGTCTGGGCGGCAAGCGGTCTTGACTACCCGGCGCTGCTCGATCGGTTGATCCAGACCGCGTTGCGGCGACCAACCGGACTGCGCTAGGCCGTGTGCCCGACACGTCTGATCGTTTGTGACTCAACGTGGCCCGCGGACCTGCCGACACAAGCCTCGGGTTTCATCGACGGAGGCATCGATGTCCAGCGGGTTCGACTTTTACGGTGCGCCCAATACGTCGGGTGCGCCCGGTGCGCCCAGTGCGCCCAGTGCCTTCGGCGCGCCCAGTGCCTTCGGCGCACCCGGTGCGACACCGGTGAGTGCGCCGACCGTCGATCGCTGGGGCCTTCCAAGCGCCGGAGGCTACCCCGTGTCGTCGGTGGACCTGTCGTCGCCGTTCGCCACGTCGGCGGATGCCACCAGCGGGCGCAGGTCGCGCCTCTGGTATGCCGTGATCGCCGTAGTCGTCATCGCCGTCACGGCGGTCGGGTTCTACGTGGTGCGCCTACCGCACCCGGTGGCCCTACCGTCGTCGCTCGCCGGGATGCCGGAACTGGCGATCCCCGCCGGGCAGGGGCACGACCTTGACCTCGCAAAGAAAAGCCTGAGCCACGAGGGATTGCACGATGTTTCGGTCGGTATCTACGGCGCCAGCGATGCGAGCGAGCCTGGTCTTGTCGTGATCGCGGCGCGCGCATCGTCGAACGCGCCTGACTTCAATCAACTGGTGGGGGCGATGGGCGCCGCGGGCACGGTCGCCGGCATTACGGTGACCCCGCAGACGGTGACGTCAGGCGTCACGACCTGGCGCTGCGCGACGATCGTGGCGCAGGGACAGTCGGTGCCGTTCTGCGCGTGGGAGGGCTCGCACGGTGTCCTCCTCGGTGTTGGTCACACCATGTCGGTGCAAGACGACGCCGATGCGCTCGAGCAGGCGAGGTTGCGCGCCAACCTCAGCTGACCGCCGTCCAGGACTAGAGGTGGACGACCGGGCAGGTCAGCGTGCGGGTGATTCCGTCGACGCTTTGGACCTGCGCGACCACCATGCGGCCCATCTCGTCGATGTTGCGCGCCTCGGCGCGCACAATGACGTCGTAGGGCCCGGTGACATCTTCGGCGAGCGTGACACCCTTCATACCGGAGATTTCACGAGCCACCGAGGCTGCCTTGCCGACCTCGGTCTGGATGAGGATGTAGGCCTGCACCACCATGCGCGCAACCCTTCGAGATCGTTGCCGGTCTGCCAGACGGTCGACCGGGCTGGGTGAGAGGTTCGCCCGGCCCGATACAAGGATGTCCAACAATGTCGGTCACACCGTAGCAACTGAACGCGGGGAGTGAGAGATCAGTATCGGTGACCTTGGGGAGTTCGGCCTGATCGATCGGGTCACCGCACGCCTACCCACTGGGCAGCACACCCTGATCGGGCCTGGCGACGATGCGGCGGTCGTCACCGCCCCCGACGGGCGGGTGGTGGCGACGACGGACCTGCTCGTCGACGGTCGGCACTTTCGTCGCGACTGGTCGACGCCGTACGACATCGGTCGAAAGGCGGCCGCGCAGAACCTGGCCGACATCGCCGCTATGGGTGCGGTCACGACCTCGCTACTCGTCGGGCTCGCTGCCCCCGCTGACCTCGCGGCGTTCTGGGCCGAGCGTTTCGCTGACGGACTGCGAGACGAGTGCGACCTGGTCGGAGCGGGCGTTGTCGGTGGAGACGTCGTGCGCAGCGATGTCCTGGTGATCGCGGTTACCGCGCTCGGTGATCTCGAGGGACGGACGCCGGTCACGAGGGCCGGCGCGCGGCCGGGCGATGTTGTTGCACTCGCCGGGCGGCTGGGCTGGGCGGCGGCGGGTCTCGCCACCCTGAGCAGGGGATTCCGGTCGCCGCGGCTGGTGGTCGACGCCCATCGGCGTCCGCAACCGCCGTATCAAGCCGGTCCCGAGGCGGCGAAGGCCGGAGCCACGTCGATGATCGATGTGAGTGACGGCCTGGTCGCTGACCTTGGGCACGTCGCGACCGCGAGCGGCGTGCGCATCGACCTGCAGTCGACTGCGTTCGCGATCCCTGACGCTTTGAGCCAGGTGGCGTCGGCGCTGAGCGTCGACCCGCTGACCTGGATCCTGCGTGGCGGCGAAGACCACGCTCTGGTGGCGACGTTTGGGCCCGAATCAGAGATTCCCTCGGGATGGCAGATCATCGGTGCCGTGCTCGACAGCAGCGGCGAGAGCGCAGTCACAGTCGACGGATTGCCTTACGCCGCAGGCGGTTTCGACCACTTCCGCTAGCGTCAGCCCGCTGCGGTGAGCATCGCGACAATCGGAACCACAACGAACACGCACACGACGAAGACGAGTCCGATGCTCGCCCGGCGAACGGCCGGACGACTCCAGTCGGGGCGGAACACAGCGCGCGTGTCGGGTCCGTCCGTCGACTCCGGAGCCTCGGGTGCCATGGGGACAGTATGGTCCCAGAAAGCGGCACATTCAGTGGCATCATGATCGGAATGCACGACGGCGAGGCGACACCCGGGCCGGCGCACGAATTGGCGTTGCCGTCGAGGACCGACCTGACGCTCATCGCGATCGCCGTGACCGCGGTGTCGACGTCCGGACCCTTGATCGTGGCCACGGCCGCGCCCGCCCTTGCGCTCGCGTTTTGGCGCAACGGTCTGGGTGCGGTCGCGATGCTCTCCGTTGCCCTCACCCGGAACCGGTCGGAGCTGCGAGGGCTGACCCGCCGCGAATGGCGGCTGATTCTGATTGCGGGGACGCTCCTTGCCGCGCACTTCGCCACCTGGATTCCCAGTCTCCGCTACACATCGGTGGCGTCGTCGACCGCGCTCGTCGCCTCCCAGCCCGTTTGGGCGGCCCTTCTTGCCCGCACTCAAGGCGCGGTGATCCGCCGCTCGGCATGGGCAGGGATCGTCATCGCCGTGCTCGCGGTTGCCCTGCTGACCGGGCTCGACGTTCGAGTGTCGGGGCGCGCATTGACCGGCGACCTGCTGGCGCTGATCGGCGGCATGTTTGCCGCGGGCTACGTGACCGCAGGCGCAGCGGTCCGCCGAACCGTGTCGACCACGAGCTACACGTCGCTCTGCTATTCGGTGACCGCGGTGTTGCTTCTCGTCGTCTGCATCATCGGACGGCAGAGCCTGCACGGATACAGCGGTGCCGATTGGGCCCGCATCGTCGCGCTGACTGCCGGTGCCCAGTTGCTCGGTCACTCGGTTTTCAATCGGGTGCTGAAGACGACGAGCGCGACGATCGTCAGTCTGTCGATCTTGTTCGAAGTGCCGGGCGCGACACTGATCGCTGCACTCTTCTTGCATCAGCATGTTCGGCTCGAGCAGATCCCGGCCGCACTGCTGCTGCTGGGCGGCCTCGCGCTGGTCATCAGATCCGGCACGCGCTCGATGCCAGCCGAGTAGCTGGGAGAATGAGCACATGACCTTGCCACGCGTACTGACCGTCGCGGGCTCCGATTCCGGCGGCGGGGCAGGCATTCAAGCCGATCTGAAGACGATGCTGGCGTGCGGCGTACATGGCATGAGCGTGGTGACCGCTGTGACCGCGCAGAATTCGCTCGGCGTCCAGGGTTACTGGGAGCTGCCACCGGACGCTGTTCAGGCGCAGCTCGATTCGGTGCTTAGCGACATCGGCGTCGACGCGGTCAAGACAGGGATGCTCGCGTCGTCCGGGCTGGTTTCGCTTGTCTCTACGGTTCTTGGCGGCCTCGACGTCCCCGTTGTCGTCGATCCAGTCGGCGTTTCCAAGCACGGCGATTCGCTGCTGGCACCCGATGCGGTCGGTGCGATCAAGGCCGAACTCCTGCCGGTCGCAACGGTGGTGACGCCGAACCTGTACGAGGTTGCGCAGTTGACCGGCATCAAGGTGGACGACGAGGCGGGGCTTCGCGAAGCCGCTGAAGCGGTGCATGCGCTCGGGCCGCGGTGGGTGCTGGTCAAGGGCGGCCATCTCGACGGAGATGCCACTGATCTGCTGTTCGACGGGACGACGCAATACCTCTATCGCGCACCCCGACTCGACAACCGGCATACGCACGGCACCGGCTGCACATTGGCGAGCGCGATCGCGTCGTTTCTCGCGCTGGGCCACGAGGTTCCTGACGCCGTGCAGCTTGCGAAGGACTACGTCACCGGTGCGATCGCCGCCGGATTCGCGCTCGGTCGCGGCATCGGTCCGGTCGATCACGGCTGGCGGTGGCGTTCGTGACAGACATCGAGTTCAGGGCGGCAGCGCTCGATGCACCGGAGTCACTCGAGCTCATCGAGGCCGTGCAACAGGAATACGTCCTGCGTTACGGCGGTCGTGACGTCACCGAGCTCGCGGTCGCCGAATTCACACCGCCGCAAGGCGTTTTTGTGATCGGGCGGGACGCCGGTCAGCCGGTCGCGTGCGGTGGCGTGCGGCTCGTCGAGCCTGACGTCGGAGAGCTCAAGCGCATGTACGTCGCCCCAGCTGCCCGTCGCCGAGGTATTGCACGGGCATTGCTCGAACACCTGGAATACGAAACGCGCCAACTCGGTGCGACGCGGCTACGGCTCGAAACTGGGCTCCACCAGCCCGAGGCATTGGCGCTGTACGCGAGCGCCGGCTACGTCGATGGCGAACCGTTCGGGCATTACGCCGGCGCGCCGCTCGCCCGGCATCTGGCCAAGGACTTGAAGCGCTGACCTTGATCATCGACAGCGGCGCTGACTGCAGGTACCCTCTGCGAAATCGCCGGTAGTCCCAGTGCTACGCCAGCGTTGAGGGTTGGTGACATGAGCGCCATCGAGGGTGTGCGGGCTTCGTCGCCGATGCCCCGGGCGTTCGCGTGTTTCGTCGCCGCCGACCCGGCCCGCGTCTGGGCGGCTTTGACCGATGCCCGCCACACGGGTGCCTTCATGTACGGATTGTCGGCGAGCTCGACCTGGGAGATCGACGCACCCATCGAGTTTCAATCGGTAGGGGATAGCGCCCTCACGGGTCGCGTCGTCTGCGTTCAGCCGCACCGCCGGCTGTCGTATCTCGTGCAGGC
>DATCDK010000192.1:0-5244 GCA_036510735.1 Acidothermaceae bacterium | reverse complement strand
AAGCCCCAGTCAAGCTCTGAGGTTTCGCCCTTTGTCGAACGCCCGATAATGCCGCCGTGATGGTCGTTCTGTTTCGAGCGTCACGGCTTGCGTGTCGAAAGTCGGTCGCATTCGCTACGTAGGTGTGCCGGACCAGAGGATGGTGGGTTTTCCGGCAGCGTCGATACGCAGCAGAAGCGGTGTGGCGTTGTAGCCGCTGTTGCCGTCGCTGGAAACGTAGATGTCGCCCGAGGTTGATACGGCCAGACCGTTGAGTTCCACGTTTTGCAGGCGCGGATCTGTGGTCGATGAGAGCGGGAAGATCGTCGTCGGCACGGTGCCTCGATAGCGGACGATCTCGACGGTGTTGATCCCGATGACCGATCCATCAGGTGCGGTCCGTAGGCCGCCCCACCCGCGAACGTAGAAGGCGTCGCTGAGCTTGGTCAGCGTTCCGTCGGGGGTGATGTAGAGCAACGTTTTGGTGTTTTGGCCGGCGATGTAAATCCCGCCGGCCCCGTCGACGGCGATCGAGCCCGGGCCGTCCACCGAACCTGACAGTGCGGGGCCGCCGATCCCCACCACGCCGTCGAGTGGGTTGTTGCCAGCAACAACGGTGAGCTGCCCGCTGGGCGTCAGGTGAAGCAATTGGCTGGTGGCTGCGATGAAGTAGCCGCCGCGGGGGTCGACCGCGACATCGGTCGGATCCCCAACCGGTTCGACAAGGGCCGCGCCGGCGCGGCTGGTATCGAAGTGGCCGTTGCCGGCCACGGTGGAGATCCTCCCGTCGGGGGCGATGGCCCGCACCCGGTTGTTCATCCCGTCAGCGAACAACAGCGTGCCGTCAGCTTCGACGAGCATCCCGCTCGGGTCGTTCAACTCGGCCGCGGTAGCCGGACCACCGTCGCCACTAAACCCGGCCACCCCGGTGCCGGCGAACACGCTGAACACCCCGGCAGCGGTGCGCTTATAGATCGCGTTCTCGATTCCATCGGCGATGAACAGCGTTCCGTCAGTGGCGATCGCGAGTTCATCGGGTGACTGCGGCACAGCCCACAACTGCCCCGGGCCGCTGCTGGCACTGGAAACCGCGACGCTCGGGGTAACCGGCAAGCTGGAACTCGCGGGTGCCGCCGTGACCGACGACGACTGCGGCGGGACCGACGACAGCAATCCAGACACCGACGACAGTGCCGCAGAGGGCGTGGTCGTCGCGGGCAGCGCGACCGGAGCGGACGCGCGGTGACGGTCGCTGCCGCACGCAACCAGCAGCAATGCCAACACGGCGGACACGCCCATCGCTCCTGCACGGTTGCGCAGCAGCCGTGACGTCGATTTCACGACCGTGACGGCCATCGCCACCTCCATGGGGCGCGCAACGCTAAGCGCGCAATCGTAAGACGCCGCGGCGCCAAAGCCGGTTGCCTAGCCACTGGCAACCTAGGGCACGCTTCGCAGGACTCGAGAAACGCAATCATTTGCCGCAATGACGCGCACACGCGACCTGCCGATAGATATCCGTTCGCGAACATGTCGTCGGCGAGCAAATGGGTGGACGAGCCCCGATCCCGGCAAGTGACCGACGACTCTCAGATCGTCTGTCCAGCTGCGAGCGGAACAGGTTCCACCGGGTATTTGTGTCACATGCTTGCTCGTATCGCGAGGAGCTCTAGCTCGCTTACAGGAGCGCCGTAGCTCCACCGCGCATCGAGGTCGACCGCCGGCACGGCCCGAAGAAGTTGGTAGGACGCGCTGGCGAACGCGCGCGCGAGATCGCGCGTTTCGACAGTCCACCGGCCGGCGATGTCTCCGGCGTACGGTTCGTCCGGCCTTCCCCAAAGATCGTCCGGGAGGAATCGAAGTCTCATGTCGAGATGACCTTGCGGCAATCGGCTCAACACGAGTTGGTAGGCGCCGGGTTCCTCCGACCACACGATCACGACCGGCGTCCGAGCGTCGAACGCAGCGCGGATGCCGCTGATGGTGTCGTGCCACGCCGATGTCATGTGGCCGGCGACGACTTCGATCTGTTCGTCACCGATCCGCATGCGGAAGACCAGCCATCCGAGTCCACGCAACGCAAGTTGGAACCGCACGCCGCCGAACTCCTCGCCAGGTTCGGCTGCCAGCTCACCTCGGGTCGCGCGCTCCACGCGGTGTCGAATGCGCGCAGCTTGCAAGAGTTCGACGAGTGCGGTGCTGTCCTTATCGGCGTCCGTGATGATGACACCTCGAACGGAACCAAGGTCTTCAATCCACGACACCACCTCAACCGAGCCGGCGTGGTCATTGGGCATCTCCACGCGTTGGTAGGCGCCGTTGGCTCGCGCGCACACCTCGTGCGTGGCCGGGTTGCACTGGACGGTGACCAGCCACGGGTCCGTGACGCGCTTGACTTCCAAAGTCCAGCCCGCGTCTTGCAGGTGTTGGACCAGCGATGCGCTCGTGCCGTTCGCGTCGATCAACGTCACCGCGGTCGCGGCCGGGCAACGCCCTAAAAACGCCTCGATTTGCGCGAACCCTGCGATGTCCGACGTGGCTGTGAGTTCGTCATAGCCTTCGAACCATCTTGTCGACGCGCTGACGGTGATCGTGTCCCGCCAGCTCACAATCTTGGCCCTAGACCTGGGCTGCTCGTCGTGGACGAGCACAAACGGCTGTGTCGCCAGCCAAACCACGAACTCTCTGGTCGCAGATTGTGGCACCGCAACCTCAATCGCGCCGCGATCAGCGAGCCAATCGCCGATCTGCGGCCAGCCATCAGGATCCGCGCCAAATGTCTTGCGGTCCAACCGGCTGTGGTCATCGAAGATCGCCGCACCCAAGCGGTCGGCTCCGAGCGCGATCAAATAGCCGCGCCGCACCGGGCCGATCATCGTCGGATGAGCGTCAACGCCCCTGTCAGTTCTCGTGCCATCAACATCACCGGCGCGAAGCGCCTGACGGGGACCCGTCGGTAGACAATCTGCCTGACGACAAACCATAGCGGACAACGTCTGACCCTAACGACAATCAGGTAGATGCACGTCGGCGGTGTGCCGGCGGTGCCAGCCAACGGTTGGGATGCCCATGGCGTTCGGGAGCGGCAAGAAAGTCGAAGAACTTGAGGCGGAGGTTGAGCGCCTCACCCAGTGGGTCGCGCATTTGCAGGGCACCGAAGCCGTGGCATTGCAAGCCGAGACCGGCGCGGCACGGACCCAACTCACCGGGCTGCACGCCGAGGTTGCCGCCGCGCAGCGAGCCGCCGCGGAAGCGGTGTCCGAGGAGCACGCGGCGCGTTCGCAGCTGGCGCTCGACCTGGACGAAGCCAGCATGCAAGAAGCTGGCTTCTACACGTTCAACCATCCCCTCGCCGACGCGGTCGCGTACAAGAGCGCACTGGCGAACGTGCAGGGCCGGATGAAGGCGATGATTCGAGCCGGCCAGGCCGTTGAGGGCTCCACCACGTGGACGGTGAACAACTCCGCGGTGGCGGGGCGCAAGATGGTCAAGGACACCTCGACTTTGATGCTTCGGGCATACAACGCCGAAGCGGACAGCCTGGTGCGCGTACTACGCCCGCACACACTGGTCAGCACCAAGACACGACTCGACAAGTCAGCCATGGCGATCGAACGCCTCGGCAAGACCATGAGCATCCGGATCGCACCCGGATATCACCGGCTGCGGTTCGAAGAACTGGAACTCACCGCCGACTACCAGGTGCGCAAACAGCAAGAGAAGGAAGCCGAACGAGACCGCCGGGCACAGTTGCGCGATCAGGCCAAGGCAGCGGCGGAGATGGCCGCCGCGTTGGACAAGCTCCGCAAGGAACAAGAGCATTACCGCAACCTGCTTGGGAAACTCGATCCCGGCACTGATCCGGAAGCAGTTGCGAAAGCTCAGGCCAAGCTCGACGAGATCGGCGCCTCCATTTCTGGAGTTGAGCAGCGTGCGGCGAATATTCGCACCGGCCACGTCTACGTCATCTCCAACGTCGGCGCGTTCGGACCGAACATGGTCAAAATCGGCATGACGCGGCGTCTTGATCCGATGGACCGAGTCGCCGAACTCGGCGACGCAAGCGTCCCGTTCCGCTTCGACGTCCACGCGATGGTCTTCCACGAAGACGCGGTCTCACTTGAGACCCACCTTCACCAAGCCCTCGCGGACCGCAAGGTCAACCGCATCAACGCCCGCCGCGAGTTCTTCTACGCCACCCCTAGCGAAGTACGCGACATCTTCTCCCAAGTCGCCGGAGCACATCTCGTCGAATACCGCGACACCGCCGACGCACTGGAATGGCGAGCCTCCGGATCCATCACCCACGAAACCCAAGGCCCGGCGAGCAAGACCGACCTCGCCCTCGACGCGCTCTCCGACGCGACAAGTGAAGCCTACGAACCTGTGGAGGCCCACGGCGACGACGAGCATCCAAGCAGACACGCAGACAACGACATCGGCGACGAACTAGACGACCTAGGAACCGAGGAAGGCGACCCAACCGCGACGCCAACCATGGATACGCCCCCGGAAAACGCTGCGCCCGCCACGCCTGCACTGCAAGACACTGCGCCGCAGCCGATTCCCGCTCAGTGGTACGTCGACCCAAACGACGCGACGCAATGGCGCTTCTGGGACGGCCAGCAATGGACGAACAACGTCAGTCCCCGGGCCTAAGGCGCATTCTTCCAACTCCGGTCGAGCAGGCAGACCAACAACATCCGATAATGCCGCAATGACGCGCCTGCGGGGGCCTGGGATTGTGTGGGAGCGGCGGGGGTGTGGCGTCCGGATCATGTCTGGCAAGTGGTGGGCGTCGCTGTCAGTCTGCGGTGCCGTCTTCGTGCAACAGACTGGCTTGCGATGAGAGGCTGGTCGGGAACTCGCTTGGCGTTGCCGGACGTATCAGGGTGTGCGCATGGATTGGGACGCCGCCTCCGATGAGGAGCTCTGGCATCTTGTCGGCCAGGAAGCCGATCGTGCATTCGAAACCCTCTTTGCCCGCCATGCGACGGCGGTATACAACCACTGTTTTCGTCGGACGGGCTCGTGGTCGGTCGGCGAAGATCTGGTGTCCATCGTGTTCCTCAGAGCGTGGCAGATGCGCCGCCGGGTGCGCTTTTCTGGTCAATCGATGCTGCCGTGGTTGTTGGCAGTCGCGAACAACGCCTGCCGGAATTTCGAACGCAGCCAGCGGCGACACTATCGGCTGCTAAGCCGTATCCCGGAGCCGGAGGAGGTCGTTGACCCTTCTGGGGTGATCGACGCGAAGGTTGACGACGA
>DATCDK010000191.1:0-37627 GCA_036510735.1 Acidothermaceae bacterium | reverse complement strand
GAGCCGTTACGCGTCGCGCTTGACCGCTACTAACAGCCCATCGCCCACAGGTAGGAGCGTCGGTACAAGGCCGGGCTCTTCGCGCAACTGCTTGCCCAAGTCGCGGATCGTGATGGTGGCCGGGTCGCGCTGCGCAGGATCGGCTACCCGGTGGTGCCACGTCGCATTGTCGAACGCGACCACGCCGCCGACCCGCAGCAACCGCAGTGCTTCGCGCAAGTAGTCGCCGTACTCCTTCTTCTCGCCGTCGCAAAAGACGAGGTCGTAGGCGCCGTCGGTGAGGCGCGGGAGGACATCGAGGGCCGCTCCCGAAATCAGCCGCGTACGGGCCGTCGCAAATCCGGCGTCCGCGTAAGCCTGCTTCGCGAGCCGTTGGTTCTCCGCCTCGAGATCGATCGAGGTGAGCACGCCTTCAGGGTTCATGCCGCGCAGCAGCCAGACTCCCGAGACACCGCAGCCGGTGCCGATTTCGACGACGGAGCGGGCGTCGAGCAGCGCGGCAAGGAATCGAAGCGCAGCGCCGCCGCCCGGCATGATCGGCTGTGCGCCGACCTCTACGCCACGGGCGGCCGCCGCCGTCAAAACGTCGTCCTGGCCGATGTAGGCCTCGGTGTAATCCCACGTGGATTGCAGACCGGAGATAGCAGCCTCCCGAGGAGAGTCGTAGGTCGTTCTGGCGCAGCGTAGTCGCACCCGTTGCCGAGCAACCCGGGAACCGGAGCGGGGGATAAGCCGTTCACTTCTCAGGAGGTCATGTGACGGACATCAGCATTCCTTCAGGATCGGGGCGCAGGATGCCATCGGAGGTGTCCCCCCGATGACAGATTCCGCCCTACTTGTCCACGATGGTCCGCAGTCCGAGCCGTCCAACGACCCCGATTGGGCCGCGCCCAGCTGGGACGACGTGGTGCGCACGCATGGTGCCCGTGTGTACCGGCTTGCCTACCGATTGACCGGCAACGCCCACGACGCCGAGGACCTCACCCAGGACGTCTTTGTCCGGGTGTTCCGTTCGCTCGGGTCGTACACCCCAGGCACCTTCGAGGGGTGGCTGCACCGCATCACCACCAACTTGTTCCTCGACATGGTTCGCCGGCGCGCTCGGATCCGCTTCGAGGCCCTCGCCGACGACGCCTCCGACCGGCTCGCTGGTCGTGAGCCGACACCCGCACAGGCCTATGACGACGCCCATTGGGACGACGATGTGCAGCGCGCGCTGGACGCCCTGGCACCAGAGTTTCGGGCCGCCGTCGTGTTGTGCGACATCGAGCAGCTGACGTATGAGGAGATTGCCGACGCGCTCGGCATCAAGCTGGGTACGGTCCGCAGCCGGATCCACCGCGGCCGCACTCAATTGCGCGCTGCGCTCGAGCACCGCGCCCCCGACCGCAACCGGCGGCCGCGGATCAGCACGCCACGGCCAGCTCGCGCCGCGCGCCGGATGCCGGGGCTAGCCACGTCGTGACCCATCTAGGCAACCTGGTAGGCGTGCTCGTCGATGATGAGCTCGGCGGTGACGCCTACGATCACGCGGTTGTGCATCTGGACGAGTGCGCCCAGTGCCGGCGTGACGTTGCGCAGCAGCGGCGGGTGAAGGCGCAGCTGGCGCAGGCGCAACCAGCAGCGGTTCCCGATCCGGTGTTGTTCGCGCGGTTGCTCCAGATACCGGAGTCCGAAGCTGCGCCGCCCGATGCATATTCACCACGCTTGTTGAGCCAGTCGCGGTCACGACGGTTGCTCGGCCGCACCGCGCCGTCCCGCCCACTTCGCACCGGCCAACCGGCCGGGCGCCGTGTACGCACCCGAACCGTTGCCGCGGCCGGCTTTGCGGCAAGTGTGGTCGTCGGATTCAGCGGTGCAATCTCGGGCAGCGCAGCCGTACCAACCGGTGTCGGTGCCGCGACGTCGGCGTTTCCAGCGGTCGACTTGGGTGCGCCGATCTCCGCGGTAGTCCCGAGGCCGGGTGCTCGAACCGCCGTCTCAGTCGTCTACCGCCGCCCCTAACCTTCGCCACCCCGCGCCGCACCCTCCCGCCGTCCCGCTTGGCCGTTGGTCTCCAGCGGGCGCAAGAACGCCCGCTGAGGACCAACACTCGCCGAGCTAGACCGGCTGCAGGCCCAAAGGCCGGCCGACCAAGCTGCGCTCGCGGATCGCCAGCGCGTCGGCGATTGCGAACAACTCGACCGACGCGGGCGCGTCCGGGTGGCTCAGCACGAACGGCACGCCGGTGTCTCCCGCACTGACCAATCCCGGGTCGAGCGGGATCTGGCCGAGCAACGGAATGTCGGTGCCAAACGCGTGTGACAGGGCATCGACGACGGTCTGCCCGCCGCCGGATCCGAAGACGTCAACCCGCTCGCCACAGTGCGGGCATGGCAACCACGCCATGTTCTCGACGACGCCGGCGACGCGCTGCCGGGTTTGCAACCCGATGGTGCCGGCGCGCTCGGCAACCTCGGCCGCGGCCTGCTGCGGTGTCGTCACGACGACGAGCTCGGACGCTGGCACGAACTGCGCCAACGAGATGGCGATGTCGCCGGTGCCGGGCGGCAGATCGACGAGCAGAACGTCGAGGTCACCCCAATAGACGTCGGTGAGGAACTGGTTGAGTGCACGGTGCAGCATTGTGCCGCGCCACGCGACGGGCGTGTTGCCCTCAACGAACATGCCAATCGAGATAACCCGGACGCCGTGTGCTGTCGGCGGCATGATCATGCCGGCCACCTGCGTGGGCCGGGTCTGCACTCCGAGCATCCGCGGCACGGAGTGGCCGTAGACGTCCGCGTCGAGGAGGCCAACCGAAAGCCCGCGGGCCGCCAGCGCGGCCGCGACGTTCACCGTGATCGACGACTTACCGACGCCGCCCTTGCCCGAGGCGATAGCAAGAATTCGCGTGAGCGAGTTCGGATCGTTGAACGGAATTTCTTTCTCCGGCTTACCAGGCCCCCGCAGCTGCAACTGGAGTGCCTTGCGCTGCTCGTCCGTCATGAAGCCGAGGGTGACCTCGACGCCAGTCACACCGGGCACTGTGCGAACCGCCGCGGTCACGTCCGCAGTGATTTTGTCTTTGAGCGGGCAACCCGACACCGTGAGCAGCACGCCGACAGCCACCTGGCCGTTGTCCGCAATGACGACCGATTCGACCATGCCAAGCTCGGTGATCGGGCGCCGAATATCGGGATCCTGGACGGTCGCAAGCGCCGCGCGGACGGATTCGTCGGTCGGTCGTGCTCGGTCCGCTCGTTGGTCTGCCACTCACTAATCCTACTCGGACCTACGATGCCTTCCGTGGTCGGCGCAGAACAGTCCCCTTCGGCTGAGGAGATCGCTGTCTGGCGAGCATTCCTGCGTGCGCACGCCCAGTTGATCCGCACGCTTGAGGCTGAACTCGCGCAGGCTGCTGACCTGCCGATCGCCTCTTATGACGTTCTCGTGCAGTTGGCTGAGGCGCCCGACCGTCGGCTGCGCATGACCGACCTTGCGGACAGGGTCTTGCTTTCCCGCAGTGGCCTGACCCGAATGATCGACCGGCTCGAGCGAGAGGAACTTGTGCGCCGCGAGCCGGTCCCTAACGACGCGCGCGGGATGTATGCCGTCCTGACCCGGGCAGGCGTCGATCGGTTGCGGTCGGCATCGCACGTGCATCTGCCAGGGGTCGGCGTGCACTTCGTGCAGCGGTTCAACCGGCGCGAACTCGATCGGCTCGGTCAGCTTCTGGGCAGGTTGGCCGACTGACGCTTCCTGCGCTCGGCGAGCACCGGAACTGCGCGGACGCGACGATTCGGTGCTGGAACTTCGACTTCCTCGCCGGACGACGCGGTCGGCTCGCTGGATTTGGCGGACTTTGCGCGGCCGGACGCCGCTTTGTGCCAAGCCCCTGCATGCAGGCTGCGCTCGGTCAGCAGGCGCAGTTGCGTCAATGTCTCCGCAGGCGTCGCGTCGAGCGACAGCACCTCGTCGACTCCACTGTGATGCGCATCGTCTGCGGGTTCTCCGCTGTCATTGGGTTCCGTGACGAGCATCAGCGGCAACGCGGCGGTTCTGCTCCCGCTGCGCAACAGTCGCAGCAGTTCGACTCCGCCGATGTCGGGCAAGGTGTCTTGCACGACCACGCCGTCGTACTCGCCGTCCCACACTTTCGTGAGTGCGTCGTCTGCGGTGGCAGCGACATCGACGTCCATGACATCGTCGACAGCCGATCTGACCAGGCTGTGCACGGCGCCGTTGTCACCGACCACGAGCAAGCGGGGGATCCGAACGCTGTTGTCGGCGGTCGCTACCGGAACGACTGCTGCCGTGCGGCACCACGGGCAGATCTTCCAACCGGCCTCAAGCGGCCGCGCACACGAACTGCAGTGGCCGCGGTCGACGATCGTCGCGCACCAAGGGCACGCAATCATGTCGGCGTCGACGGCGCGGTCACACGCCGTGCACCGGTGACCTTCTGCCACGTCGACCTGGGAAACCCGGAGCACTTCTTCGAAAGTCGTCTCGCCGCGTCGTGCGCGAGCCAGCCCCGATCCGCGCAGAGTTGTCATTCCCGCGGCTCGTGCGGCTGCGCCGACGGCTGCTTCGGTCGGGGTGTGCGCCAGCACGGAACGCACGCTCGCCGTCACGGGAAGCACTTCGAAGATTCCGGTTCTGCCGCGATATCCGGTGCCGCCGCACTCGCCGCAACCGCGGCCGCGCATCGGTGTTGCGTCGACCAGGTCGGCTTCGCTGAGGCCGAGCAACGTGAGTACGCGGGCGCTCGGCATGTAGGGCGCGGCGCAGTCGGCACACGGACGCCGGACCAGCCGCTGTGCGACGACGAGGCTCAATGACGACGCAATCAAGAAGGGCTGGATGCCCATATCGACCAGTCGGGTCAGTGCAGCAACCGCGTCGTTGGTGTGCAGCGTGGTCAGCACGAGGTGGCCGGTCATCGAGGCCTGGAGCGCGAGCTCCGCGGTGTCCGAGTCACGTACCTCACCAACCAGAACAACGTCCGGGTCCTGTCGGAGGATGGACCGCAGACCCTTGCTGAAGGTCAGGCCGGCGCGGTCGTTCGTCTGCACCTGGGTGATGCCGGGCAGCTGGATCTCCACCGGGTCTTCCAGAGTGACGACGTTCTTGTCCGCGGTGGCCATGTGGGAGAGCACCGAGTAGAGCGTGTGTGTCTTGCCAGACCCCGTCGGGCCGGTGATGAGCACGAGTCCTTGCGGGTTCGCGGTTCCGGCGAGCAGCGCCTCGAGTTGCTGCTCGTCAAGGCCGAGTTGGGTCACGGGGGGAATGTGGTCGCCGCTGGCAAGCAGCCGGATGACGACCTTCTCGCCGTGCACTGACGGCAGCGTGCTGACGCGGGCGTCGACGCCGTTGCCATCAACGGTGAGTCGCGTGCGGCCGTCCTGCGGAAGGCGTCGCTCGGCAATGTCGAGGCCGGAGACGATCTTGAGGCGGCTGACGAGCGCGGCGGAGGAATTGCGCGGCACTTTCATGATGTCGCGAAGCAGGCCGTCGATGCGGTACCTGATGCGCAGGCCGTCGATCTGCGGCTCGACGTGGATGTCGCTGGCGCGGCTGCGCACGGCTTCGGAAACGATGCTCGTGGCGAGTCGGACGGTCGGTCCCTGGTCTGCGGCACTCTCGAGGTCATGCTCATCGACGGCTTCGGGCTCGTCGGAGACGTTCGACAGTTCGGCGTCCTGGTCGAGGATCGCCCATACCCGGCGGAGCTCGTTCTGGATTTGCGTGTCGGTGCTCACGACGACGGTGACCGTGGTCGCTCCGGTGTAGAGCCGGACGTCGTCGAGGGCGACCACGTTGGTCGGATCCGCAGTCGCGACCCTGATCGCGTGGTCGTCGCGACCGATCACCAACATGCCGTGGCGCTCGGCAACGCGGCGCGGCAGCGTGCGAGCGACGCTCAGGTCAAGTGCGAGTTCTCCGAGGTCGACCAGCTCCAAGTGCATGAGGTCGGCGAGCGCGTACGCGAGCTGGCCCTCTGTGAGGTAGCCCTCGTCGACGACCACCCGACCGAGTCTGCGCCGGCGTCCGCCCGTCATGCTCTCTTGCTCGGCGAGCGCGTGACGCAGCTGCTCGTCGGTCAACAAGCCATGCGAGACCAGCAACTCGCCAAGGCGCCGTCGCCCGTTGGGTCGCGACTCGTCGCTGCGATTGAGCAAGCCAGCGCTTTGGACAGGTATCGACACGTCCGAACTCCTCACGTTTCCTACATTGTCGGGCGCACAGAAGGGGGCTGCAGCGGCTAAGTGCCTCCCGCAGATCCTCCGAACGGTCGGGCAGTGCTGGTCTCGGGTTGCTCTTGGCGCTACGCCGATCGCATAACGCGTTGACCCGAACGGCGCCTCAACTGAAGGGTTGGGCGCATGCGCGCGCCCGCCCTGCTCCGGACCAATCGCGACTTCCGGCTGCTGTGGGTCGGCGAGTCGGTCAGCGAACTCGGCAGCACCGTGACACTGGTCGCGTTGCCCTTCGTTGCGCTGGTGGTGCTGCATGCGACAACGTTCGAGGTCGCCGCGCTCACGGCTGTGGAGACGATCTTCTGGCCCTTCATCTCGTTGCCGATCGGCGTCTGGGTCGATCGGGTATCGCGCCGCCGGGTACTGCTCATTGCAGACGCCGGCCGTGCGCTGGCGCTCGTGTCGATTCCGGCCGCCGCCGCACTCGGTGACCTCACCCTGGTGCAGCTCTATGTCGTCGGCATGGTGTCGGGCGTGCTCACGATCTTCTTCTCGGTCGCCTACCCGTCATACCTGCCGAGCGTGGTCACCAAAGACGAGCTCGTTGAAGGCAACTCGCTGCTGACCGGCGCCGAGCAGGTTGCCCACATCTCTGGTCCCGCGCTCGGTGGCCTCCTTGTCCAGGCACTCGGTGCCGCTTACGCGCTGCTCGCGGATGTCGTGAGCTTTGTCGTATCGGTGGTGGCCGTGTTCGCGATCCACGCGGATGAGCCGAGGCCAGCATTGGAGCGGCGGCCCATTCGGCGCGAGCTCGCCGAAGGGGTTCGCTTCCTCGTGCATCACACAGTGCTCCGCGCGTTCATCATGTCGGCTGCGACCTCGAATCTGTTTGCCGGTGGCGCCCAGGCGATCACGGTGCTCTTTTTGGTGCGGGTTGTTCATGTGCACGCAGGTGTGGTCGGCTTGCTGCTCTCCGTCGGTGCCCTCGGCGGCCTGCTCGGTGCGGTGCTCGCGCGCAGACTGATTCGCGTCTTCGGTGACGCCCGAGTCATGGTGCTGGCCGCAGTCGTCGAAGCGCTCAGTGCCTATCTCGTGCCGCTGACTGCGCAGGGTTGGCGGCTCGGCCTGTTCTGCGCAGGACAGGCGATCGCGAGCGTCGCCATCGTGGCGTTCAACGTCGTCGGTGGCAGCTACCGGCAGGAAATCGTGCCGCCTCGGCTAATGGGCCGGGTGATGGCGGCGAACCGGATGGTCACGTGGGGCGTATTGCCCATCGGGGCGTTCGGCGCCGGCGCGTTGGCCGCGAACATCGGAGTACGCCCGGCGCTGTGGATTTTGGCGGCCGGGCTGTCACTTGCGCCAGTGTCACTCGTTGCCGCTGGCATGGCGAGGATTCGAACGTTGCCGCGCGACGCCGCCGTATCTGTCGAGATACCCGCCTAGCTGGAGGAAACCGCCTGCAGTGGACGCATGCCGAGGTCGGGGCGCCACTCGTCGCGATAGCCGGGACGGTTGGAGTAGGTCATGGCCATCTCACGAATGACGCCGCGCGCTTCGTCGGCGGAGCGGGTCGTCGTCCACCATGCTTTTGCGAGATTTTGCAGGCGCGCCAGCATCCGACGCTTCGAATCGCACTCGGCGAGCACCCGCTCGGGATTGAACCGCTCGATGAACATCTTGGCTTCGGCACCGCGAAAACCGGTCTCCTGCCGGTCGGCGCCCCATGAGTCGGCGCACACCGTGCCATTCGGCCGGACCAGGGCGTCGCGCTGAGTCGGAGTGTCGACGACTCGCCAGCGCCACGGCTCGCTACCGGCACTGCGCGCCTTCATCTCGTCTTCGGCGATCTGAAGCAGCAGCCATTCCGTCAGGTTGTCGATCGTGCTGCGCGACGGGAGTGCCATGGGACTCGCGGTCCTTCCGATGGAGCAGGCTCGGCGGCAGTGGCTGCCGGTTCGCAAGAGGGCCGATTGCCTACAAAGACATCATCGAAACGGCGGACCCGAGTCTTGACCGGCAAACGTGCGATAGCGCCGTTTCAACCCCTTCGGCCTAACGGCGAGGGGTGCGGACGCTAGAGCAACGTGGCGTAAAGATCGCGAGTGCGCTCGGCAATCGCCGTCCAGCTGAAGTGCTCCACGGCTCTGCTGCGTCCGGCGACGCCCATGGCACGGGCGCGAGCCGGGTCGCGGACGAGGGCGTTCACGGCTTCGGCGAAGGCACCCGCGAACGCGTCGGGGTCGCGTGGGGCGCCGTAGGGGTCGGCCGGGTCAGGGTCGATGGGCACCAGCACGCCCGTTTCGCCGTCCGCGACCACCTCAGGAATCCCACCAGTGCGGGTCGCGACGACCGCCGTCTCACACGCCATCGCTTCGAGGTTGACGATCCCCATCGGCTCGTAGATCGACGGGCAGACGAAAACGGTGGCTGCTGAGAACACTTGAATCAGCTCGGTCTTCGGCAGCATTCGGCGGATCCAGAACACGCCGTCTCGGGTTTCCTGCAGCGCGACGATGCCGTCCTCGACCTCGTCGGCGATTTCTGGCGTGTCGGCCGAGCTCGCCAACACGACGAGTTGGGCATCCGGATCAAAGGAGTGGGCGGCTTTCAGCAGGTACGGCAGGCCCTTCTGCCGGGTGATGCGGCCGACGAAGATGACGATCGGCCGATCCAGATCGATGCCGTGGTCAACGAGCACTGAGGTGTCTGTGGTCGGCGCGTACTCGTGCGTGTCGATGCCGTTGTGGATGACATGCAATCGGCCAGGGTCGACAAGCGGGTAGCAGCGCAGGACGTCATCGGCCATGCCGGCGGAGACGGCCACGACCGCATCGGCGGCTTCAATCGCCGTCCGCTCGCAAAACGACGACAGCGCATAGCCGCCGCCGAGTTGCTCGGCCTTCCACGGACGCAGCGGCTCAAGTGAATGGGTGGTCACCACGTGCGGCGCGTCTTGGAGCAGCTTCGCGACATGACCGGCGAAGTTCGCGTACCACGTGTGTGAGTGCAAGATGTCGGCGTCGCCGGTGGTAGCTGCGATCGACAGGTCGGTCGACATCGTGAGCAGCGCCGCGTTGGCTCCGAGTTCGAGCAGCGTCGGGTCGGCGAAATGCGCAAAGACTCCCGGCTCTGAGCGCGGCTTGCCGAAGCAATGCACCTCGACGTCGATGAACCGTCGCAGTTCGCGGGCGAGGTACTCGACGTGCACGCCGGCGCCGCCATAGACCTCAGGGGGGTATTCGCGGGTGAGCAGCGCGACTCGCATGACCGGCAACGATAGCCAAGGGAGATGGCCCGCCATGGGGCAACGGGTCAACTGCGCCAGAATCCTGCCGCTTCGAAGGTCGCAATCCTGGCGTCAGGAGGTAGGTTCCCGACATGGCGAACAAGGTTCTCGGGATAGTCCTGGCGGGTGGGCAGGGCACTCGACTGTTGCCACTTACTGCCGACCGCGCGAAGCCGGCGGTGCCCTTCGGTGGCATCTACCGGCTCATCGACTTCGTCCTGTCGAATCTGGTCAACGGCGGGTTCCTGAAAATCGTCGTTCTGACGCAGTACAAGAACCACAGCCTCGACCGGCACATCACCACCACCTGGCGAATGTCGACGCTGCTGGGCAACTACGTGACGCCGGTGCCGGCCCAACAGCGGGTCGGCCCGCGCTGGTTCTCGGGCTCGGCCGACGCGATCTACCAGAGCCTCAACTTGGTCTACGACGAGCGGCCCGACTACATCATGGTGTTCGGCGCCGATCACATTTACCGCATGGACCCGCGCCAGATGCTCGACCAGCACATCGCGTCAGGTGCGGGGGTGTCAGTCGCGGGGATTCGGGCCCCACGCAAGGAGGCCTCAGCGTTCGGCGTGATCCAGACGGCCCAGCAAGGGCCAGATGCCGGACGTCGAATTGCGGCGTTTTTGGAGAAGCCGCGGGACATCGAGGGCATCGGGTTGCCGGATTCACCCGATGAGGTGTTCGCCTCTATGGGCAACTACTGCTTCACGACCGCTGCACTTCTCGATGCGGTCAACCGCGACGCGGCCGACGAACGCTCCGCCCATGACATGGGCGGCAACATCATCCCGATGTTCGTCGAACGCGACGACGCCCAGGTCTATGACTTCAACGACAACGTCGTGCCTGGCGCGACTGATCGCGACCGCGCGTACTGGCGCGATGTCGGGAGTCTTGACGCGTACTACGACGCGCACATGGACCTGATCTCAGTGCACCCAATTTTCAATCTCTACAACGAGAATTGGCCCATCTACACCAATCATCGCCCGCTGCCTCCGGCGAAGATCGTGCACGAGAACACACAGGTGGTCGACTCGATGTTGTCGAACGGTGTGATCGTCGCCGATTCGACGGTGGCCGGCTCGGTGCTCTCGCCCAACGTGCACATCGAAAGCGGTGCCAATATCGACGGTAGCGTGCTGCTCGAGAACGTGCGGGTGGGCCGGGGTGCCGTGATTCGCAACGCCATCATCGACAAGAACGTCGACGTCCCCGCCGGCGCGAAGATCGGGGTCGACCTGGTGCGCGACCGGCAACGCTTCACCGTGTCGGACAACGGCATCATCGTGATCGGCAAGAACGCGATCGTCGACGTCTAGCCCGAGCTAGAGGGCGTCGCGCTGTTCGTCCGCGTCGACTCTTCGTTCGTCGAGGTCTTCGAGCATGCGCTGCAACTCGCCACGGATGAAGTCGCGGGTGGCCACATCGCCGAGCGCAATCCGCAATGACGCCACTTCGCGCGCGAGATATTCGGTGTCGGCGATGTTGCGTTCGTTGCGTGACCGGTCGTCCTCGGACTGGATTCGGTCGCGGTCGGCTTGCCGATTTTGGGCCAGCAGGATCAGGGGTGCTGCGTATGAGGCCTGCAAAGAGAGCAGCAATGTGAGCAGGGTGTAGTTCAGGCTGTGCGGGTCGAAGCGGTCCTGCTTGGGGCCCCAGGTGTTCCAGACCAGCCAGACGATGATGAAGACCGACATCCCGATGATGAACTTCGCGGTGCCCATGTAGCGCGCGAACCGCTCCGACAGCTTGCCGAATGCCTCGGGGTCGTACTCGGGTCGTAGCGTTACGCGGCGGTCGGACTTCGGCTGGTCGAGGCCAGCGCGCCGGGTTTCACGGCGTGCCATTGGCGGCACCTCCGGGTGGATTCACTTGGGTGGCGCCGTTGGTGATCTCGCTCGGGTCTGTGTCGCGCCAGCCGTCGGGCAGCAGGTGGTCGAGAACGTCGTCGACGGTCACCGCGCCGAGGAGTCGATCCTCGTCGTCGACCACCGGCGCGGCCACCAGGTTGTACGTCGCCAAATGACTCGTGATGGCCGGCAGCGAAACGTCGGGACGCAGTGGCGCGATGTCGGTGTCGATGATCGAGCTCACCAGCGTCGCGGGCGGTTCGCGGAGCAGCCGTTGCAGGTGCGCGGTGCCGAGATAGCGGCCGGTCGGTGTGTCGGTTGGCGGCCGGACGACGTAGACCTGGCTCGCGGTGGCCGGCGACAGGTCGGGGTTGCGCACATGCGCGAGCGCTTCAGCCACCGTCGCTGTTGGGTCGAGGATGACCGGCTCGGTCGTCATCAGACCGCCGGCGGTGTTCCAGGAGTAGTCGAGCAGGCGACGGATCGGGTTCGCCTCCTCGGGCAGCATGAGTCCGAGCAAGCGCTCCTTCTCAGCTTCGGGCAACTCGGCCAGCAGGTCTGCCGCGTCGTCCGGACCCATGGCTTCGAGAACGTCAGCCGCGCGCTCGCCCTCGAGGGTCGCCAGGATCTCGACCTGCTCCTCTTCGGACAATTCTTCGAGGACGTCGGCCAGCCGCTCGTCGTCCAAAGCCGCGGCGACCTCAGCCCTGCGCTTCTCCGATAGGTCGTGCATCACGCCGGCCAGGTCGGCGGGACGCAACTGGTCGAACGCCGCGAGCAGGTTCGCGGCACCCTGGGCGTGCTCTTGGAGTGACAGGCCGGTGACGGCGTCCCAATCGACGACCCTGATCGCGCCACGTCGGCGGACCCTCCTGACGTCGCTGCGGACCGCGACCTTGGTCAGCAGCCAGTCGCGCGCCCGGCTGCGCTCCATCGCGACGTCGGTGACCGTGACGACCTCGTCGGTCTCGCTCAGCGTGACCTTCCGGTCGAGCAGGTCGCCGAGCACCAGGGTCTCGGAATCGCGCTTGGCGAAACGGCGCAGGCTCACGGTTCCGGTCGTCATGACCGCGCCGGCTTCGATGCCGGTCACCCGGGTGATCGGGAGGAAGATCGCCCGGCGCGGGGGCACTTCGACCACGAGCCCCAGGACCCGGGGCTGCTGGGTACCGGGTCGCAGCAGCACGATGACGTCGCGGACCCGGCCGACCTGGTCGCCATTCGGATCGAAGACGACAACGCCGGCGAGGCGCGCGACAAACACCCGCGACATCGGCCCGCTCATGTGCGGAGGCTACCGCCGCGTGGCCCGCGCGCCCCGACGCTTGGGCGCTGACGCGCTGAGCAGACGTGCGCAGTGGCCTTTCAGGGCCGTTCTGATTGAAAGCGGGCACTCAGGGGCACAACTCAAAAAGTCGGCACTCCGTAGGACACGACGTAGCTCAGCGGGAGGGAAAAGCATGCGAGGGTGGCCAGGACGCCATCGGGCGGAGGCGGCACTACGCGGCGAGACCAAGCGGGTGCATGACGCTCACGCCGGCGACTACCAGGGGGCGATGGAGGTCGTCCGGCAATCACTTGCCCAGCTCGACGCCGCCCGAGCGCATGGCGACGAGATTGTCATCCCCGCGGTGGTGCGAGCAGCTCACGAGCGCATTGACGACGCTTTGGCCCGGGCTGCGGCGGCCGCGACAGCCGTCTACCACGCCCTCTTCGAGGCGGCCGGAGGCATGTACCACGCTGAGTCAGACCCCGACGTCGCGCTGTGGAAGCGGCACATGAACACCGCGCTGACGCTCCGCTCCCAGCATCAGCTCTCGCAGCTCGACGACGAAGGCGCTCCGCGCGGGCTGCCCCTAATAGGCACCGTAGGCACGGCGGGCGCTCACGCGCGGACCCGCGCGGCGTTCGGCCCGCATCAGGCCGGGGTGGACTTCGACGTGCATCTCGATGCCTCCACGTCCGCCTAAGTCGTCGGAGGTGCCGTGACCGCGGGCACGCGTCAAGACACCACGCGTCAAGACACCACGCGTCAAGACACCGCGCGTCAAGACACCGCGCATGAAGACACGGAGCGCCAGCACGCCCGGCGCCCGCAAAGGCCGCAGGAGCCACTCGGGGATTCCCGGCTGGCCGCGCTCTTGAACGCCATCGCGGCCGTCGTTGCTGAGACCGACACCGGCACCCTGCTGCGGATGGTCGTCACTGCCGGAGCGACGCTGGTCGACGCCGACTACGGAGCGTTCGCGATCCTTGGCGCGCATGGCGATGTGGTCGACCTGGTGGCCCACGGCGTCGGTTCCGCTGACAACCAGCAGCTCGGGCTGCTGCCGGAACGGTCGGGATTGCTTGCGAGGCTGATCAGCGCGAATGGCGTTACGCGTCTTGACGACGTGACATTGCATGCGGGCACCGTCGACTTCTCCCCACGACACCCACGCATGGGCGCGTTACTTGGCATGCCCATCACGACCCGCGGCGCCGTGATCGGCGTCCTGTACGTGACCCGCGCGGCCGGCAGGGCGGGATTCACCAGAGCCGATGAGGCACAACTGCACGCCCTCGGCGTCCAGGCAGGAATTGCCCTCGCCAACGCCAGCGCCTTCGAGATCGGCCGCCGGCGCGAGGACTGGTTGGAAACCCTGACTGCCGTCGCGACCGGGTTGTCCGCGGGTCGCGATCTGTCCGACGTCCTGCCGAGGGTCATCGGGCAGGCCCGCGCAATCGTCGATGCAGACTTCGCGGCTCTTGCGTTGCCGAGCGAGGACCCCGGCGTTCTCACGGTCCAGTACGGCGACGGCACCGACGCGGCGCACCTGATGGGCTCACGGTTGCCCGTCGAGACGTCACTGACGGGCAAGGTGCTGAAGACCGGCACGATGATCGAGGTCGTCGATCTGCACAGCGATTCGCGCGTTGCCGCGAGCCACGAGGGTAGGTACCTGTTCGGCCCTGCGTTGTTCATTCCGGTTGGCCCGCCGTCCGCGGTTCGCGGCGTGCTGGTGGCATTCAACCGGTCGGGTCGGTCGGCGTTCGATCGGCAATCGGTCATGATGCTTAACGCGTTCGCGGCCCAGGTAGCGGTATCACTCGAGCTCGCCGAGCACCGTCGCGACGACACCCGGTTGGCGTTGGTTGAGGATCGCGAACGCATCGCACGCGACTTGCACGACGTCGTGATCCAACGTCTGTTCGCGATCGGCCTCACGCTCGAAGGTGCCAGTCGTTCGATCATCGAGCCGGACGCCGGTCAGCAGGTCGTTCGTGCGGTCGACGAACTCGATCAGACCATCAAGGAGATCCGCACCACGATCTTCGGGCTCCAGGCATCGGCGGGTGCCGACGATCCGAGCTTGCGCGCGCGCATCGTCGCAGTGGTCGAACAATCGCTGCACGCATTGGGTTTTGTGCCCTCGTTGCGTTTCGACGGGCTCATCGACACCACAGTGCCCGACCGCATTTCTGATCAAGTGGTCGCGGTGCTGCGGGAGGCGTTGTCCAATGCCGCGCGACATGCGCGAGCCACCCATGTCGAAGTGGTCCTCGCGGTGAATCGTGACCAGGTCACGTTAATCGTGGACGACGATGGGGTGGGTATCACCGACACTGGACGTCGCAGCGGGCTACGCAATATGGACGTCCGTGCGAAGGCCAGCGGCGGCAGTCTGCTGCTGAAAAACCGCGAGCCTTCGGGCACCCGCATTGAATGGCGCGTTCCGTTGAACCGGCGGGCCTCAGTCCGCTAGATATGCGCGATCAGCAGGTGCGCGTCAGTGCATGTCCTCGCGCGCATGGACTCTGCTCACCATGACCGCAGCCTGAGTGCGGCGCTGCATGCCGAGTTTTCCGAGCAAGCTCGACACATAGTTCTTGACAGTCTTCTCGGCAAGGAACAATCGCTCGCCGATCTGCCGGTTCGTCAATCCTTCGCCGATGAGGTCGAGGATTCGTCGTTCCTGTTCGGTCAGCGCAGACAGCGGATCCTCGGCTCGGGTACCGGTGCGCAAGCGCTCCATGACTTGTGCGGTCGTGCCGGCATCGAGCATCGACTGTCCGCTCGCGACCGTGCGGATGGCGTTCACCAGATCGCCGCCGCGGATCTGCTTGAGGACGTAGCCAGACGCGCCAGCCATGATCGCTTCGAACAACGCCTCGTCATCGGCGAACGACGTGAGCATCAGACAAACAAGCTCGGGCATAAGCGAACGTAGTTCACGGCACACGCTCACCCCGTCACCGTCAGGCAATCGGACGTCGAGCACGGCGACGTCCGGTCGCAGTGACGGAACAGCGGCGAGGGCCTCGGCGGCGGTCGACGCTTCGCCAATCACGGTGAGGTCGGGTGCGGTCTCGACCATGTCGCGCACGCCGCGGCGCACGACCTCGTGGTCGTCGAGCAAGAACACCGTGATCTGCCTACTGAGTTGCGTGTCGTCGGCTTGCTGGCTCATGTGACTTCCCCAAGTCCGGCGCCCCGCTTGCGCCACTAAGGGATACCCTACGAGGTTTGGGCAGTTTGCGAGGTCTGATCGACAAATTCGTGCTGATGTCAGATGACCGCCCACCGCCGGAGTGTTGCCAGTAGGCCTGCGCTCAACTGACGCTTCGCGACGTCCGCGAGCGGTACCCAGGCGACGTCAGCCGCGTCGTCACCTGCGATCGCGTTACCCACGACGGCACTACCCGCGACTGCGTTGTCGCCAACGAGGGTGACCCGAAAATCCTGAATCCGGTACGTGACCCCGCTCGGGCCGGGCCGCACCACTTCGCCAACCAACTCGCCAACTTCGACGACTAGCCCTGTTTCCTCGGCCATCTCACGGACCAGTGCCTCGCGTGCAGATTCACCCGGTTCGACGCGACCGCCTGGCAAGGACCAGCGACCGCGCGACGGCGCGTGGCCGCGGCGGATCAGCAGCAGGGCGCCGTCGCGGACGGCAATCGCACCGACGGCAGCGATCTCAGGCATTGCGCAAGCCTAACGATGGCCCGCGATGCGATACTCCATATGGCCCAATTTGTCCTCCATGTACAGGGATCTCTTGACGGCGCACGGCACTCCGGGCCACGGTCGACGGTATGAAGGACGAGCCAACCTGCCCCCGTTGCGGTGGCGCGGTCCATCCACCCGGTATCTGGACGAGCGACTGGAATTGCGTCGAGCACGGCCCAGTGCATCCGTTGCAGCCGGCCGCCAAACAGCCCGGGCCGGAGTGTCTCGAACACGTGCGGGCGCATGCGAGGGTCCCGCTGTGGATGCCGTCTCCGCTACCGACGGGTTGGGTCGTCACGGGCTACACCCACGCCGGAGACGAGCGCACCGGCGCAGTTGCCACCCTTGTCGGCTGTTCAGGCCCGGCACCGCTTGGCGGCGCCGCCGATCTGGTGCTCATCGCGGAGTCGCCGGGTGTCGGACTCGGCGCCAGGTTGGCTGGCCTACCCGGTCCTGATCCGGGCGACGGTTTCGACGACGGTCCTGCACACGCCAAGCTCGATGCCGCCGGTCACCCAACGGCGATGTGGAACGTCGACGTCGGTCCCGACAACGCCGTCTACGTCGGGGAAGCCAAAGGCGCATGGATTTGGGCCATCCTCTGGCCGTCCGCCGCCGGCGTCCTGCTCCTGGAAAACCTCGGTCTTGAAGACCTGGTCGAGCGCACCGAGGTCAGCCCTGGGCACCTCGGTCTCGACCTTCCACACGGGGCACTGATGCCCAGGCTCGCCGGGCTTACGGCCGCTGCGGGCGGGCTGCGCCGATAGCCTGAGGCCGGCTGGTCGGCCGGCCATCCGACGTCGACGATGAGGACGGCGCGAGCCCGCATGCGGATCGACCTCCACGTGCACAGCAACGCCTCCGACGGCACCGATCCCCCGGGGGATCTCGTCCGCAAGGCGTGGGGACTCGCCCTCGACGGCGCGCCTCTTGACGGCATCGCGCTAACCGACCACGACACGATCGCTGGCTACGACGAGGCCGCGGCTGCATTGGAAGCACTCGTCGGGCACCCGGAACGTCCGTTCGTCGTCGTCCCCGGAGCCGAGATCTCGTGCATTCTCGGTGACGTCAGCCTGCACCTGCTCGGCTACCTCTTCGACCCCGCGAACCCACCGCTTGCGGGCGAGTTCGAGCTGTTGCGCACCGATCGAATCAGGCGCGCGAAGGCGATGGTCGACAAGTTGGTCGAGCTCGGCGCTCCTGTCACGTGGCCGGAGGTTAGTGCTATCGCAGGGGACGGCGCGGTGGGCCGTCCGCACATCGCGCAGGCGCTGGTGGACGCAGGAGTGGTTGCCGACATTCCTGCTGCGTTCGTTCCCGAGTGGATTGCCAATGACGGGCGGGCCTACGTCGAGAAGTACTCGTTGGCGCCGGCGCGAGCGATCGCCCTGGTGCGGGACGCCGGGGGAGTGACGGTATTCGCGCATCCTGCGGCGTCCTCTCGCGGTGATGTCGTCGACGAGGCCGCGATCGCAACATTCGCGGCAGCTGGTCTTGACGGGCTGGAGGTTGACCACCCCGATCACGACGAACCGACCCGAGCGCGGTTGCGAACAATCGCGCGCGACCTGGGCTTGCTGGTCACCGGGAGCAGTGATTACCACGGCTCGGTGAAGGCGGTCCAGATCGGCGCGAACACCACCGACCCGGAGGTCTTCGACACACTCGTGCAACGTGCGCGGGGCAAGGTATTCAGCCGATGAGCGGATGGTTTGACGCGCGCTTCTTCGGCGAGGTTTTCGTCACATTGCTCGTCATCATGGACCCGCCCGGTTCGGTGCCGGTGTTCTTGTCGTTAACCGGCTCGTATGCCCGCAAGGCGCGCAACCGTAGTGCTGACCTAGCGGTGCTCACAGCGTTCACCGTCATCGTTGTCTTCGCGTTGTTCGGTCAGCAGGTGCTGCAATACCTGCACGTGACGCTCGCCGCGCTGCAAGTCTCCGGCGGACTGCTACTCCTGCTCGTCGCCCTCGAGCTTTTGATGGGCTGGGGGAACGAGCGCTCGTCGAAGGACGATGTGAACGTGTCGATGGTGCCGCTCGGCACGCCGCTGTTGGCCGGGCCCGGTGCGATAGCGGCGACCATTGTGTTCGCCAAGTCGGTGCACCACGAGCAAGAAGCGCTCGCTCTTGCGTCCGGCATCGTCGCTGTCCACATCGTGCTGTGGCTCACATTGCGGTTCTCGACAGTCATCTTGCGGGTGCTCGGTCGTAGTGGGGTGACGCTGGTCACCCGGATAGCCGGCCTGTTGCTTTCCGCGATCGCGGTGCAGCTCGCCGCCGACGGCATTGCGAAGTTCGTTGCCGCGAACTAAGTCGCCGAGCGGCGGACGCCGCGCGAGTGACGAGAGCTTCCCTGTCGATACCGCGATCGCGACATTCGTGCGCGACGGTTCGCGACGCAATGCCTGGACGCTGTTGCTCGATGGCGTCGAGACCTCGCACGTCGATCTGGACGACCCAACGGCACTGGAGTTCGAATACGTGCGGTGGCTCGGTGACGTTATTGAGTGTGTGGCGCCCGCGGGGAGTCGCGTCGACACCGTGCATCTCGGCGGTGGCGCTCTCACGCTCGCCCGCTACGTCATGGCGACCCGGCCGCAATCGACGCAGATCGTATTTGAGATCGACGGCGCGCTTGTCGACCTCGTTCGGTTGCGGCTGCCGTGGCACCGCAGCCGAAGGCTGCGCATCAGGGTTGGTGACGCGCGCGCCGGACTCGCCGCGATCGCCGACGCGTCGTGCGATCTCGTCGTCCGCGATGCGTTTCGGGACGCCGTCGTGCCAGCGAACTTGCGTACCGTCGAGTGCGCACTACGTGTGAAGGAATGCCTTCGCCCTGGTGGCGTCTACGTCATGAACGTTGCAGACCGCGCACCCTTTGCGACGACCGGCGTCGAGTTGGCAACGGTGTCGGAGGCTTTCAGTGATGTGGCAGTGATTTCAGAGCCGGGCGTCCTTCGCGGCCGTCGGCATGGCAACCTCATCATCGTCGCGGCAAACGAGCCGCTGCCTGTTAGCGCCATCGCACGTCGGGTAGCCGACGGCGGCGTGCAGGGCAGGGTGCGAGATCTCCGTCAGTCGATGGAAATTGCGCGTGGCCATCGTCAACTGCGCGACGCCGACCTCGGCACTGCTCGGCTTCAATAGCTGAAGGGTCAGTATGTGAAGCGCGAGACCAGTGTCTTGAGCTCGTCGGCAACCTTGCGCAGTTCGTCGGTCGTGACCCGTGCTGAGGCGACGCTCGTCAACGTCGTCGACGAGGCGCTCGCGACGCCGGCAATTGACCGGGCGATCTCAGCGCTGCCGGTGGCCACCTCGGTAAATCCGCGGCCCATCTCACTCGTCGTCGCCGACTGTTCCTCGACGGCCGAGGCGATCGTTACTTGGTAGTCGCTGATCTGGCTAATGACGACCCGGATCGCTTCGATGGCCGCAATCGCGTCGCGTGAATCGTTGCGCACCGACTCGATGCGGCGAGAGATGTCGTCGGTAGCCCTCGCGGTCTCCTGGGCGAGGTCCTTGACCTCGTCGGCGACAACTGCGAACCCCTTGCCGGCTTCGCCGGCCCGCGCCGCTTCGATCGTGGCGTTGAGGGCGAGCAGGTTCGTTTGTTGGGCAATCTCGGTGATGAGCTTGACGACGCTGCCGATGTCGAGCGAAGACTCGCCGAGTCTCGAGATCGCAGCGTTGGTCGTGTCGGCCATGGTCACTGCGTCGATCGCAACACCAGCCGCACGGTGTGCGTTGTGCGCAATCTCGCGGATCGAGGACCCCATTTCCTCGGCGGCACCGGCCACGCTGGCCACATTGCTGCTGACCTGTTCGGCCGCGCTCGAAGCGCTTTCGGCGCGACGGGTCGCGTCGTGTGCCGACGACGCGATTTGCTCAGACGTCGCGGACAGGCTCGCAGCGGACGACGCAAGACCGGCGGCGGTACCGGCAACCTTGCCGACAAGTGACTGCATGCCGGTGACGAAGCGATCGAACTCAGCCGCCAGGCCGCCGATCTCGTCGTCACGATGGAACGCGAGTCGGCGGGTGAGGTCACCGTCGCCGTCCGCGATGTCGGCCATCCGGCCCCGCAACACCTCAAGCGGGCGCAGGACGTCGTGTCGCAGCCACAAGCCAAGGGCGACCAGAACGACCAGCAATCCGACAAGCAGGCAGATTGTCGCGGCGATCATGTCGTTGTGAGCTGCGCTGACCGCGCTCGTTGTGACTTCGCCGGCCCGCATGTGGTGCAGTGCACCGTCCGCCTTCGACAACGCAATAAGGCTCACAGCACTGACTGTGACGAAGCCGCCCACTGCAGTCGCAGCGGCCTTGTGCACAAGCTTCATCAGTGCCTCCAGGTCACGCGCACCGTCAGGTCGGAGCGCCTTCGTGGTCCTTCGGCACGAGGTGGGCCGAAGCTGAGCGCCGGAACGACGATCGGCGCGCCGGGTGAGGTGAACCCCGCGACTGTCGTCCCCGCAAGAGACCATGGCGGGCATGAGTGCACAACCGGTCGTGCCAGTTCGTCCGCCCGAGCAGCTCGGGCTGACCGGCATGCTCTCACTACCAGGCCGACTCTTCGCCTGTACGCCCTCCCGGCTCACCTCGTGGGTCGACTGCCCGCGGCGCTACCGGCTGACCTACCTCGACCGCCCGCGCCCGCCGGCCGGACCGCCCTGGGCCCACAACAGCTTCGGTGCGGGTATCCACAATGCGCTGGCCGGGTGGTGGCGGCTGCCGCGAGGGCAGCGCACCGTCGACGCGGCAGGGCAGTTGCTGGCCGCCGGGTGGTCGGCCGAGGGATTTCGCGATCCCGCTCAGTCGGGCGCCTGGCTTGCCCGCGGCCGGGCGCTCGTGCAGCGCTACGTCGCAGCCCTCGATCCCGGCCGCGATCCGCTCGGCGTCGAGCGCACGATCGCCGCGCGAACGAACCGGCTGGCGCTCTCCGGTCGCGTCGACCGGCTCGACGACCGCGACGGCGAGCTGGTCGTCGTCGACTACAAGACCGGCCGGCGCCCGTTGACGGTTGACGACACCCGCGGCTCGATGGCGCTCGCCCTCTACGCGGTTGCGGCCGCAGCGACGCTGCGCAGGCGCTGCGTTCGAGTCGAGTTGCATCACTTGCCCACGGGCGAAGTCCACGCGTACGAGCACACCGACGAGTCGCTGCAACGCCAGGTTCGGCGGGCCGAGCAGATCGCCGACGAGGCGCAAGCCGCCACCGCCGCCTTCAAGGCTGATGCCGCCGCGGACATGTTCGCGCCGCGGCCCGGCTCGCAATGCGGCTGGTGTGACATGCGGGCGCATTGCCCCGAAGGGGCCGCTGCAGCCCCGGCCCGGGTGCCCTGGGCAGGGCTTGGCGAAGACAAGATCGGTGAGACGGACGCCGGTCAGCCTGGCCCCGTCGGCCCCTGACCCGAGCTCAGTCGTGATTTGAGGCTCAGTTGTTCCGCAGAAGCGCCGATGCACTGATCGTCGTGCCCGTGGGCCGTCGCGGGACGCGACACCTCGGCGAGCCGGAGGAGCGTGGATGGACGAGTTCGACGAGATCGTGCGCGAGTTCCTCGTGGAGAGCTACGAGAACCTCGACCAGCTCGACCGTGACCTTGTTGCGCTCGAGCAGGAACCCGATGCCCACCCGCTGCTCCAGAGCATCTTCCGCACGATTCACACGATCAAAGGCACCAGCGGCTTCCTGGCGTTCGGCAAGCTCGAGGTCTTGACGCACGCGGGCGAGGGGCTGCTCGCGCGCCTGCGCGACGGCGGCTTGCGACTGACCCGGGACCGCACGACCGGCCTGCTGGAACTCGTTGACGCGGTCCGCAGCATCCTGGCCTCGATCGAGGCGACCGGCGTCGAAAACGACCGCGACTACACCAGCTTGGTCGCGCGGCTCACCGCCCTGCAGAACCCGGCGCCGGAGACGGAGTTGGCCAGCGTCACCGCGGCCACCGTGGCCACCGTGGCCACCGCGAACGGCGCAAGCGCAGCGACGCGCAGCAGATCGACCAAGGCGCGGTCCGAAGGGACGGCATCGAGCACACCGGCATCGAGCACACCGGCATCGGGCACACCGGCATCGGGCACACCGACATCGAGTCCCGAAGCAGCCGGCGCCGCAGCGAGTCCCGCGAAATCGCCCACCCGTCCGCGGCGCCGCGCGACTGATCCCCAGCCTGCCCAGCCCGCGGCTCCGCTAACAAACGAGGCGACCGAAGAGGCGACCGGACAGGTTGCCAAGCACGACATCAAAGCGGCGCGGGCTGCGCGCAAGGCGAGCGCGAGTGCGCCGGCTGCGCCCGCGAGCCCACCGGCCAACGTCCCGCTCCTTGGTGAACTGCTCCAGCAACAGGCCGATATCAACCCCGAAGACGTTGCGGTCGCGATGCTCGAGCAGCAGCTTGGCGACGAGCGCCCGCTCGGCGAGATCCTGGTAGACCACGGACAGGCCACGCCCGACCAGGTGCGCGAAGCTCTCGCACTTCAGGCTGCCGCGCAGGCGGATGCACGCATTGGCGGGTCGGTCAGCGACTCGACGCTGCGCGTCGACGTGAACTTGCTCGACACCCTCATGCGCCTTGTCGGCGAACTGGTGCTGACGCGCAATCAGATCGTCGCGACCGCTGCTGCCCGTGCGGACACCGGCATGCAGCGATCGTCACAGCGATTGAACCTGTTGGTCAGCGAGCTCCAGGCCGGGGTCATGAAGACCCGGATGCAGCCGATCGACACTGTCTGGAACAAGCTTCCGCGTCTCGTGCGCGATGTGTCAGTCGCATGCGGCCGCGAGGTCCGGCTCGTTCTCGAGGGCCGCGACACCGAGCTCGACAAGACGATCCTCGAGGCCATCAAGGATCCGCTGACTCACGTCGTCCGCAATGCGATCGACCACGGGATCGAATCTCCCGAGGTCAGAGTCGCCGCAGGCAAGCCGGCCGAGGGCACGTTGACGATGCGCGCGTTCCATGAGGGCGGCCAGGTCAATATCGAAATCAGCGACGACGGCGCGGGTATCGATCCGGCGCGGATCGCGACCAAGGCGATCGAGCGCGGGCTTGCGACAGTTGAGCAGCTGCGCGCAATGCCGCCGCGCGAGATCGTCAATCTCATCTTCGTACCAGGTTTCTCCACGGCGACCAAGGTCACCAACGTGTCTGGTCGCGGTGTCGGGATGGACGTCGTCCGGACCAACGTCGAGAAGATCGGCGGCACCGTAGACGTCTCGAGTGAGCCAGGTCTCGGCACCACGTTGAAGATCAAGATTCCGTTGACGCTGGCGATCATTCCGGCGCTGACCGTCGAGTGTGCCGGTGAGCGCTACGCGGTTCCGCAGGTCAGCCTTGATGAGTTGTTGTGTCTCGAAGGAGAGCTTGCCAGAGCTGGCGTCGAGTACTTGTCGGGCGCACCGGTCTTCCGTTTGCGCGGCACCCTGATCCCTCTCGTGTGGCTCGATCACGTTCTCGACCTGACGGACGCGCCGCACGTCGATGAGTCCGTCTACATCCTCGTTCTGCAGGCCGACGGGCGTCGATTCGGTCTTGTTGTCGACCGCGTCCTGAACACCGAGGAAATCGTCGTCAAGCCGTTGTCACGTCAGCTCAAAGGCATCGGTACATACGCAGGCGCAACGATTCTTGGCGACGGACGCGTAGCGCTCATCCTCGACGTCCGCGCATTGGCCCGTCGTGCGCACGTGGTGCGCGAGAGCGACTCGGCCATGGAACATGAGCGGCAGCTGGTGGACGCACCTGTCATCGAGGGTCCCGAACCATTGCTCGTCGTCGCGGTCGGCGATCGCCGGCTCGGCGTCCCGCTCTCGATGGTGACCCGGTTGGAAGAGATTTCGCTGGACCGCGTCGAGCACGTCGGTCAGCGCGAGGTCGTGCAGTACCGCGGCCAGTTACTGCCGCTCGGGCGCCTCGCCGCGATGCTGGGCGAGCAGGCGGTCGCCGATACGGGCTCGCAGCTGAAGGTGATCGTCTACACCCAAGGTCGGCGCAGCGTGGGTCTGGTTGTCGACGCGGTTGTCGACATCGCGACCGAGGCTCCGGCGTCTCGCGCAGATGTTGAGGCGTTTGGTGTGTCGGGGGTTGTCGTCGTCCAGGACTTGGTGACCGAGCTCCTCGATATGGAACAGGCAATCATGGCGACCGACCCGCGCTTCTTCGACGCGGTAGCGGCCGCGGGCGCTGCGGACGTTTCGCCGTACGAGGATTACGCGGAAGACACCTACGTTGGCTTGGGGTCCTGATATGGAGATGCGGCAGTTCGCCACCTTCACCATCGATGCATTGCTTTTCGGGGTAGAGGTCCACAAGGTGCAAGAAGTCATCCGTTACCAGGAAATGACCGCCGTTCCGCTAGCCGGGCACGGCGCCGCAGGCCTGATCAATCTGCGGGGTGAAGTCGTGACCGCAGTCGACTTACGCACGCGGCTGGGCTTACCGCCGCGCGCCGCCGGCGTCCTGCCTATGAACGTCGTGGTGCGGGTCGATGACGAGCCAGTGAGCTTGCTCGTCGACGCGATCGGCGATGTCGCCCACGTGTCGTCGGAACAGTTCGAGGAGCCACCCGAGACGATGACAGGCCCGGGCGCGACGTTGGTCACGGGCGCCTACAAGCTCGAGGGCACGCTGCTCCTGGTGCTCGACGTGGCTCGGGCGGCCGATATCGGCCTCGCCGTCTGACATCAGGGTTCGCCCGGTCGGCCGTCTCGCGCAAACCCCAGTCAGTGGCACCATCGTTACCTGAGCTGCGGGGGCAGGTCACCACGACCGCTACCTCTGGCCTGCTGAGTTCGATGGTTCGGAGGGGCTTTGGTGTACTCGCTCGTCAACGCGCCCACAGTCGGCTTCGATCTGGCACGCCTGCCGACTGGCGCGGCAGTGGCGACTGTCCTGCTCGAGGCCCTCGCGCTTCAGGGCACCGTCGGCGAATCTGCGCTCGATTTGTCCGGCTTCGATGCTTTGCAGGTCACCGATCCGCAGCGCGCCTCGGCGTGGCTGGAGGTCTCGGCGTTGACCCCTCCGAGACGCCTGGACGACGCTTTGTCGGCTGTTGGGCAACTTCTCGATGAGGCAGCGAACGCGATGGACGGCAGCGAGTCGTCCACCCGCGAACTTGAGCCGGTTCTCCGCGACCTGACGACGGCATCGTTCGGCAGCCTCGACGACCTCTTGCGGATGCTGCGCCAGGACATCCTCGACGAGAGTCCGACGCACGTCGTGGCACTGGGCAGCGACGCTCTGGCGGCCGCTTATGGCGGATCGCGGCTGGCCGAGGACGTGCGGCGCTTGCTCAGGACACCGTGGATCGCAGCTGCTCGCCGGCTGCCGCCGATCCCGGCCGATCTCGGACCGTTTGGCGCCGATCTGCACACGATTTTGGCTCGCGTGGCGACACTGTCCAAGGACGAGGTAGACGTGCTCGTCGAGGCGACCGGTTCGGTCGAGGCGCAGTGGAGCAGCCGCATGCACGCTGCCACCTGGGCCAGCTACCTGGCCGGGAGATTGCGCCCGGCCGCTGCCGCGCAGTTCCAGGCGGTCCGCGCGCTGCGGATCGCCGGAGTCGATGCGGCCACTGCGGCGCGCGGCGTGTGGAACTCCGTCAGCGGCTGCTTGCAGGCGGTCGGCGTCCACGACCTGCTCGACGAGGTGACGTACGGCGTGTTGGTGGCGCCGTGGGAAACGGCGGTGGGGATTCTCGGCTGAGCGAAGCGAAGCCCCAGAAATAGAGCTGACGTGTCGCCCGCCAACCTCAGTCCGGACCCGCTTGTGCCGATGGGTTAGTGCCGGGTCGTAACAGCGACCGGCGCCCCATGGGTCGGGAGGTTGCGGTGGCCGGCATCGGCGTGCTCGTCGTCGATGACTCCGTGGTCATTCGCCGCATCGTCTCCAGCGTGCTGGACGACGACCCCGACATCACCGTGGTCGGCACCGCCGCGAACGGCCGGATCGCCCTCGACAAGCTCGACGCGCTGCGTCCTGACATCGTGATTCTCGACGTCGAGATGCCGGTCATGGACGGCTTGGCGACGTTGCGCGAACTGCGCCGCACATACCCCACGCTGCCTGTGGTGATGTTCAGCACGGTCACCGAGCGCGGCGCGATGGCCACCCTTGATGCTCTCGCTGCCGGTGCCACCGACTACGTGACGAAGCCGACGCACGCCACCAGCGCGACCGCATCAGTCGATCGCGTACGAGCCGAGCTGATCCCGAAGATCAAGGGTCTGGTCGGGGCGGCACGCACCCGCGCGGCCTTTGCCAAACGCCCGATGCCGAAAGCGCCGACCCAGGCGGTCTCGGTGGTTCGGCAGAGTCGCGTCGACGTCATCGTGATCGGTGCGTCGACTGGAGGTCCTGACGCGCTGAGCTCGATCGTGGCCGGGTTGCGAAGCGACCTCAGCGTCCCGATTCTTGTGGTTCAGCACATGCCACCGCTGTTCACCCGCCTGTTCGCGGCGCGGCTCGACCGCAGCTCCGCCTTGCACGTGGTTGAAGCCGTCGACGGTCAACTGGTTGAGCCCGGCCACATCATCGTTGCGCCCGGCGACCAGCACCTGACAGTTCGGCGGCAGGGCACCGAGGTTCGAGTGCGGTTGACCAACGATCCGCCCGAGAACTACTGCCGACCCTCGGTCGACGTGCTGTTCCGCTCTGCTGCCGCGTTGTATGGGGCGGGCGTCGTCGCGTGCGTGCTCACCGGCATGGGGCGGGACGGCGCGCAGGGGGCTGAGCGGGTACGGGCCGCCGGCGGTCGAATCATCGTGCAGGACGAAGCGAGTTCTGTCGTGTGGGGCATGCCCGGTGCAGTCGTGGCGGCAGGCGTCGCCACCGACGTCGTCCCATTGCGTCAGATCGCCGACCGGCTGCAAGGCGCGCTCGGCAACCGGCGGATCGCCGCACGTCCGGTGCTCCCTGCGTCACCGCCCCGAGCCGTCGCTTTCGGGGGCGCCCCGTGACCATTAGTGCGAGCGCTTTTACGTTCGTGAGTGAACTCGTCAAGCGACAGGCCGCGATCGTCATTGGCCCTGGCAAGGAGTACCTCGTCGAGAGTCGGCTGCTTCCGCTTGCTCGCGGTGCCGGCCTTGACGATGTCGGTGCATTGATCGCTCGGCTGCAAGGCAGTCACGACGACGTATTGCGTCGGCAGATCGTCGAGGCGATGACGACCAACGAGACATCGTTCTTCCGCGACCGAGACCCATTCAATGCGCTCTCGCAGGTGATCGTGCCCGAACTGTGCAAGCTGCGTCGCGCGAGCCATCGCCTGACCATCTGGTCGGCGGCATGTTCGACCGGTCAGGAGCCGTACAGCATCGCTATGACGCTGCTGGACCACCCCCTGATCACCGACGACTGGCAAGTTGACGTGCTGGCGTCCGACATCAACGGCGACGTTCTCGAGCGAGCTCGCCGGGCGAGGTATTCGCAGCTCGAGGTGAACCGAGGGCTACCTGCATCCCTGCTCGTCCGCCACTTTGAGCGCGTCGAGACCGACTGGCGGGTCGTCGCGGCAGTTCGGAAGATGGTCCGGTTCTCATCGGTCAATCTGGCGGAGCCTTTCGAGGTCCATCAGATGGACGTCGTGTTCCTCCGCAACGTCCTCATCTACTTCGATCCAGCTACCAAGGTCGAGGTCTTACGCCGGATCAGAGCGATTCTGCGGCCAGACGGCTTCCTCTTCCTCGGTGGCGCCGAGACGACCCTCGGCCTCGACGACGGGTTCGAGCGCGTCGCGGTTGGTTCGACGATCGCGTACCGCCCGAAGGGCGCCGGACCGCTCGACCTCCCGCGTCGCCTTGCCCCCGCGGTCGCTGGTGTCGGCTTGTCAGGGACGGTCCCGGTCGGCGTCCGGCCTCGTCCTGTTGCAGGGGCGTGGCAGCTGGCGCCGCCGCCGGCCCCACCGCCGGCCCCACCGCAGTCCGCCAACCGCTCAATTAATTGGCCCACAGGCCGATGAAAAGGCGAGTACTTGCGAGGCGAATGCCGCAACAGCAACCGCCGAGATCGACCGATTAGAAGCTCAGCAAGACGAAGACCGCCCCACGAAGGTCCGGATCGACCGATTTGACGATGGAAGGTGCACGCCCGATGTTGGCCATGGTGATCGACGACTCGAGCGCGATGCGGTTGATCCTTGGCCGGATCATGCGGTCGCTCGGGTTTGACGTTGTCGACGCTCCCAACGGTGCCGAAGCCATCGCTCGTTTGCAGAGCGGCGTCTTACCGGACATCGCTCTCGTCGACTGGAACATGCCGGTCATGGACGGCCTCGCGTTCGTGAACGCCGTCCGTCGCGAAGAGAAGTGGCGTCAGATCACGCTCATGATGGTGACAACGGAAAGCGAGCAGTCGCAGATCGTGCGCGCGCTCGCCGCAGGCGCGCACGAATACGTCATCAAACCGTTCACTCCTGATGCGATCGCCGACAAGCTTGCGCTTCTCGGTGTCCTCGCCTACTAACGCGCCCGGCCTACGAATGTGCCCGGCCTACGAATGTGCCCGGCCTACAAATGTGCAGAGAGGTAGTCGTGACCTACATTCCCAGTGCGGATGACCTCGAGGTCATCACGCGTGAGGTCTGGACGTCGTTCCTTGACGGTGACCCGTCAGGTCTGATCGCCGAGAGCGGCGACATGCCTGCGGACAAGATCACCGGATGCGTCTACCTCTCCGGTGCCTACACGGGCTCGATCATGCTGCAGTGCTCACCGCCGGCCGCGCGCGATGCCGCGGCAGCTTTGTACTCCATGGCGCCGGCTTCCGTGACGCAGACCGAGGTCGTCGACGCGCTCGGCGAAATCGCGAACATGGTCGGTGGCAACGTCAAGAGCATGCTGCCCGGGCCCTCGACCCTGTCGCTGCCGTCGGTGGTGCAAGGTCAGCTGTCCGTCCCTGGCACCCGGATGGTGCGCGAAGTCCAGCTCTCGTGGCGCGCTCAGCCGCTCTTCGTGAGCCTGTGGCAGCAGGCGTCGTAGGTCGCGATGCGAATCCTGATCGTCGACGACAGCAGAGCCATGCGCATGATCGTGGCGCGTACGCTGCGTTTGGCCGGCTACGACGAGCATGAACTGATTGAAGCCGTTGACGGGCTGCACGCACTCGAAGTCGTCGCGCAGGAGCCACCCGATGTCGTGCTGTGCGACTGGAACATGCCGCAGATGTCGGGACTCGAGCTGCTCACCGCTTTGCGATCGGCGGGCTGGCGCATTCCGTTTGGCTTCGTGACATCGGAAGCTTCGCCCCAGATGAGGGCCGCGGCTCTCGAAGCCGGCGCAATGTTCTTAGTCGCGAAGCCCTTCACGCCAGAAGACTTCCAGGACGCACTCGACCCGGTGCTCGCGTAGGAGCTAGGCGCTCGGAGAAAGCGCTGAAGTCCAGCGCTCGCAAGAACGAGCGCTGGACTTCAATGCTTGCCCGGACTGGCCGATCGCGAGTCGTGCTACGACGTGGCCCTGGTCAGGTCGTAGAGGGTGACTCCGCCGACTGTTGTTGCGGTGTAGTGGCTGCTTACCCAGGACGAGATTTCGGACGACGCATTGCTGCCGCCGTTCGGGGTGCCAACGCTGCCTGCGATGAAGTAGTGAATCTTGCCGGCTGTTACGAGCTTCTCGAACTGCGCCAACGTGGGCGCGGGATCGCTGCCGTTGAAACCGCCGATCGCGATGACCGGATCGCCGGTGGCGAGCTGGTATCCCGATGCATCGTTGGATCCGATCGCAGCAGCGATCCATGTGTACGAACTCGCGTTCGCCTTCAACGCTGCGGTCAGGGCCGCACTCGGTGTGCTGCTGCCGAGGAGGCCGCCACCGCCGCCCTGCCCGCGACCGCCGCCGAACCCACCGGTCGGCGCGGTGCCGCCCGTCGTCCCGGTCGGTGGTCTCCCGCCCGTCGTCCCGGTCGGTGGCGTGCCGAACCCACCACGACCGAAACCGCCGGGTCCGCCTTGGCCTGATGACGGGCCGGCCGTCGGGATTGAGCCGGTGTGCGGCGTGCTCGCGGTGTCGAGAGCAAACGCGACCGGCGCGCCAACTGCCGTCAGCATCGAGCCCGCAGCGATGGCGCCCGCGACGCCGCGCTTCATGTGTCCGATGAACAGAACCGCCAACGCGGCAGCGAGACCAACAACGAGGATCGTCGGCCGCAACCACGATTCGAATGTCGGCGTCCGGCGCAGAAGCACGTGTGCCCACCACGTCGTGACCACGATCGCGATCGACAGGAATACGCGCGACGTCCAGTGCTCGCGGTGGCGCCACAGTTCGGTGCCGCCGATGCCGACGAGTGCACCGATCGCCGGTGCGAGGGCAACCGTGTAGTACGGGTGAATGATGCCCTTGCTCAAGCTGAGGATGAGGCCACTCACGATCAACGTGGTGCCCCACAGCACGGTCGCAGCGCGCAGTTTGCTGGTGCGTCCCTCGCGGCGCGAGAGCCACAACGCTCCGAGCAGCGCGACCAATGCGGCCGGGATCAGCCATGAGATCTGGGTGCCCATCTGCGAGCCGAAGAGCCGCGTGATGCCCGTCGGACCCCACATGCTGCCGCCGCCGGTACCACCGCCACCAGCGCCCGCGCCACCACCAGTGACGCTGCCTGTCTCGTTGCCGGTCAGGCGACCGAAGCCGTTGTAACCGAAGATCAGCTCAAGAATGCTGTTGTGTTGCGACCCACCGATGTAGGGACGTGCGCTGGCCGGCGTCAACGTGACTGCAACGACCCACCACGCCGCCGCGACAAACATCGCGACACCCGCAAGGAGCAACTGCCAGATCCTGCGGCGAACGGGCGTCGGTGCTGCAAGCAAGTACACAAGACCGAATGCGGGGACGACGAAAAACGCCTGCATCATCTTCGCCAGGAATCCCAGACCGACCAGAGATCCGGCCAACACCAGCCAGCGAGTACTGGCAGCTTCCAGTGCCCTTGTTACCGCGTAGGCGGCAACTGTGAGTAGCAGAACGAGCAGGGCGTCCGGGTTGTTGAAGCGGAACATCAACACGGCAACTGGTGTGAGGGCGAGCACGGCGCCGGCGAGCAATCCCGCGGCAGGAGTGAACCACCGTCGAACCGTTGCATAGAGAACGGCCACCGTGGCCACGCCCTCAAGGGCCTGCGGCACCAGGATGCTCCACGCATTCACGCCGAAGATGCGCGCCGAGATCTCCATCACCCACAGCGACGCCGGTGGCTTGTCGACCGTGATGAAGTTCGCCGCATCCGAAGAGCCGAAGAAGAACGCCTTCCAGCTCTTCGACCCGGCCTGGACGGCCGCTGAGTAGAACGAGTTCGCCCAACCCGAAGCACCCAGGCCCCAGATGTAGAGGAACGCCGTCCCGATCAGCAGCGCGAACAGCGATGGCCGCACCCATGCCGGATCGCTCGGCCGGCCACGTACCAGGCGCTTCATGCGTCCCGGCCCGACATCACCGGGCGTGGCGGGCCCGGTCGAGACGGTCGGCGCCGTGTTCATCGCGGGCGCGGTGGTGGTCATGAAAACTCCTTGACGGTCGTAGCGGAGGTACGGGGCGAATGTGCTGCTGATGGCCTGCGGAAGACCCACGATCGGAACAGCAAGAAGCGAAGAATGGTGGCGGCGAGATTGGCGAGCACGAGCGTCGCGACTTCGATCGATCGCCCTGCATGCGGTGCAACTGCGTGCACGACTGCGAGTGCTCCGGTGCTCAGTGCGAGACCGATGCCAAAGACGGCGAGTCCTTGGAGCTGGTGTTGTAGTCGTGCAGTCCGGCCGCGAACTCCAAACGTGAAGGAGCGGTTGACTGCGGTGTTGCCAATAGCCGTTATCAGCAACGCGATCGCATTTGCCCACGTGGCCGACATTGCCGTGCGCGCAACGAGAAAGAGCGCGACGTACGCGATCGTGCTGGCGATACCCACACCGCAGAACCGGAACAGCTGCACGCCGAGCGGCCCGCTGCCGACCTCGACGCGTTGTGCCCGCAGCGGTATCCGGCCACGCGCGAGATCACGAGTCAGCCGGGCGATGCCGCGAAGATCGGCGATCGCCGTCGCAACGATGTCGACGCGCGAATCTGGATCGTCGACCCAGTCGACCGGCACCTCGTGAATCCGCATGCCTGACCGCTCGGCGAGTACCAGCAGTTCGGTGTCAAAGAACCAACCGTTGTCTTGCACCATCGGTAGCAGCTCGCGTGCTCGGTCGGCTCGCATCGCCTTGAATCCGCATTGCGCATCGGAGAATTGGGTAGCGAGCGTCGTCCGCAATAGCACGTTGTAGCACCGCGAGATGACCTCACGCTTAGGTCCACGAACGACGCGTGACGAGCGCGCAAGCCTGGTGCCGATGGCGACGTCGCTGTGTCCCGAAAGAAGCGGTGCAACCAGAGGCAGCAACGCAGACAGATCGGTCGACAGATCGACGTCCATGTAACAGACGACGTCCGCGGCGCTTGCCGACCACACGGTGTGCAGGGCGCGGCCGCGGCCCTTCTTGTTCAGGTAGGTCGCGTGCACGTTCGCCAGTTCGGCTTCAAGTGCGCACGCGATAGCCCACGTGCCATCGGTGCTGGCGTTGTCGGCGATGGTGATGCGAAACGACAAGGGAAATGTCGTGGTCAGGTATGTATGCAAGCGCCGAACGCTCGGCTCGAGATCGTGTGCTTCGTTGTGCACGGGAATGACGATCTCGATCGCCGGGGCACTGGCTGCCTCGACATCGATCAGTTCACCCGGCAGCTGCATTGTTGTCATGCGACGACAATCGCGTGCGGGCCTGGAGTGAACCTGAACGCGACCTGACGGCCGCGTAGGAGATTGGTGCGCTACAGCTGGCGCAAGACCTCGTCCGCCGGCACGGCGTCGAGAGTGAAGTCGGTCAAGCCATCGATGGTGCCGCAGTCAACGCAGCGCGCGGCGAGGGCGAGCCAACTCACCGAGCCGTGCTCGTCGGTGTGCAGACCCGATGCGATTTCGGCGATCGACTGCGAGCAGCTCGGGCAGGCCCACATGCGCGGGAAGTTCCAGTGTTCAGCGGAGTCGAGCACGTCCTGGCTGTCGCCACAGCTCATGCAGCGATGACGGGCGACCGCGGTCTCTGCATCGGCTTCGACGTAGAACCAGGTCGAGGGCTCACCGCCATGGACGGCGTTCGTGCACGTGGTCAGCACGGTCCTGGTCACCGGCGGGCAGCCTTGCAGCTGCACCAGCCACGACTCAAGGTCCTCTGTGCTTTCACCGGTGCGACGCCCGGCCACGGTCCGCAGTACCACGGGTCCTCCTCGCATACGCCCGACTGGAACGTCGGTATGCAAGGCCGCTGGCTTGAATGACTTGAACCCGTCGTGGGGGTGAAACGCCGTCCGGCTAGCTGTTGGCGCTGCCGCCCGAGCGTCCGCGACCGCCACGCGATCGCCGACGCCGCGGCCCGTCACTTGCGGCAGGGCCGGTGCCCTCGGCGGCCGAGGGCGTCCCGGATGCACTCGGCGACGCGCTGGCTGTGGTGGACTGCGCGGACCTCGTCCGTTGGCGACGAGGGCGGGTTGCTGAGCCATCAGGCGCGGCAGGTGTCCGTGCTGGCTTTGCCGCATCGGTTGAGGCCGCGGCCCGCTTGCGCGGGGCCCGGTCGCGCTCGGTGCGGCCACCGCTTCGGGGTCCGGACGACGACCCAGCGGCTGCAGTGCGTCGTGGCCGCCCGGTCTCGCCCAAGTCTTCGAGGACTTCGGCGCCGAGGCCAGCCCTCGTGCGATCGGCACGCGGCAGGACGCCGGTCACTCCGCGCGGGATGCCCAACTGCTCGTGCAGTTCGTCGGAGGTCGAATACGTCTCCGGCGGGTCAGGGAACGACAGATCGAGCAGGCTGTTGATCGACTTCCAGCGGGCCAGATCGTCCCAGTCGACCAGCGTGACGGCAACGCCGGACGCGCCCGCCCGACCGGTGCGCCCGATGCGGTGCAGGTAGGTCTTTTCGTCGTCGGGGCAGGAGTAGTTGATGACGTGAGTGACGCCCTCGACGTCGATACCGCGGGCCGCCACATCGGTCGCAACGAGCACGTCGACCTTGCCCGCTCGGAAGGCGCGCAGAGCTTGCTCGCGTTGGCCCTGACCGAGGTCTCCATGTACCGCGGCGGCTGCGAAGCCGCGTTCGGAGAGGTCGGCCGCGAGCTTGTCGCACTGTCGCTTCGTGTGGCAAAAGACCATGGCAAGTCCACGCCCGTCAGCCTGCAGGATGCGCGCGAGCACCTCGGGCTTGTCCATCGAATGCGCGCGGTAGACGAACTGCGCGGTCTCTGGAACCGTGCGGCCCTCGTCGGGCTCCTCGGCGCGGATCCGGGTCGGCTGCTTGAGGTACTTGCGGGACAGCGAGATGACTTCACCCGGCATCGTCGCCGAGAACAGCATCGTCTGGCGGGTTGCCGGCGTCAGCGCGAGGATGCGCTCGACGTCGGGCAGGAAGCCAAGGTCGAGCATTTCGTCGGCTTCGTCGAGCACCAGGATCTGGATCGCGGAAAGGTCGAGGTGGCCCTGTCGAGCCAGGTCGAGCAGCCGCCCGGGCGTGCCCGACACGACGTCGATGCCCGCCTTGAGCGCCGCGACCTGCGGTTCGTAGGACCGGCCGCCGTAGACGGCGAGCACGCGAGCGCCCAGGCCTTTGCCTGCGACGACAAGGTCGGCGGCGACCTGGATCGCGAGTTCGCGGGTCGGGACGACGACAAGTGCCCGCGGGCGATGATCGTCGACGAACTCGATGAGCTGGAGCAATGGCGCTCCGAACGCAAGAGTCTTGCCCGTGCCTGTTCTGGCCTGGCCGATCAAGTCGGTGCCAGTCAGCGCCAGCGGAATCGCCAGTGCTTGAACGGGGAACGGGATGGTGATGCCGACGGCTTCTAGGGCCCCGGCGGTCTCGGGAACAATCCCGAGTTCGGCAAACGTGGTCAGAACGGAACCTCTCAAAAGGGGCCGACCTGCGGTCCGGACCGTCTGGCGGGCGCTGGAATCGTGCATGAAGACGGATGCAGCGCGGCTCGCGGGTCCGGGCGGTCGCCCTTGGCAACGCTGAGTCTACCGTGCGAGCGGTCGCCAAGCTTTCGGCACGCTCGGCAGCGCTACCACTGCACGACCACGTTGGCGCGCTCTAAGCTTCCACTTGTGAGCGAGGAACAAATTCCCGAGATCGACCTGCTGGCCGATCCGACGTACCTCGACGCCGTCACCGACCTGCTTGGTGTGCTGGCCTACGCCGAGCTCGTCGCGTTCGAGCGGCTCGCCTACGACGCGCGAATGGCACCCACCCTCGAAGACAAAGCGGCGCTGGCACGCCTCGCGACCGCAGAGTTCGGGCACTACCAGCTACTCGAGCGGCACCTCGACGGGATGGGCGTGGGAGCCGAGAAGGCGATGGCGCCATTCGTCGTCCCGCTTGAGGCTTTTCATGCCCAGACCGCACCCAGCGATTGGGCCGAGAGTCTGGTCAAGGCCTACGTCGGCGACGGCATTGCTGCCGACTTCTACCGTGAGATTGCGAAGCTCCTTGACCCCACCGCGCGTGCTCTCGTGCTCGAGGTACTCGCCGACACCGGCCACGCCGAGTTCGCGGTCGAGCGGGTACGGCAGGTCATCGCGGCCGACCCGACCATCGCCGGCCGGCTCGCATTGTGGGGCCGCCGAATCGTCGGCGAGGCGCTCGCGCAGGCCCAAGCCGTGTGCGCTGAACGCGAGGCGCTCGTCACGTTGCTGGTCGGGGGAGTCGCCGGCGCGAACGCCGACATCAGTGAACTGATGCGCACGTTTACCCGGATCACCGACGCCCACATGCGCCGCATGGCGGCACTGGGTCTATCCGCCTAGACGGGACCGGAACACGCCGCTACAACTCGGCCTCCGGCCGACGAGCTACATCGCGGTGCCGAAGCCGACCCTGCGCTCGTTCGCTTCGCCGATCTCGACGTAGGCGAGCTTCTCGACCGGGATCAGGACCCGGCGGCCGCGCTCGTCCGCGAGCGTCAGCAGGCCACCGGCCTTGACCGCTGCGGTGATCAGGTCCTCGACGGCCTCGGGGGTCTGCGAGCTCTCCACGACGATCTCGCGCGCGGCGTACTGGACACCGATCTTGACTTCCACGGTCATGCTCCGCCCGCTTACTCGTACCCACCCCGACGGTTAGAACGTACCGTTACGGCGCGCCGTCTGCGGCGGACGCGGCGCTGGCAGGGAGCTTGGGCCGTTGTTTGGTGGTCAGCGTGACCAGATCGGCCAGCAAATCGCCGTCCGCCTCTACTCGTTCGAGGACCGCGTCGGACAAGAAGACCAGCTCCTCGGGCGAGCGGCAGGCGGCGACCTCGTCCCAGGTGACGGGGGTCGAGACGGTCGGCTCAGGGCGGGCGCGAAGCGAGTACGGCGCGACGGTTGTCTTGGCGGCCGCGTTCTGGCTCCAGTCGACCAACACCTTGCCGTGGCGAAGCGCCTTGGTCATGTCGGACACCACCAGGTCGGGCCGCTGTTTTTCGAGCCGCCGAGCAAGTGATCGCGCGTAAAGCCGGGTGTCGTCGGCCGGCGTGGGGCGAAGCGGCGCATACAGCTGCATGCCCTTGGAGCCACTCGTCTTCGGGTAACCCGTCAGCCCGTCCGACTCCAGAATTTCCTTAAGCAGCAGGGCAACTTCGCAGCATTCGACGATCGTTGCGGGTGGTCCGGGGTCGAGGTCGAGCACGAGCAAATCTGCATCCTGGACGCCGCCGCGTGGCCCTACTTTCCACTGCGGCACGTGCAGTTCAAGGGAGGCGAGATTTGCCGTCCAGACCAGGGTCGGTAGGTCCTCGACGATGACGAAATCGATGGTTTCGCGGTTCATGGTGCTTCCGGGCACCGGAAGGGTGACCGTTCGAACCCACTCGGGTGTGCCGCGCGGCGCGTTCTTCTCAAAGAACGAAGGGCCATCTACACCGTTGGGGTAGCGTTTGCGGGTCAGCGGACGCCCGGCGAGATGCGGGAGCAGCACCGGCGCAACGCGGGCGTAGTAGTCGAGAACCTCGCCCTTGGTGAATCCTGTTTGCGGGTACAAGATTTTGGTGAGGTTGGTGATGGCCAGCCGGCGGTCGCCTACCTGAACGGTCGTCTTGTCCGACTTTTCGTTTGCATCTTTGCTTGATGGCACGGTCTAGTGCTTCACGGACGAAGGAAGGCTCATGCGCAGCATCTGGAAAGGGTCCATTTCTTTCGGCCTGGTCAGCATTGCCGTCAAGGTGTACTCGGCGACGGAGGAGAAGGACATCGCCTTCCACCAAGTGCATCGCGAGGACGGCGGTCGAATCAAGTACAAGCGGA
>DATCDK010000190.1:0-7312 GCA_036510735.1 Acidothermaceae bacterium | reverse complement strand
CGTCGGGTACCTCGCCGCGCGGCAAGTTACGTGGCACCGCGCGACTCGGGTCAGGCTCGGGGATCGCCGCGAGCAATGAACGCGTGTAGGGATGCTTGGGGTCGGCGTAGATCTGCGCGGCCGGACCGATCTCGACGATGCGACCCAGATACATGATGGCGATCGTGTCGCAGAAGAACTTCGCCGTCGCAAGGTCGTGGGTGACGTAGAGGTACGTGAGCCCGAGATCGCGCTTCAGGTCGAGCATCAGCTGCAGGATCTTGGCGCGCACGCTCATGTCGAGCATCGACACCGGTTCGTCGGCGACGAGTAGCGCGGGGTTCAACATGATGGCGCGGGCGAGCACAGCGCGTTGCTTCTGCCCGCCGGAAAGGTCTGCCGGGTACTTGTGCAGGTACTGATCGACCGGTGCGAGGCCGACACGTTCGAACGCAGCGCGCACCCGCCGATCGATCTCGACGCGGTCCTTGGTGATGTGGTGAATTTTCAGCGGATGAGCCACTGCGGTCGCGAGATCCATGGCTGGGTTCAGCGATGCGTGTGGATCCTGGAACACGAGCTGGATGGCCTGTCGCACCGCACGAAACTGCGGCTCCCGCAAACCCGTCAGTTCGATCGCGCCACCGTACGCGGGGCCGGCGTCGAATCGCACGGTCCCGCCGGTGATGGGCGCGAGACCAAGCAACGCGCGTGCTGTCGTGGTCTTGCCGCTACCCGACTCGCCAACCAAACCGAGCACCTCACCCTTGCGGAGGGTGAACGAGACACCGTCGACGGCCTTCACTGATCCCGATGAACGACCGAGCAGGCGATCGAAGAATCCACCTCGCAGAGCAAAATGCACCCGCAGGTCGCGGACGTCGAGCACGACGGGCCGGTCATCGAGGGGCGTCGTGTCATCGACGACTTCGATATCGTCAGGCTTCGTCGGCACTGGCCAACTCCTGTCGTTGCAACGGCGCGGTGCCGCCGGGCGGGATCAGCTCGTCGGGGCCGTGCAACCAGCACGACACCCGCTGGCCACTAGACGCCCGCACTTCGACCGGATCGAGACTTCCGCATACCTGCATCGCACTCGGGCAGCGCGGGTGGAAATGGCAGCCGGACGGCGGGTCGACCAGATCTGGCGGCGAGCCGGGAATGTAGTGCAGCGCCGTCGTCGACAGCGAAATCGTCGAGCGCAGCAGTTCGCGGGTGTAAGGATGCGAGGGATCGGAGAACACCTGGCGCGCATCGCCTTCTTCGACAATGCGCCCCGCATACATGACGGCTACCCGCTCACATGCCTCGGCGACAATGCCGAGGTTGTGCGTGATTAACAGCAGCGACGTGTCGAAGTTGCGCTTCAGGCCGGCCAGGATCGACAGGATCTGAGCCTCGACAAGCACGTCCAGTGCGGTCGTCGGCTCGTCGGCAACGACGAACGCCGGATTGAGCACGAGGGCGAGCGCGATCATGATGCGCTGCCGCATGCCGCCGGAGAACTCGTGCGGGTAGTGCCGAAAGCGGGTCGGCGGGATGCCCATGCGCCGCAACGTGTCGATCGATCGTGCGTCGATCTCCTCGGAGTTCAGTTCGGGCTCATGTGCGCGCAACGTCTCGGCGAAGTGCTCGCTGATGCGCATTAGCGGATCGAGCCTGGTCATTGGCTCCTGGAAGATGAGTCCGAGTTCGGCTCCGCGCATCTCCCGCATGTCGCTTTGCTTGACGCCGACCAACTCGCGATCGCGGAAGCGCACGCTGCCGTCAACAGCTGAGCCGCTAGGCAGCAGGCCGAGGATGCCGCGGCCGAGGGTGGATTTTCCACAGCCGGATTCGCCAACAAGACCCAGGGTCTCGCCTGCACGCACGTCGAAAGAGACGCCGTCGACTGCACGCACCGGACCTCGCTCGGTGCCGTACCAGACACGCAGGTCGCGTACCGAAATCACTGGAGCCGCCGTCACGCCAACTCCTCCCCACGGCCACGGTTGTCCCCTTGGCGAGTCGGCAATGTCGTGGCCGAAGCGTCGCGGCGCGGCAGCACCACCCGGCGTCCCGATCGCTTGCGAAGCACCGGGTTCAACACGTCGTTCAGGCCCTCGCCGACAAGGGTCAGACCAGTGACCAGCGAAACGATCGCGATGCCGGGAAACACACTGGTCCACCACAGACCGGCACCCATGTCGGCGACGCCGCGCTGCAGTTCGTAGCCCCATTCGGCGGCCTGCGTGGGTTGGATGCCGAAGCCGAGGAAGCCCAACCCCGCGAGCGTGAGAATCGCGTCGGCCGCATTCAACGTGGCGATGACCGGCACCGACTGGATCACGTTGAAGAACAGGTAACGACCCATGATCGTGCGTGGTCGCGCGCCTAACGCGCGCGCGGCCTCGACGTAGGGCTCTTCTCGAGCGGACAGTACTTGGCCCCGGACGACGCGGAAGTATTGCGGCACGTAGATGACGGTGATCGCGATGGCCGCGGTCAACACCCCACTGCCGACGCTGTTCTGCAACAGGAACGCAATGATGATCGCGAGCAGCAGGTAGGGGAACGCAAAGAGTGCGTCCATGATGAGCACCAGGATGCGGTCGAGCCAGCCGCCGTAGTAACCGGAAATCAGGCCTAGCGGCACACCGACGAACAGACTGAAAACGACTGCCAGCATAACGACTTCGATCGCGGTGCGCGAGCCGTAGATGACCACCGACAACACGTCGACCGAGCGCACGTTGGTGCCGAACCAGTGAGAGCCGTTCGGCGAACCTTGCTTCGCAAACCGCACACCGTGCGCCATGTATTGATCGAAGCCGTATGGCGCGATCAGCGGCGCGAACACGGCGAGCACGATAAAAACCGCGGTGATCCCTGCGCCCACCCACAGCAACCACTTCGAGAATCCCTGAGCTTGCTTGACCTGTTGCCAGAGCCGGCCGAACGGTCCACGCGGGCGCGAAGTCGTCGGGGGCGGTGTGTCGAGGATCGACTCACCACCGGGCTCCGCAATGCTCGCGGCCGTCATCAGTACCGCACCCTCGGGTCGATGGCGGCGTTCACGAAGTCGATGAGCAAGCTGATGAACACGACGGCGAGCGCAAAGATCGTGATGATGCCCTGGACGGCGGTGTAGTCACGGTTGTTCAGATACGTGACGAGCTGGTTGCCGATGCCAGGCCAGTTGAATGTCTCTTCGGTGAGTACCGCACCCGACAGCAGCAGCGCCGCTTGCAGTCCCATCACGGTGACTACAGGCACGAGGGCGTTGCGGAACGCGTGCCGCATGACGACCTTGTGCTCGGGTACGCCACGCGCGCGGGCGGCCTCGACGTAGTCGCCCTTAAGCGTCTGAATCAAGTTGGTGCGGATCAATCTGATCACCACACCGCACAGCAACAGCCCGAGTGTGAACGACGGCATCGCCAGGTGTTTCAGCGAGTCGACGAACGCACTCATGTTGTGATCCCAGATTGCATCGACCACCGACAGATGCGTATGCGCGGGCAACTCGGCTTGGTCGATCGGGCTCAGCATCCCCGAGTTGGGCAGCCAGTTCAGCCACTTGCTGAACACCAGCTGGAACAGCAGACCGACGAAGAACACCGGCGCGGCGTAGGTGATGATGCCAAACAGCCGGCCGCCGGCGTCGAACGCGGAGTCGCGCAGTCGACCGGCGCGCAACCCGATCGGAACGCCGATGACCAAGGCGATCAGGGTCGCAGTAAACGACAACTCCAGTGTGGCCGCACCGTTCACCTTCAACACCGTGGTGATGCGCTGGTTATCGGTAATCGCGGTGCCCAGATTCAGCGTGAAGACCTGCTTGAGGTATTCGCCGTACTGCACGATCAGCGGCTTGGTAAAGCCAGCCGCTCGCCGCTTCTCCTCGAGCTGTGCCGCGGAGAGCTTGCCGCCGAGCGCAGCCTGGATCGGGTCGCCGGGCGCCACCCGCATCAGCAAGAAGACGACGGTGAGCAGGATCAAGATCATCGGGATAACCAGCGCGAGTCGCGTCAGCGCGTATCGGCGCAGCGACCCACCAGATGTTGCCACGAGCCGGATACCTCTTTCGGTTTTGAGCTAAGTGTCGCTGCGCCGAGGGGCCGCTGATACGCGGCCCCTCGGCGTCCAACGACTAGCTCTTACCGATGAGCCACATCCGGAAGATGTACGACGGGTCGAACGTCTTATCGACGCCGGTCACCGTAAGTCCGGTGGCCGCGACCTGGTTGCCCTGCCAGATCGGGATCGTCGGAACATCCTTGGCTGCCAGCACCTGAATCTGCTGGAGTTCGGCCGTCCGCTTGGTGGCGTCGGTCTCGCCCTCTTCTTGCGTGATGAGGGTGTCGATCGCGGGGTTGTCGTAGTGGTTGTTGTAGAAACCGCCCTTGACATAGAACGGCGCCAGGTAGTCGTCTGCGTCCGGGTAGTCGGGGAACCAGCCGAGCTCGAACGCGGCGTACTGGTCCTTGTTGTACGCCTTGCTGTAGGCGTCCCATTCGGCGCTCTGCAAGGTCACCTTGAACAGACCGGTTGCCTCGAGTTCACGCTTGATCTCGGTGTATTCGTCACCCGACACTGCGCCGTAGTGCGACGGCGTCCACCAGATCGTGATGTTGACCGGCGTCGTGACGCCTGCGGCTGCCAACACGGCCTTCGCCTTCGCCGGGTCGGGAGTCGCACCGTAGGCGTCCTTGTATGCCTGGTTGGCGCCGATCAGACCGGCGGGCACCATCGAGTACAGCGGTGTGACAGTGCCGTTGTAGACGTTGTTCGCGATCGCGTTGCGGTCGATGGAGTACGCGACCGCTTGACGGGTCGCGAGGTCCTTGGCCGGCGGCAACGAGGTGTTGAACACCAGGTAGCGGATTTCGATGCCGTTGCCCTTGACGACCTTGACCTTGCTGGTCTCCGTCTGCAACGAGGCGATGTCGGTCGGGCTGAGGCTGCGCCATGCGACGTCGACATTGCCCTGCTCGACGTCGAGCTTGAGGGTCGCCGGGGTCTGCTCGTAGTGCACGATGAACCCCTTGTTGGCGAGCACGTCGTCACCCTTGTACTTCGGGTTCGGCGTCAAAACCGCCTGCTGGTTCGCCGTGTACTTGCTCAGCGTGTACACGCCCGACCCGATGTCGCCTGGGCCGTCCGGGAGCAGCTTGTCGGCCGGGAAGACCTTCGGGTCGACGATGTTGCCGGCGCCCGTCGTGAGGATGTACGGGAACACCGCGTTCGGGCTGGTCAATGTGAAGACCACCGTGTCAGTGCCCTGAGCCGCGACACTCTTCATCGTGGAGAGCAGGCTCGACGGCCCGTTCGGGTCGTTGATCTTGACGACCCGGTTGATCGAGTAGACGACCGCTGCCGCGTCAAGCGGGTCACCGTTGCTGAATGTCAGGCCGGGGTTCAGCGTGCAGGTGTAGGTGACGGTGTCCGTCCACTTGCAGGCGCTCGCCGCGTCGGGGACGACGTCCGCCGAGCCTGCCTTGATCTTCAACAACGACTGGTAGATGTTCCACTGCAGCACCCACGAGCCCTCGTCGTAGGCACCCGCCGGGTCGATGGAGATCACCTTGTCGGTGGTGCCGAGGACGACCTGCTGGAGCTTCCCGCCGGCGGCTGGCGCGCTCCCGGCTGCGGTACCGCTGCCGGGCGATGCTGCCTTCGGTTTGCTCGAGCTGCACGCCGCGGCGGCGAGGCTCAAGGTGGCCACGACGGCCACGGTGGCGAACAGCTGCTGTCGACGCATTGATTCCTCCAGCTCATCGCGGCGCCTGGGTGGCGGCGGCCGCGCTTGATTGCCCGCCGCGGTCGGCGGCAGGTTGCAGGCTAGCTAACTCGGCGCAGACCTTCTTAGGAAGGTCTCTATACGATCAACAGGTCAAATCGTTATCTGCCGCGCCACTTGGGCGACCACGGCGTGCAGCGCGACATCCTCCCGCGCGCCGCTAGCCCGGTTCCGGACCTCGACGAGGGCGTCGACCAGGCCACGCCCCACGACAACGATCAACGGGACGCCGATCAGCTCGGCGTCCTTGAACTTCACCCCGACCGACACACCGGAACGGTCGTCGAGCAGCACACCCACACCTGCGGCCGCGAATTCCGTCGCGAGCTTTTCGGCGGCAGCGAGCTGATCATCCTTGCCGGCGGCGACGAGGTGGACGTCAGCCGGAGCGACGGACGACGGCCACACCAACCCGAGTTCGTCGGAGTGTTGCTCGGCCAGCGCGGCGACCGCACGGGAGACACCGACGCCGTACGAACCCATCGTGATGCGGATCGGCTTGGCGTCGGGACCCAACGCGTCGAGCCCGAACGCGGTGGCGTACTTGCGGCCGAGCTGGAAGATGTGGCCGATCTCGATGCCGCGCGCGATCGACAACCGGCCACCGCATTGCGCGCACAGGTCACCGTCGCGGATCTCGACGGCGCCGATCTCGCCGTCCGGCTCGAAGTCTCGGCCACGTACGACAGCCGCGGCGTGCCTGCCTTGCTCGTTCGCGCCGGTGACCCACGCGCTGCCCGGGACGACGAGCGGGTCGACCAGGTACCGAATCCCCAGTTCCTTCAAGATCTGCGGCCCGATGTAGCCCTTGACCAGCCTCGGCTGGGCCGCCAGGTCGGCCGGCTCGGCCTGCGCGACCTCGGCGGGCTCGAGCTGGCCTTGCACCCGCTTGAGGTCGACATCGCGGTCGCCGGGCACGCCGACGACGAGCAGCTCCCAATGGGTGGTGCCAGGTGCGAGCGTCTTCAGCACGAGATTCTTCAACGTGTCAGCACCGGTGAACGTCCGACCAAGATCGAGGCCGTTGAGGTGATCGACGAGTGTCGCAATCGTGGGCGTGTCAGGAGTGTCAAGAACCTGCATCGGCGGATGGTCGGCGGCATCGACGGGCGCCGGCACGGCGATCTCGACTGCCTCGGTATTCGCGGCGTAGTCGCAGTTCTCACACTGCACGAAGGAGTCCTCGCCGGACGGCGTCGGGGCGAGGAACTCCTCGGACGCCGAGCCGCCCATGGCGCCTGAGACGGCATAGACGATGCGGTAGTCGAGACCGAGCCGCTCGAACATTCGTTGGTAGGTCAGGCGGTGGTCGGCGTACGACTTCGCCAACCCCTCGTCGTCCAGGTCAAAGCTGTAACTGTCCTTCATGACGAACTCGCGGCCGCGCAGGATGCCGGCGCGCGGGCGGGCTTCGTCGCGGTACTTGGTCTGGATCTGGAACAGCGTGACCGGGTAGTCCTTGTACGAGGAGTACTCGCCCTTGACGAGCAGCGTGAACAGTTCCTCGTGGGTGGGCGCGAGCAAGTAGTCGGCGCCCTTGCGGTCCTTCAG
>DATCDK010000189.1:0-8107 GCA_036510735.1 Acidothermaceae bacterium | reverse complement strand
GGCCCTATCGAGCGACCACAGTCCTCGTTGGCAGGAGATGGCGGGGCCGACCATCCTCATCGCTGCACTGGTGGTGTTTCTCACAGTCGCGAGCCCGCGGCAAGGCAAGCAGCCCGACCCGAGCTGGCAGGCGATTCTGATTGCCACTGCCGCCGCGGCTGTGTTTGCGTTTCTGGTTGTCGGTAGCGGGAAGTTGCTCGCTAGCCGCACGGCACCGGTGGTGGAGTGCACCCTGCTGGCTGTCGGTGCTGGCGTCATGTACGGGCTGCAGGACGCCGCAACCCGCGGCGCCATCGTGTTCAGCCACCATCACAAGCTGATCGCATTGATACCCACCATGTGGCCGTGGGTGTTGCTCGCATCGGCGACCGCCGGAGTACTGCTGACCCAGGCCTCGTTTCGCGCCGGGCGACTTGATTGGGCGTTACCCCCTACCGCTGCTGCCCAGCCGATCGCCGGCATCGTAATCGGGGTGGTGTTGCTCGGCGACCACCTGGCAGCGACAGGGCTGGCGCTCGCGTTCGAGTCGTTGTCTCTCGTCGCCATGCTCGGCGGCGTGCTGCTCATCGGTCAGTCGCGAGCGTTCGGAACCTGACTACGTAGGCTTGGGGCGCGACCAGATCGGGGCGGAGGCTTGCGTGCCATTCGATGCGGTTGTCGTGGCCGGCGGTGCTGGTCAGCGGATGGGCGATCCGCGCGGCACCGACAAAGCAGGCCTGGACGTCGGGGGCGTCACGTTGCTCGATCGCGTGCTCTCTGCGGTGGCTGACGCACACCATTGCATCGTCGTCGGCCCTCGACGTCCGACCGCTTGGCCCGTCACGTTCACCGTCGAGGAACCCGCAGGTTCCGGCCCGGCTGCCGCCATCGTGCATGGTTTGTCGTTTGTCGATGCTGCGACGGTTGTCGTGCTCGCCGCCGACATGCCTTTCGCCGCTACAGCGGTCCCGAAGCTGATCGACGCATTGGCCGGTGCGCACGCCGACGCAGCGATGCTTGTCGACGATGCTGGACGACGGCAGCCGCTGCTTGCTGCCTACCGCACCGATGCACTTCGGCGCTGCTCCGACGGTCGCGACTGGCGGGGTGCGTCGGTGCGTGCGCTCACCGAAGGTTTGACGGTGGTGGAGGTCGCGGCAGTGGGCGACGAGGCGCTTGACTGCGACACCCCCGAGCAGCTCACTGCGGCGCAGGAGGCCGCCACCCTGCCGCCAACAGGCTGATCCGCGCCGCCGCATCCGTAAGCGGTACGCCCGTCTCGACTGCACGTCCTAGCAGAAATGTCGTGAGCGGCGCGGCCGGTCGCTCGACGCCGTGCGCAACGTCACGAGCGACGTCGAGGACGACGTCAGCGGCCACCGCGGGATCGAGCCCGAACTCTGCGCACACGGCGCTCACCCAGTCATCAAGGTCGCTCACGGCGTGCTTCTCCGGCGTTCGGTGGGACTCGCGCCGACGTCCGCGATGCCGGCGATGGTCATCGCCTCAGCCTTTGAGTGGCACGCTCGCAAGGCGACGATCTGACCATCGCGCAACGTCAGCACCTCGTAGTTGCGGTCGTCCGCCGGCGTGGCTCGGTGGGCGTCGACACCGGGTGTATGCACGACGACAAGCACTTTGTCGTCATGCCCGACGATCTCCTTGAGCTCCATGCGAAGACCGCGATCGGCTTGCCGCGCGAGTGCGACTCTCAGCTCGCCGCGACCGTGACAGATCTGCGGCGACGGATTGACGGTAGCCGGATCTAAGTAGGTCCACTCGAGGTCGGCGTCGACCATGTCGAGCAACGTCGCGGTGTCGCCCTGGGTGTAGGCGGCATAGGCCTCCCGAACCCGGGCGACGTTCTCTTCGGCAGTCACGGCGCACCTCCTCGCGCGAGCAATTACCTGGACGTTACGCGGTCGCTCTGGAATGTGCTGAGACAACACTTTCCGACCCCTGGGAGCCTGCCATGCACAAGCCATTTCACCTCGCGCGCTTCTCTGTGGCTGCAGCGACGGCGATGACAGCCCTCCTGCTCGCGGGGTGTCACAGCGGTTCGTCAAGCAAGTCGGCCCCCGCCGCGGGCGACGCGTCAGCTGCCGCTGTGGGTAGCGCTGCGGCGGCCGCAGGCGCAGCGGCAAGCGATGCCGGGGGTGCGGGGCAAAGTGATGCCGCCGCAAGTGGCAAGCCAGCAGTGACATGTGACCAACTCACGTTTGCCCAGGTCCAGCCGTTCATTGGCGACAAGGTCACCAAGGACGATGTGACGGTACTGAACGTCGAGGGCCTCAGCGGCGAGACCTGCGACTTTTCAAACGGCACTGGGGACGGCAACACCGTCTCTGTCGAGGTCCTCAAGGGCTCGGGAACGGCGGGCGCGTACGACTCTGACGTGAAGAACGACACGGACGGAGTGGTCACCGTGCCAGGTGTCGGTGACAAAGCAAGTCGCGAGAAGGGCGGCGGAAGTCTCAGCGCGCTCAAGGGCGACGTCTATTGCGCGACTGGGGTGGACGAGGAGATGACCGACATCGGGACGCTCGAATCCGCGGCCAACGGCACCACCCACATCGCCGAGAACCTCTACCAAGACGCGGCGATCGCGGTCGGCACCTTGTGCAACCGCATCTTTGGCAGCGGCAACACGACGCCCGATCTGAGCGCCCTCGACGCGGCCGCCGCTGCGGCATCGGCATCCGCCTCGGCATCGGCAGGCGCGGCGTCTGCAGCGGAGTCGGCCGCCGCAGCGCCCCCCTCTGCAGCCGCCTCCTCGTAGGCCAGCGAGCCTCAGGCAGCCGACATCTAGCCGAGGCAGGCGTAGGTACCTGCCTAAGGACCAATACGGCTGCCTAACGTGATCAACTTCCGGCGCACCCTTGATTGGACGGCGGCGGGTGGGGCTCTGTGACAACCTTGCGGCGACCGGTTGCGTCTACCCGGGCGAGTCAGCGAAAGGGGTCGCGGTGGCCGTCATCGACGCCGAGTTCGCTGATTTCGTGCGCGCGAACGAGCGGGCGCTGCTCCGGCTTGGGTGGCTGCTCATGGCGGATCGACACGCGGCTGAGGATCTTGTGCAGGCCGCCCTGGAAAAGACGATGCCGAAATGGGCATCGATCCGGCAGGACGACCCGATGGCGTACGTGCACCGGGTGATGGTCAACACCCGCACGTCCTGGTGGCGGCGCCATCGTGGCCGTGAATCGCTCACGAGCGACGTCACTGATCGCGGTGCCGACGACGCGACCGAGGCCTTCGCTGAACGCGACCGGCTGACGATCGCACTGCGCAGCCTCACCGCCGGGCAGCGCAAGGTCGTCGTCTTGCGGCACTACGAGGACATGTCAGAAAACCAGGTCGCCGCATTACTCGGATGTTCGGTCGGAACAGTGAAGAGCCAAAACGCCCGCGCACTCGCACGACTGCGGCTGGCGCTTGCCGAGCCAATGCAAGATGCCCAGACAGCTCTCGCGACTGGGATGGAGGGCGCATGAGCGACGAACGCGACCCACTCATTGCCAACGCCCTGCGTCGGCTGGCCAGCGATGCGCCGCAGCCGCGCGCAGACCGCCTGCAAGCCGTTGTCGCCGGTGTGCACCGACGTCGGCAAATGCGGATGACAACAAGCGCCCTGACCGCGGCCGCGTTCGTGGTCGCGGCCGCGGTCGGGGTACACGTCTGGACGACGACAGCGTCCGATTCGACCGTCGGACCCGTCCCGTCGCTGCCAGCCGTCAGTCCGAGTCCGGACGCTGCTGCCAGCAGCGCGCTCACGTCGCTCTCGCCCGCCGCCTCGGCGTCCGCCTCGACGGTGCCGGTGATTGCACCGACGCCCACGGTTAAACCGACCGCTACCGCGAAGGGCCTGGTCGCGACGGTCACCACCCCGGCGTCCGTCATCGATGGTGACCCCGCGAGGGTCACGATGACCGTGACCAACAAGGGCTCGGTCACCACGCACGGCGGCAGCTTCACCGTGGTGAACGCCTACGCGATGGCGGCCGGCAACGAGACGGGCTTCCAGTTCATTGGTTTCACGACCAGCTGCAAGCCGGTGACCGGTGGGCTGGTTTGTGACGTCGGAACGTTGAAGCCCGGTCAGAGCGCATCGTTTTGGCAAGCGATCGCGGCGACGGGTCCGGCTGACCAGATCGTGTTCGACGTGAAGTGGACCAGCAACACGGGCGTTTCGTCGACGTTCCACCGCGTCGTGCAGCAGTGGGCCGGCGTGCCGTCGTCCGAACTGCCGACACCACCGTCGTCCGGGTTGCCCTCCGCGCCGGTTAGCAGCGGTCCGCCGGTCAGCACTTCGCCCAGCACTTCGCCCACGACATCGCCCAAGGCGTCGTCCAGCTGAGTGTTCGCTCGGCGACCGCACGGGCTTGGCGCGGATACCCTGGGTGGTATGGGACGGGTTACGCAGCGGCGTCAGGTGCTGCACCTCGACGACGGGGTCGGGGCGCAACGCCCTGACACGCTGGCGGTCGAGGAGCCTCTGGAGATCCGTCTCGGCGGCACGTCGATGGCGGTCACCATGCGGACTCCGGGCGACGATTTCGATCTCGTCGCGGGCTTCGCCTGGACAGAGGGTCTGCTCACCGACCCCGCCCATCTCTCAGGTTTGCGCTACTGCGCGGGCGCCGACGACGCGGGTCGCAACACCTACAACGTGATCGACCTGGTGCTGTCAGATGAGGCGCCGTTGGTCGACGCGAGTGCGGCGCGCAACTTCTACGCGACCAGCTCGTGTGGTGTCTGCGGCAAGGCAAGCATCGACGCCGTGACGGTTCGGTCGCGTTTCGATCTGCACGCTGACCGTACGTCGGTGACTCCGGCCATGTTGTCGTCGCTACCCGACAAGCTGCGCGAGGCGCAGAAAGTGTTCGAGCGCACGGGTGGTTTGCACGCCGCGGGTCTTTTCACACCGGACGCCGAGTTGCTGGCGTTGCGTGAAGACGTCGGCCGGCACAACGCGGTCGACAAGGTGGTCGGCTGGGCGCTGCGTGAGAAGCGACTGCCACTTGCCGGCACGGTGCTGATGGTCAGCGGTCGCGCATCGTTCGAGTTGGTACAAAAGGCTTACGTAGCAGGCATTCCGGTGCTAGCCGCCGTGTCGGCCCCGTCGAGCTTGGCCGCCGAGTTCGCTGAGTCCGTTGGCATGACGCTGGTCGGATTCCTTCGCGGGACGTCGATGAACGTCTACGCGGGAGCGGATCGCGTTGCACTGACGGTGTCGGCATGAGTCCGCGCCGAACCCGGCCGACCCGCCGGTCGGCGTCCAGTGTTGCTGCAGACGAAGACGGCGACACCGGATTGACCGGTGGTTTCCAGTTCGTTGAGGTCGACGCCCGCGGCGAAGAATGGATTGTGCGGCGCCTGACTGGCGTCTCGTCGACTAAGACGTATCGCTGCCCCGGCTGCAATCAGGAGATCAGGCCGACCACTCCGCACGTCGTTGTGTGGCCGAGTCTCGCGGTCGACCAGCGTCGGCACTGGCACACTCCGTGCTGGAACAGCAGATCTCGCCGTTCGACTCGCGAGCTTCGGTAGCGATATGGCCGAGGACAGTGTGAGTGCAGCGACGGTCATCAACGCGCCGGCGGAGACAATCTTCGCGGTCCTCGCGGATCCGGAGAAGCACGCCGCCATCGATGGCACCGGCTGGGTCTGCGAAGCTGCCGATGGCAAGCCGTTGACCGCCACCGGGCAGATCTTCCGGATGCGGATGTACCACCCGCGCCACCCGGACGGCAACTACCAGACCGCCAATCGAGTCGAGGTATTCGAGCCGCCGTGGACAATTTCGTGGGCGACAGGCTACGAGACCGACGACGGCACTTTAGGCTTTGGCGGCTGGAAGTGGCGCTACGACCTCACGCCGAGTGGAACCGCGAACACGGCGGTCACTCTCACGTATGACTGGTCGGCAGCTTCGCAATCCACGCGAGAGCGGATCGGATTCCCGCCGTTCCCTCCGGCGCACCTGCCGAACTCGCTTGCTCACCTCGCCGAACTGATAACCGGGCGCATCGAATAAGCGGACGGCGATAGCCTCGGTGGGTGGATAGCGATCGGTTGGTGAATGCGGCGCCGTTGGAGCCGCACCCGCGGCGAGGGGTATCGCTTGCGATCGTTAGCGCCATCTCGTTCGGTGCTGCCGGGCCGTTCTCGAAGGCAGTACTGACGAGCGGTGAGCTGACCCCGCTGCGGCTTGCGCAATTCCGGATCACGATGGCCGCAGTCGTCATGCTCGGTGTTGTGGTCGGCCGGCGCCTGAGCAGCAGGCGTCCTGCCTATCGCTGGACGCGGGCCGATGTGTGGCTGGTGATCGCGTATGGCTCGCTCGGCTTTGTCGCCGTGCAGATCTGCTATTTCATTGCGATCGATCGGCTGCCGGTCGGCGTCGCGTTGCTGTTCGAATACATGTCTGTAGTGCTGGTAGCGGTGTACGCGGCGGTGCTGCAACATCGGCCGCAGCCTCGCGCAGTGTGGGCCGGCGTCACGCTGGCAGTCATCGGGCTCGTGGTGCTGACGGAGCCGTGGTCGGGATTTCAGCTGAACGTGTGGGGCTCAGTCGCAGGCGCCGGCGGCGCGTTGGGATGTGCGGCCTATTTCCTGATCGGCGAACGCGGGACCGCGCGAATGCCGGTGCTGGAGTTGACGGCGTACGGGGCCGGGGTCGGTGCAATTGTGCTCGCTCTTGTCTTGCCCGTCTGGACTTTCCCGTTCTCAGCGCTCGGCCACTCGGCCCGATTCGCGGGGCATGACACGCCCGTATGGATCCTGCTGAGCGTGGTCGTGATTGTCGGCACGGTGTTGGCGTACCTGCTGGGCATGTCGGCGCTCGCGTATCTGCCGTCGCCGTCCGCAACGGTGATCGCCACGCTCGAGATCCTCGTCGGCGCGGTTGTTGCGTGGGGTGTTCTCGGTGAGCACATGACGGCCGCCGAGATCGCTGGCGGAATTATCATCTTGACCGGCGTCGTGGTGGTGGCCGAACGAGCGCGACTTCGAGTGGAGCTTCCCGAGCTCGATTACGTCCCCGAGCGGGATCTGACGAAGAGGTAGGTCCGCTTGTGCCACCAGCATCGATAACCGCCTGCCTACTTGCAGCGATCGCGATCGCGATCGGCGGATGCGCGAGCAGCGCGAACACTGTTGTTTTCGACGGCGGGGGTGTTTCAAGCTCCTCGCCTGCGCACGGCTCACTCACCGATCACGAATTCAACGTCGCGGTCGCTATCGCCCGAGCAGAGGTGGCTAAGGATGCCGCCACGATCACCAGCGCAACAGCCACGATCGGCGTAGGCACCGAGACGGAAACGAACGTGGGCCCACCGTGCACCTCGGGCACGCTGCTTCACGTCAAGCTAATCGGCACCTTCCCCACCATCGTTATCGCCCCTCCGTCGACGAATGATGCGCCGACCGCCAGTAACGACTACTCGGTCAGCGCTGTGCTGATCACCGCGGATCCCGAATCCGGCAAGGCTTGCCTGCTCGGCGTCCAGACCGGCCCAACAACACCCGATCCCGGCGCGACGCTGCTATTCACGAAGTGACACTGTGTGGTCAGCTGCGAGATGTGCGTAACCCGACACAGTCCAGCTCCCAGAAGACGTCGGTGTAGACGAAACCGCCGGTCATCCATGGCTCCCAGTCAGGCAGCATCGCGACTTGAAACGCTACCTCTGGGATTCGCGGCGACGGCCTGATGAAGCCGCGCCGATGCGCGGCCTCGAAACCGAAACGCGAGTAGTAGTCGCGCGATCCCTCCAAGAACACCAGCGGCCACCGGCCCTGCCGTGCAGCTTGCAACGCTTCGCGAACGAGACGCCCGCCGATCCCGTGGCCTTGATGGCGGGGCAGAACGGAGAGAGGGCTTAGCGACAAGACCTCCACCAGCCTGTCGGGCGCATCCACCCAGCATCTGCTGAGCTGGACATGACCCACGATCTCCCCGTGGAGTTCGGCGACCAGTGACACGCTTGCCGGACCTTCGTGTCTCTCTTGCAACTGGGTGACGAGCTCGGCAACGATCGGACGCCCGTACGCCTCGTCAACAACTGCCACGACTGCTGCTAACTCATCGCTGCGCTGCGGCCGGATGTGGGCATCACCGGAAGTC
>DATCDK010000188.1:0-2670 GCA_036510735.1 Acidothermaceae bacterium | reverse complement strand
GACGTCCCGATATCGAGACCCACGGCCCTTCTTCCAGCCACGATGCCTTCCCCTCAAAACGGCGGTCGTCGACCGCAGTTGGACCCGGTATCTTCGGTCCCTTGTCAGAAGACGGCATCGGAACGATCACGCCTTGCCTTGAGGAAATAGGCACCCGTATTGCGCTGGGTTTCGCCTCGGGGCGTCGCGTGAGGGCCGGTTTGCGGGCTCAGCCTCGCGAGAAGGAAAGGTACGCGTGCGCGAGCGAGCTGCCGAAGAACACGGCAGCCATCGCCCCAGCGAGCATGAAGGGCCCGAACGGAATCTTGCTCTTGCGGGTGGCGCGCCCGATCGCCATCAACGTGACGCCCAGCACCCCGCCGAGCGCGAATCCGAAGAAGGCACCCACGGCAAGCGTGCCCCAGCCCAGGTAGCCCAGATACATGCCGAGAATGCCGGCCAGCTTCACGTCGCCTAGACCCATACCCCGCGGGTAGACGAACCATAAGACCGCGTACAGCAAGAAAAGTGCCGCGCCGCCGATCGCCGCCCTCGCAAGGTCGAATGGCTGGTGCGCGGCTAACGCGCCGGCCGTGAGCAGTACCGCCGCGACCGGATATGACGGCAGTGTCAGTGCGTCAGGCAACCGGTGCACGTCAATATCGATCAGCGCGAGCGCGACGGAGATCGCGGCGAGGTACAGGTACGCGATCAGCACCAGGTGCAGCCCGAAATGCCACGCAAGCAAACCGAAGAGGACGGCGGTTGTGAGCTCGACGATCGGATACCGCGCGCTCACCCGGGTCTTGCAGTCGCGGCAACGGCCACGAAGCAAGAGCCAGCTCACGACAGGAATATTGTCGCGGCCACGGATGTCATGACCGCACTGCGGACATCTAGAGCGCGGCTTTACCACCGACTCGCCGCGCGGCACTCGCCAAATCACGACGTTGAGGAACGACCCGATGAACAACCCGAAGAGACCGGCCAGCAAGGCAAGCACGCGGAAAACCTATCGCAGCATTGACGAAATTCGCGGTTCGGCTTACGGGTTCGGGAGTTCCAGGGTGTTCTTCAACTGGTTCACCGCAATATTTGGCGGCGCATTCCATTTCTGCGACAGGTCAGGCGACGCGGCAGTGTTGCACGTTTGGAGAGAGATGTAACCGTAGGCCGGGATCGGGGCGCCGCCGGCGTGCGCGGTGTCGTATGTCAGACCTGGAGGCGTGCTGCCGATGGTCATCGTCAGACACAGGTGACTTGTCGCTGCGCCATACGGCTGGATCAGGTACTGCTGAGGGTAACTCGAGTACAAGTTACTGGTGTATGTCCAGTTCTGATAGTTGTCAGTCGTGGAACACGGCTGAGACGTGACGATGGTGCCGTTGATCGGCGCCGACGGCGATGCGGTATTCCCTGCTTCTAGGCAGTAGTAGGCGGATGACGAGCTCGCGCCATTCGCGCCATTGGGGTACTCGATGAACTGGCAGGCTTGAGTTTGGGTGATCTGGCAACCCGTCGCCGGCGCCGTCGTAGCAATGGTTGTGTTCCCCCCGGTGCTCGGGGTACCGCCGTAGCCTGCGTTCGCACCGGTGCCGCCGTCACCATTGCTCACGCCGGTGTACCACTTCTGGTTCCAGGTCAGGTTGGTGGCCAGCGGGTCCTGCTTGCACGGGTAGCCAATCAGCCACGTTGCCTGTACGTGCTGGTTCGTCGTGTCGATGCAACGACCGAAGTACTGGTAGTTAACTAGTTGGAACGGCCGCAGCACGCTGCCGGCAGCCCCGGCGCCTACCTTCGCGGTCGGCACCATCTGGGCACCGCAGGTGTCAATGTCAACGAAGTCGCCAGCGGCGAGCCCGGCCGGATTCGTTGGACCGCCGGGGGTACCGGTGTACAGGTTCAAGCAAACGTTCGAAACAAGTCCGCTGTCGGTCGTGTTGCTGGCCTGGAACTGACCGTTGTCGTTGTAGCTCCATACCTGCGTACTGAGCGTGTAAGGGCTTGCGGGGGGGAGCCCATATGACGAACAGGTCTGAAGCGTGGGCACAGTGTGCACCGATGCTGCACCCTGCAGACACAACGGACCAGTACCGTTCGACGCCGAGACGGCGAGCTCGAGGTTGGGCGTGTACGAGAACAGTTGCCGTGGATCGATCGGAGTGGTGGTGTCGCAGGTGGCCACGGTCAGCTTGTCGCCCACCTTAACCGTGTTGGCCGCGTCGGAGACCGCGAAACACAAGGTGAGATCGCTGTAGAACGGGATGGTGCCACCGGCAACGTTCGCGTTGTTGGTCTTCAAGGCGTACACGGTCTGCAGCACACGGTTGCCACTACCGACGCGGGTCCCGGAAACGTCCTTCGCCGAGCCAGTTGATGTGATCTGCACGAAGCTGGGAGGGCTCGCCGGCTTACCACCGGTGCACGCGATGGTGGCCGCGCCCCCAAGGCTCGGATCACTGCTGTAGTAGACAAGCCTGACGGTATAGGAGGAGTCGGTGGCTGATCCGTCGTTGACCGCGCCCGTGATTGTCGGGCATGGCAGCAGCGTACTGTTTCCGGGAAGGTACGGCTGACCCGTGTAGGGATCGGTCGCCAAAACGCCCGTGTTGGCAGCCCGAATCCGGTTCAGCGCAATGTCGAATCCCGCTTCTGCGGCACTTTCAGTCACCGTCGTCTTGCGCTCGAGCT